>JBAVRG010000001.1:0-11345 GCA_049694795.1 Mycobacteriales bacterium
CGGTGGCGTGGCCGCCGGTGAGCCGGTCGACCTCGTGCTGGTCGAGGGTCTTGCACTCCGCGGGGTCTGTCTCCCAGCGGGCGCCCGGGAAGCGCGCTGCCATGTCCTTGGGTCGTGGGGCGATGGACATCTTGGCTGCGCCCACGAGGGCCTCACCGCCGGCGAGGCCGGGCAGCGGCTGGTCGCCCCCGTCCTCCTTCGCCCCGCTGACGGCGGTGCTGTCGGCGGCCGGCAGGTCGGCCGCGCCGACCACCCGGGTGGCCGGTGCGGCCGGTGCGGGTACGGGCGCGATGCCGATGCCCGCCCAGGCGGCAGACAGGCCGACCGCACCGGTGAGCCCACCGACGACAGCGACACGGAGCAGGACGCGGGGCGAGAGCACGGGGTCTCCTGGGCTGTTGCGGAGCTGTTGCGCGAGATCTTCGACGCCGGTTCCCGCAGTCCTGCCACCCGATCCCCGCTGCCCGGTGATCTACCGCTCGTGGTGCCCGACCCGCGATCGTCCCTTCCCACGAGAGGAAGATCGCCGAGCGGCTGCTGGGCGCCTCAGCAGGCGACCCGGAAGCCGAGGTGGCAGGACGGCGAGTCCTCCGCCATGGCCATCCGCGCCGCCGGTCGGTAGCGCGCGCAGTAGTCCTCGCTGCACAGGAAGCTGCCGCCCTTGGCGACCCGGAGCGCGACGCCGGGAGCCAGCGGGTCCTCGGCCGGGGCGCAGCAGCGCGGCGTGTGGTCGTGGGACCACGGGTCGGAGGTCCACTCCCACACGTTGCCCACGGCGTCGACCAGCCCGAGGGGGTTGGGTGCCCACGTGCCGACCGGCGATGTCGTCCCCAGACCCCCTGCCTGCCAAGGGAAAGCGCCGTGCCAGACGTTCGCCTCGCCGCAGTGCGCACCCTGCGCGGCACGCTCCCACTGAGCCTCCGTCGGCAGTGTCACCCCGGCCCAGGCGCAGTAGGCGCGCGCGTCGCCGTAGGAGACCTGCACGACGGGGTGGTCCGGCGCGGCCTCGCTGCCCGGGCCGGTCGGGTGCCGCCAGCAGGCGCCGGGCACCCACGACCACCACGCTGACGGGTCGGCGAGGTCGACCGGCCCGGCGGGTGGGGTGAAGACCGCAGAGCCGGCCGGTACGTCGAACCCAGGTGGCGGGAGCTCCGCGGTCGTGACGTGACCCGTCGCGTCGACGAACGCGGCGAACTGGGCCACCGTCACCGGTGCCTCTGCGATCGCGAAGGCACTTACGTGCACCTCGTGGGCGGGGCGCTCCTCCGGGTAGTACCGGTCCGAGCCCATGACGAAGGCGCCGGCCTCGACCCGGATCACTCGAACCGCCGCCCCATCTCGCGCAGCATGTCCAGCAGCGCGACGGGGGAGTCGGGGGCGAGCTCCCCGGGGGTGTAGGTCACCGACGTGATCGCACCGCTGTAGCGGAACGTGCCGCGACCCCACACCACCGGCGACTTGCGGTCGATGCCGACGTCGATCCCTTGGAACGGCGCCATCGGGAACAGCAGCGGGAAGTCCTCCCCGGCAGCCACTTCGGTGCCGTCGACGACCAGCGCCACCGACCACGTGCCGCCTCCGGGAGCGGTGAACACCGCCTCCACCTCCGAGGCGCTGGTGACCGGTGCGCTCAGCCGGCGCAGCCGGCCGCGCCCGTCGTTGTGGTGGAACCGCAGCTCGCCGTCCTCGACGGACAGCGAGTAGCCGCCGCCCTGGTCGCCGTGCGCCACCAGCACGCCCTCGCCCAGCGAGGCCAGGCGCACCGTGACGCGGAACCCGCGGTTGGCCACCAGCTGCTGCGAGCGCCAGCGCTCCAGGGTGGGGGTCCCCGGCAGGATCGTCACCGGCTCGGCGAAGACGTCGGACCGCTCGGGTCGCTGCAGGAACTTCGTGCCGCTGCCCTCGTCGAGCGGGTAGACCTGGTTGGCGCGCGCCGCGGCCTCCCACGCGGCGGCGAGCTCGCGCAGCTTCTCGGGGTGCTCGGCCGCGAGGTCGGTCGTCTCGGTCGGGTCGTTGCGCAGGTCGTAGAGCTCCCACTCCGCGTCACTGAACGGGGTGAGCGGCTGGTGCAGCGTGACCGCCTCCCAGCCGTCCCGGTAGAAGCCGCGGTGCCCGACCATCTCGTAGTGCTGCTCCGGGTGCGTCGAGGGCGCGACCGGGTCGGTGATGCTGGGGGCGAACGACGCGCCGGCGACCGGCTTGAGCACGACGCCGTTCCGCTCGGTCGGTGCCTCGAGACCCAGCAGGTCCAGCATCGTCGGCAGCACGTCGGTCACGTGCGCGAACTGCCGCCGTACCTGCCCTGCGGGAGCGCCGGGAGCGGACAGGATCATCGGGACGGAGTGGCCGCCGGCGTGAGTGTTGATCTTGTAGAGCCGGAACGGCGTGCCGGAGGCCATCGCCCAGCCGCGCGGGTAGTGCGGGGTGGTCTGCGGCCCACCCACGAGGTCGATCCGGGCGAGGTCGGCGCCGAGGTCGGTCGACCCGAGCAGGTGCTGGTAGTAGGCGGTGGTGCCCTCCACCTCGCCCTCGCGGGAGGCGCCGTTGTCGCTGGTGAACAGCACGATCGTGTTGTCGCGCTCGCCGAGCTCGTCGAGCGCGGCCATGAGGCGCCCGAACTGCTGGTCGACGTTGTCGACCATGGCGGCGTAGACGGCCATGTACTTGGCGAACAGCTCCTGCTGCTCCGGCGGCAGGTCGTCCCACGGCTGCACGTCGTTGCCGCGCTCGCTGTTGCGTGGAGGCAGCCGGGTGCCCTCGGGCACGATGCCCATCGCGACCTGGCGGGCGAACCGCTCGGCGCGCAGCGCGTCCCACCCGGCGCGGTACCGGCCGTCGTACTTGGCGATGTCCTCGGCCTTCGCCTGCAACGGTGCGTGCACCGCCCCGTGCGCGAAGTAGAGGAAGAACGGCTTGCTCGGATCGGCCGCCTTGGTGGCCTTCACCATGGCGATCGCCCGGTCGGTGATGTCGTCGGTGAAGTAGTAGCCCTCGGGGTAGGCGTCGGTCTCGACCGCGGTGTTGTCCTGCACCAGCCGGTGCGGGTGGTGCAGGTTGGTGAACCCGTCGAGGAACCCGTAGAAGCGGTCGAAGCCGCGCTGGCAGGGCCAGGAGTGCCGCGGCCCCGCGTCGCTGCAGTCGCTGTCCTTCGCCAGGTGCCACTTGCCGACCATGAGGGTTGCCCAGCCCTGGTCGCGCAGGATCTCCGCCGCGGTCGCGACGTTGCCTGCGAGCTCCATCGCGTAGCCCGGGAACCCGGGGTCGGAGTGCGCCACGTGCCCCACGCCGACGGCGTGCGGGTTGAGCCCGGTGAGCAGGGCTGCCCGGGTCGGCGAGCACATCGGCGTGACGTGGAAGTTGGTGTAGCGCAGGCCTTGTGCGGCCAGCGCGTCCAGGTGCGGGGTGTCGATCTCCGAGCCGTAGCAGCCGAGGTCGGCGAACCCCAGGTCGTCGGCGAGCACCACCACGACGTTCGGCTTGCCCCTCGCGCTCGCCCGCTCCGGCCAGTACGGCGTCGACCCCGCAACCGTCCTGCCGACCGTGCCCTCGAAACCCGCGTACGCCTCCGTCACGGTGGGAACCGTACCTAGAACACGTTCTGGTCGGAAGGCTGCCAACTCACAGGACACTCACAGCGCCGGCGCGCCTCCAGTTCGTCGCTCAGGTGAGCAGACTGATCACATGCCGTCACTGCTCTTCGTCTCCAACGAGCTGCGCCGCCGACGTGGCCGCACCGCGCTCACGGCCTTGGGTCTCGCCTCCGGCGTCGGGCTCGTCATGGCCATCGTGGGCGTGTCGCAGGGCCTCGACGCCGCGCAGCGCGACGTGCTCTCGCCGTTGAGGTCGGTGGGCACCGACGTGCTCGTCACCCGCACCGTGGCCCCCGCGTCAGCGACGCCTTCCGCCACCCCGAGCCCTTCGGCGACCCGTCAGCGCGGCGGTGGGTTCTTCGGTGGCGGCGGGGGGCAGGGCTTCGGGGGTGGTGGCGGCCTGCAGTCGCTCGCGAGCCTCGACGACGCCGATGCCACCGCCCTGCTGAACGAGAACAGCTCCGTGGTGACCGACCTGTCCAAGCTCGGCAAGCCCGGCACGAGGTTCACGCACGACTTCTTCCTCGCAGGGACGCTCATCACGTTCCCTGACCAGGCGCTGTCGGTGATCCGCGGCATCTCTGGGGTCAGCGAGGCGACCGGGGCCCTGACCCTGCAGGCGCAGCACCAGAGCGGGACGGTGCCGCAGATCGTCGCGAGCGTGAAGACCGGTGGCGAGAAGCTCACGTCGACGGTGCGGCCGGCGCCGTTGACCGAGGCGGAGCAGCAGGCGGTGCAGGCCTGTGTCGCCGCGAAGGGCGGCTTCGGGTCGTTCGGGGGCCCGCGGCCGACGGGTGCTCCTGACGGCACGCGCGATGGCGGCCGGCGGCTCGGCGGCTTCTCACGCATCCAGGAGTGCCTGCCCACGCGCCTGCAGGAGTACGAGGCCAACGTCATCACGCCGCTGCGCACCATTCAGCAGGTGGTGGACCCGCCCAGCACCGACACCTCCACCCGCAGCTGGGTCGCCGCCGGGGTGGACCGGTCGTCCCCGGACGCCGGGCTGGTGACGCGCGCGAACCTGTCGAAGGGCGCGTGGCTCAGCGCGGAGGACCAGGTGCTCGTCAGCACGGCGTACGCCGGCAAGGAGGGTCTGGCCGTCGGCAAGACCCTTTCGGTCAACGGCAAGACGTTCACCGTCACCGGTCTGGTCAACCCGACGCTCACCGGAAACAGCGCGGACGTCTACTTCTCCTTGCCGACCCTGCAGCAGCTCGCGAGCAAGACCACGCGGGTCAACGAGGTCCTTGTCAAGGTCAAGGACGCCGGCCAGGTCGACGCGATCGCGGCCAAGATCCGCGCCGCGCTGCCCGGGGCCCAGGTGGTGACGGGCAAGGACGTCGCCGACAAGGTCACCGGCAGTCTGCACGACGCCCAGCAGCTGGCCTCGCGCCTCGGGGGCGCGCTCGCCGGGATCGTGCTGCTGGCTGCGTTCGCGATCGCGGTCCTGCTGACGCTGTCGTCGGTCGCGAAGCGGGTCCGGGAGATCGGGACGCTCCGCGCGGTGGGGTGGACTCGGCGTCGCGTTGTCGGGCAGGTCCTCACCGAGACGGTGGCGATCGGCGTCCTCGGCGGTCTTGTCGGCATCGGGATCGGCTATCTCGCGTCGTTCGGGGTCCAGCAGCTCTCCCCGTCGTTGTCGGCGACCAGCTCCGGGGTGGCCGCAGGGGCATCCTCGGTGGGTGAGCTGTTCCACCAGCAGGTCAGCGCGGTGACCCGGACCGTGCAGCTGACCGCGCCGATCTCGCTCGGCACGATCGCGCTGGGCATGGCCTGCGCCCTGGCCGGCGGTGTGCTCGCGGGTGCGGTGGGCGGTTGGCGCGCTGCCCGGCTGTCGCCGGCCGTCGCGCTGAGAGACCTGGGCTGAGAGGGATGGGCATGACCGCATCGCTGTACGAGCTGGAGGGCGTCGAGCGCCGGTACGAGCGGGGTGACACCACGCTGCTCGCCCTGCGCGGGGTCGACCTGACCATCGGTGCCGGCGAGCTGGTCGCCGTCGAGGGTCCCAGCGGCTCCGGCAAGAGCACCCTGCTGCAGCTGCTGGGGGCAATGGACACCCCGACAGCCGGCCGGGTCGACTTCGACGGCCAGCCGCTCGCGCAGGCCTCCGACAAGGTGCTCACCCGCCTGCGGCGCGAAGCGCTCGGGTTCGTCTTCCAGCAGTTCAACCTGATCCCCACGCTGACGGCGGCCGAGAACGTCGAGATCGCCATGGCCGGCTCGGGCCTGTCCCGCGCCGACCGGCGGGCCAAGGCGGCGCAGCTGCTGGCGAGCGTCGGGCTCGAGGACCGCGCCGACCACCTCCCGAGCCGGATGTCGGGCGGCGAGCAGCAGCGGGTGGCGATCGCCCGTGCGCTCGCCAACGACCCGCGGGTCGTGCTCGCCGACGAGCCGACCGGCAACCTCGACTCCGCGACCGCGCAGGAGATCGTGGACCTGCTCGTCGAGCTCAACGCCAGCCGGGGCGTGACCGTCGTCGTCGTCACCCACGACGACGAGGTCGCGGCACGGATGGCGAGGCGGGTCCGGCTGCGCAGCGGCGAGGTCGTGAGCGACACCACCTGAGACGAGCTGCGCTACCCCGCCTCGAGCTCGGCCTTCAGCCAGGCGTTCCGAGTCTGGAGCAGGCGCCGCATGTACCGCTCGAGCGCGAGCCGGTCCACGAGCGCTCCCAGCGGTCCGGCCGGGGAGCGGTAGCGGACCAGGTCGGTCATGACGGTCCGCCCGTCGTGCTCCTCGAACCGGTGCTCGTGCCACCACACCGCGAACGGCCCTCGCACCTGCTCGTCGACGAATCGCGACGGCTGGTCGTACGCGGTGATCCTCGACGTCATGCGAAAGGGCACGCCGAAGTGCCTGGCCTGCCACGTGACGCTGTCGCCGAGCGACAGGACGCCGCTCCTGACCCCAGCCACCGCCCGTTCGCCGGAGCGCCCCATCGAGCTGGTGTGGGCGTCGACGGACAACGACAGCAGGAAGCAGGCGTCCGGGGACGCGGCGATCACGGTGGTGAGCAGCAGCTCGGGCACCGGCTCAGGCTAGGTCCCGGCCTGCAGCCATGCGGCTCGCCGACGGGGCGCGGTCCAGGCCGCCGTACTAGCGTCCGGGGCGTGCCGACACGTGCCCCTGCCAGGACCGCGAACCTCTCCTACGCCGTCGAGCGCCGCCGCCTCGACAACGGGCTGCGCGTGGTCGTGCTGCCCGACCGGACCAGCCCGGTCGTCGCCGTGGCCGTCTACTACGACGTGGGCATGCGCAGCGAGCCCGAGGGGCGCACCGGCTTCGCGCACCTCTTCGAGCACCTGATGTTCCAGGGGTCGGCGAACCTGAAGAAGACCGACCACTTCACCTACGTGCAGGGCGCCGGCGGAGTCCTCAACGGGTCCACGCACGTCGACTACACCAACTACTACGAGGTGCTGCCGAGCAACGCGACCGAGCTCGCGCTGTTCCTCGAGGCCGACCGCATGCGCAGCGTCGCCTTGACCCAGGAGAACCTGGAGAACCAGGTCGCGGTCGTCCAGAACGAGATCCGCGTCAACGTGCAGAACCGCCCGTACGGCGGCTTCCCGTGGCTGTCGATGCCGCCGGTCATCTTCGACTCGTTCGCCAACAGCCACGACGGCTACGGGTCCTTCGTCGATCTGGAAGCGGCGACCCTCGAGGACGCCCAGTCGTTCTTCGACCGCTACTACGCACCCGGCAACGCCGTGCTCACGGTGGCCGGTGACGTCGACCCGGACCAGGTGATGGCCTGGGTGCAGGAGCAGTTCGGGGACATCCCGGGCCGGGCCGTGCAGCCGCCGCCGTCGTTCGCCGAGCCGCAGCTGACGGCCGAGCGGCGCAGCCTCGTGGAGGACCGGCTCGCCCCTGCACCGGCCGTGGCGATGGCCTGGCGGACCTCGGACCCCGCCGACCTGGCGGGCTTCCTGCCCTACGTCGTGCTCGCCGAGGTCCTCACCGACGGCGACGCCGCGCGCCTGCAGGACCGGCTGCTGCTCAAGGACCGCACCGCCACCAGCGTCGGCGGCTACGTCGGGATCATGGGCGACCCGCTCGACGCCCGCGACCCCACGCCGCTGATGATCGAGGTCCACCACCCTGCTGAGGTGGGCGTCGACAGCATCATCACGACCGTCGACGAGGAGATCGACCGGCTCGCGACGGACGGCCTGGGTCAGGACGAGGTGCAGCGGACCGTGGCGCGCATGGTGTCCCGCTACCTGCGCGACGTCGACCCTGCCCTGGGCCGGGCCACGCACGCGGCGGTCTTCGAGCAGCAGCGCGACCGGGCGGAGCTGCTCAACGAGCTGCCCGGGCACCTGTCTGCGGTCACCGCCGAGCAGGTGGTCGCGGCCGCCGCCACCCTGCGTCGCGACAACCGCGCCGTCCTCGAGCTGCGCCCGGGAGGTGCCGCGTGACCCGCACCGTCCCCGCGCTCGCCAAGCCCAAGCCGCTGCGGCTGCCGTCGGTCTCCGACACCGTCCTCGACAACGGCCTGCGGGTGCTCGTGGTCCGCCGGTCCGGCGTGCCGCTGGTGGAGGTGCGCCTGCGCGTGCCCTTCGCCGCTCCGCGCGGCAAGACCGGCGCGTCCCACGTCGCCCGCGCGACGCTGCTCGCCGACACGCTGCTGTCGGGCACCGCGCGGCGCGACGCGTCACAGCTCGCCGTCGACCTGCAGTCGCTGGGCGGCCAGCTGTCGGCGAGCACCGACGCCGACCGGCTCGGCTTCGGCGGCTCGGTGCTCGCGAGCGGGCTCGGGGACTTCCTCGGCCTGCTGGGGGAGGTCCTGACCTCCGCGAGCTTCCCCAAGCACGAGGTGGAGGGCGAGCGCGACCGGCTGGTGCAGGAGCTGGCGATCCACCGCAGCTCCGCGGGAGTGGTCGCCCGCGAGGCCCTCATGGCGCGCATGTACGGCGAGCACCCCTACGCCCGGGACCTGCCGGAGGGCGAGGACGTCGCAGCGGTCCGGCCCGCGCACCTGCGGGCGCTGCACACCGCCCGGGTCGTGCCGCAGGGCAGCGTGCTCACCCTCGTCGGCGACGTGACGCCGGCCCGTGCGACCGCGCTCGCGGCGAAGGCGCTGGGTGACTGGACCGCGACGGGCAAGGCGGTGCCGACGCCGAAGGCCCCTGAGCAGCCGGGCCGGGTCGCCCTGCTGGTCGACCGCCCCGGCTCGGTGCAGACCACCATCCGGTTCGGCGGCGCGGCACCGGCGCGCACCGATGCGGACTACGCAGCCGCGTCGCTCGCGAACCTCGTGTTCGGCGGCTACTTCAGCTCACGCTGGGTGTCGAACATCCGTGAGGACAAGGGCTACACCTACTCGCCGCACTCGGGCCTGGACCACCCGTCGGCGGGCTCGCGGCTGGTGGCCGGCGCGGACGTGGCCACCGCTGTCACGGCCCCCGCGCTGCTCGAGACGCTCTACGAGCTCGGCCGGATCGCGACCGTCCCGGTGTCGCAGGCCGAGCTGGACCAGGCCCGGCGCTACGCCCTCGGCACGCAGGCGCTGAGCACCGCCTCCCAGGCCGGTCTCGCCGGGCTGCTCTCGCAGCTGGCCGGTTCCGGCCTCGGGCTGGACTGGCTGCGGGACCACCAGAAGGCCCTGCAAGCGGTGACGGTCGACGACGTCCTCGAGGCCGCAGCGTGCTGGCTCGCGCCCTCGGCGCTCACACCCGTCCTCGTCGGCGACGCGGCGGTCGTGGCGGACAGCGTGCGGGCGCTGGTCCCGGTCGAGACGGCGTGAGGCCCCCGGCGCTGTCACGGGCGACGGTCGACCGTGACGCCGCCACCCGTGGCTCCGACGCGGCGCTGGAGCAGGCCTGGGTCACCGCCCAGGTCCTCGTCGTCGACGACCAGGGTAGGGCGCTCGTGGACGGCACCGACCTGGTGCTCGTGCCGTCCTCCGACGCCCCCGAGGGGGACCGCCTCTACCTCGGATGCCTTGCTGGGCAGGCGTTCTTCGCCGTGAGCGGGCCCCTGCCGCGCAGGCTCGGTGCGCAGCCGCGTTCGCTGCGCGACGTCGGGTCGGTGCTCTCGGACCGCGACGCGGGGCTGCTGGTGCACGCGGTCGGGATGGCGAACTGGCACGCAGCCCATCCCCGCTGCCCGCGCTGCGGCGCGCCGACCGTCTCGGTCCGGGGCGGTGCGGTGCGGACCTGCCCCGAGGACGGCAGCGAGCACTTCCCCCGCACCGACCCTGCCGTCATCGTGCTCGTCAGCGACGGCGCGGACCGCTGCCTGCTCGGCCGGCAGGCCGTCTGGCCGGCCGGGCGCTACTCAACACTGGCCGGCTTCGTGGAGCCCGGGGAGAGCGCAGAGCAGGCCGTGGTGCGGGAGGTCGCCGAGGAGACCGGTGTGGTCGTGCGCGACGTGGTCTACCAGGGCAGTCAGCCGTGGCCGTTCCCGTCCAGCCTGATGCTCGGGTTCGTGGCCGTGTGCGACGGTGACGCCGTACCGGAGCCGCGGGACGGGGAGCTCGAGGACGCGCGCTGGTTCACGCGAGCGGAGCTGCGGTCGGGCAGGCCGCTGCTGCCGCCGGACGTGTCCATTGCGCACCGCCTCATCACGCAATGGCTGGAGAGCGCCTGAAAGGTCGCAGGATCGGGGACCGCCTCTGCCGGGTACGTCGCCCCCGTGACGATGACGGTGGAGCAGGCCGCGCGCAGGGCCGAGGGCAGCACGGCAGCCGAGTGGGGTGCCCGTGCGGGCATCGTCGGACGCGGGGTGCTGTGGCTGACGGTGGGGCTGCTCGCCCTGGGCGTCGCGCTGGGCCGGGGCGGGCAGGCTGACAAGAACGGCGCCCTCGCGGCGCTGCGGGACCAGCCGTTCGGGCAGGTGCTGCTCGTGGCGCTGGCGGTGGCGTTCGCAGCCCACGCGGGGTTCCGGCTGCTCGAGGGAACCGTCGGCCGGCGCGAGGAGCAGGACGAGCGCAAGCGGTGGCTCAAGCGTGCCTGGTCGCTGTGCCGGGT
This sequence comes from Mycobacteriales bacterium, assembly GCA_049694795.1. Classification (GTDB taxonomy): domain Bacteria; phylum Actinomycetota; class Actinomycetes; order Mycobacteriales; family SCTD01; genus RYN-111. The sequence goes on from JBAVRG010000001.1 coordinate 10,565, forward strand.
GGTGGTCTACGGCGCGCTGGCGGCGACCACGGTGCGGTTCCTGACGAGCGGCGGCGGGTCGCAGGACGCCCGCCGGCCGACGGCCGAGGTCATGAAGATGAGCGGCGGCCGCTGGCTGGTGGGCGCGGTGGGCGCGGCGGTCGTGATCGGGGGGCTGGTGCTGCTCGTCAAGGGCGTGCGGCAGGACTTCACCGACAAGCTCCAGATGCCGGGCGGTCGGTTGCGCCGGTTCGTCGAGGTCACCGGTGCCGTCGGCCTGGCCGGCCGCGGCCTGGTCTACGCGCTCGTGGGGTCCTTCCTCGTCGAGGCGGCCTGGACCTACGACCCCGACAAGGCCAAGGGCCTCGACGCCGCGCTCAAGACGCTCGCGCAGCAGGCCTACGGCACCGTCCTGCTGCTCGTGGCGGTGGTCGGCATGCTCGCCTTCGCGGTGTGGTCGTTCCTCGAGGCCCGCTACCGCCGCCTCTGACCGTCGTGACGGGTCAGGGGGAGGGCCAGCGGACCGCGGGTCGCTGCGGGTCCTCGGCCCGCACCAGGACGTCGCACAGGTCCCCCGGTCGGACCTGCTCGTCGTACGACGAGAAAGCCGGCAGCTGCCAGGACGGGATCCCTCGGCGGGCCAGCGCGGCCGCCGACAGCGCGACGTGCACGGTCAGCTCGGCAGGGAGCCCGAGCCCCTGCAGGAACAGGCCGTCCACGAGCAGCACGGCGCGCTCCGGCACCGGCTGCCGGTCCAGCCGCGCCGAGCGGTCGCGCGCGACGTCCCGCAGCGCCGGCAGCC
>JBAVRG010000002.1:0-8725 GCA_049694795.1 Mycobacteriales bacterium
TGACGCCCAGCGGGTTGCTGGTCGCCGGCGTCTCCGTGCGGCCGGTGTCGAAGTGCGGCAGGTCGGCCGCGCTCGGCAGCAGGTAGTCGACCATCGTGCCGGTCAGCAGGTTGCCGTCGGCGTCGTAGGTGGCGCCCTCGTACAGGGCCTGGGCGATGCCCTGGGCGAGCCCGCCGTGGATCTGGCCCTGCACGATGACCGGGTTGACGATCTTCCCGACGTCGTCGACGCAGACGTACTTGCGGATCTTCGTGAACCCGGTCTCGGTGTCGACCTCGACCGCGCACAGGTGGGTGCCGTGCGGGTAGGAGAAGTTCTCCGGGTCGTAGACGTAGTCGCTGTCGAGCGAGGGCTCCATCCCGTCCGGGAGGTTGTGCGCCGCGAAGGTCGCGAGCGCCACCTCCTGGATGGTCAGGCTGGCCTCGGGTGAGCCCTTCACCGAGAAGGTGCCGCCCTTGAACTCGATGTCGCCCTCGGCCGCCTCGAGCAGGTGGGCGGCGACCCGCCTGGCCTTGTCGAGGACCTTGCCCGCGGCCTTGTGGATCGCCACCCCGCCGACCACGAGCGAGCGCGAGCCGTAGGTGTCCATCCCCTTCGGGCTCGACTTGGTGTCGCCGGCGACCAGCTCGACGTCCTCGAAGGGCACACCGAGCGCGTCCGCCACGATCTGGCTCCACGCCGTGTGGTGGCCCTGCCCGTGCGGCGTGGCACCGGAGACCACCTCGACCTTGCCGGTCGGCAGCATCCGGATGGAGGCCGACTCCCAGCCGCCGGCGCCGTAGGACAGCGAGCCCAGCACCCGCGAAGGAGCGAGGCCGCACATCTCGGTGAACGTCGAGATGCCGATGCCGAGCTGCACCGGGTCCTTGCGGTCCCGTCGCGCCTGCTGCTCGGCCCGCAGCCCGGCCAGGTCGAACATCTGCTCCGCCTTGGCGGTCGCGGCCTCGTAGTTGCCGCTGTCGTAGGTGAGCCCGGCCACCATCGTGAACGGGAACTCCTCGTGCTTGATCCAGTTCTGCTTGCGCAGGTCCATCGGATCCCGGCCGAGCTCGTGGGCGAGCTCGTCCATGATGCGCTCGATGGCGAAGGTGGCCTCCGGACGGCCGGCCCCGCGGTAGGCGTCGGTCGGGGTCTTGGTGGTGAAGACCCCGGTGCAGGTGAAGTGGTAGGCCGCCATCTTGTAGATGGCCGGGAACATGAACGCCCCCAGGACCGGCACGCCCGGGGTGATGAGCTGCAGGTAGGCGCCCATGTCGGCGAGCAGCTCGACCTTCAGCCCGAGCAGCGTGCCGTCCTTGCGGGCTGCGATCTCGATGTCCTGGATCTGGTCGCGGCCGTGCGTGGTCGCCTGGTAGTTCTCGCTGCGCGACTCGGTCCACTTCACCGGCCGGCCGAGCTTGCGGGCCACCACCAGGGTGAGGATCTCCTCGGCGTAGACGTTCAGCTTGGCGCCGAAGCCACCACCCACGTCCGGTGCCACCACCCGCAGCTTGTGCTCGGGGATGCCGGTGGTGAGGGCCAGCATCACGCGGAGCACGTGCGGGATCTGGGTCGTCGACCAGAGGGTGTACTCGTCGGCGGCGGCGATCGGCGCCACGACCACCGCCCGGGGCTCCATCGGCGTGGGGATCAGCCGCTGCTGCCGGAAGCGCCGGCGCACCACGACCGCGTCGTCACCGGCGGCCTTCACCGTCTCGGCGTAGTCCGCCCCGGCGCCCGGGAAGTCGAACAGGTAGCACCGGTTCGTCCCGGCGGCGCTGTGCACCAGGGGCGAGCCCTCCTCGAGGGCCCGCTCCATGTCCATGACGGGCGGCAGCTCGTCGTACTCGACGGCGATCGCCTCGAGGGCGTCGGCCGCGGCGTAGCGGTCCCGCGCGACGACGACGGCGACGCCGTCCCCAGCGTACCGCACCTCGTCGGTCGCCAGCGGGGTGTGGACCGGCGACACCATGTCGGGCGTGACCGGCCAGGCGCACGGCATCGAGGCGCCCATGACGTCGGCGAGGTCCCGGCCGCTGTAGGCCGCGATCACGCCGGGCATCTCCAGCGCCGCCGAGACGTCGACGGACACGACCTTGGCGTGCGCCATCGGGCTGCGCAGGACCGCCATGTGCAGCAGCCCCGGGAGCGTGATGTTGTCGGTCCAGTTGGTCTGCCCGGTGACGAGCTTGGCGTCCTCCTTGCGCCGCCGGCCACGTCCCAGCTCTCCTCCGCCGTACGGCGACGACAGGGCGTCGGGGTTCTCGGCGATCTGCTCGGCGACCAGGCCGGCGTCCAGCTGCTCGGTCATGCCCGCACCTCCGTCAGGTCGATCCGGTCGCTGAACGCCCCCGGGTGCGGCCGCTCGCCGCGCAGCTCCGCGGCGGCGGACAGCACCGCCTTGACGATGTTCTGGTAGCCCGTGCAGCGGCAGAGGTTGCCCTCGAGCCCGTGCCGCACCTCCTCCTCGGTCGGGCTCGGGTTGTTCTTCAGCAGGTCCACGGCGGCGAGCACCATGCCGGGCGTGCAGTAGCCGCACTGCAGGCCGTGGTGCTCCTGGAAGGCCTTCTGCACCGGGTGCCACGCACCGCCCGTGCCCTCGGCGTCGGCAAGGCCCTGGATGGTGGTGATGTCAGCGCCATCGGCCTGCACGGCCAGCACGGAACAGGACTTCACGCTCTCGCCGCCGACCAGCACGGTGCAGGCCCCGCAGTTGGAGGTGTCGCAGCCGATCGGCGTACCGACCCTGCCCAGCCCTTCTCGGAGGTGGTGCGTCAACAGGGTGCGGGGCTCGACGTCGTCCTCGTAGACGACCCCGTCGACCTTCATGGACACGCGCATCAGCAGCACTCCTTGCTGGACGGGATGAGGTCGCGCGCCGAGCGCGCGCAGAGCAGGACGCACCCGGGCGGTCCCGAGGCAAGGGGAGACCACGCGCTGGGGCGGCTCCGGGCCCCTCGCGACCCCTCGACCGTGGTCGACACGCCGCGTCCTTCCACCGGCCGCAGGTGTCCCTCGGCCAGGTCGCTCGAACCCGTCACGTCGGTGTGACGGGGGTCACTCGCTGACCTAACCACCCGTCGGCCCCTCCCGCCAGTCGCAGCCGGATGGCCAGGTGGTGACAACCGGCTGAGGACCTACGATCGACGGGTGGCGACCCCTGAGCCGGTGACGGACACCCGGGGCAGGGCGCTGCGCGACCTCCGGGTCTCCGTGACGGACCGCTGCAACTTCCGCTGCCCCTACTGCATGCCGCGCGAGCTGTTCGGCGTCGACCACGCCTTCCTGCCGCGCGCCGAGCTGCTGAGCTTCGAGGAGATCGGCCGGCTCGTCGCCGTCTTCGCCGGGCTCGGGGTGCACAAGGTGCGCCTCACCGGCGGCGAGCCGCTGCTGCGCCGCGACCTGCACCGCCTGGTAGAGCTGGTGGCCGCGACGCCCGGCGTGGACGACATCGCGCTCACCACCAACGGCTCACTGCTGGCCGCCCAGGCCCAGGCCCTCAAGGACGCCGGGCTGCACCGGGTCACGGTCAGCCTCGACAGCCTCGACCCCGCGACGTTCCAGGCCCTGGGCGACACCAAGGTGCCGCTGCAGACGGTGCTCGACGGCATCGACACGGCGGCCGCCCTCGGGCTGCCCGTCAAGCTCAACACCGTGCTGCGACGGGGAGTCAACGACGGCCACCTGCTGGACCTCGTGGCGTACGCCCGGGCCGCCGGTCACACCCTGCGCGTGATCGAGTACATGGACGTCGGCACCACCAACGGCTGGGAGCTGTCGGAGGTGGTCCCCTCGGCCGAGGTGCGGGCGACCATCTCCGCCGTGCACCCGCTCGAGCCGCTCGGCGACGAGGGCACCGCGGAACGGTGGCGGTTCGCCGACGGCGCCGGGGAGGTCGGCTTCGTCTCGTCGGTGAGCAAGCCGTTCTGCGGCACCTGCACCCGCGCCCGCATCACCGCGGTCGGCGAGCTCTTCACCTGCCTGTTCGCGACGAAGGGCACCGACCTGCGCGCCGTGCTGCGCTCCGGCGCCGACGACGCGCAGCTGCGGGAAGCGGTCGCGGGCCGCTGGGCGGGGCGCGACGACCGCTACTCCGAGCTTCGCGGCGCGGCCGACACGGCGCTGCCGAAGGCCGAGATGTCCTACCTGGGTGGATGATCCTGTCCCATGGACTGGAGCCTGCGGGGCTGCGCCCGCAAGGGGCACGTCACCTACGCCCCCGACGAGCCCGAGCTGCGCGAGCGGCTGCGGGTCGACACCCCGGCCGGGCAGGCCTGGCGCTGCCTTCGGTGCGCGACCTTCGTCGTCGGTGAGCCGCACGCCGCAGGCCCCGCCGACCAGGCCCCGGTCGTGCTGCGCGGCAAGGCCCTGAAGGACGCGACCATCCTGCGGCTGCTGGCCGTCGAGCGACTGGGGCGCGGGCTGCTGCTGCTCGCCCTGGCCTACGGGGTCCTCTACTTCAAGGACGCGAAGACCTCGATCCACCGCACGTTCAACGAGGCCATCCCCGCCGCCCAGCCGCTCGCGCACGTCTTCAACTACGACCTCGACGCCTCACCCACGGTCGACCGGCTGCGGCACCTGCTCGACAGCAGCCAGCACACCCTCACCCTGGTGGCGGCGGGCCTGCTCGCCTACGCCGGGCTGCAGCTGGTGGAGGGCGTCGGCCTGTTCCTGCTCAAGCGCTGGGGCGAGTACGTCGCCGTCATCGGCACCTCGGCCTTCCTGCCGCTGGAGGTCTACGAGCTGACGCACAGGATCACCTGGCTCAAGGTCGTCGCGCTGCTGATCAACGTCGTCGCCGTGGTCTACCTGGTGTGGAGCAAGCGGCTGTTCGGCGTCCGCGGCGGGCACGCGGCCTTCGAGGCAGAGCGGGCCGCCGAGTCCCTGCTCGAGGTCGAGCAGGCCGCCCTCTCCCCCACCCCGCACACCCCGCACACCCCCGAGGTCCCCGACACCCCCGCACTTCGCTGAGCAGGTGCGCGCCCTGCGGGGTCTGGGGTGCTGTCCCCACGCTCAGCCGACCGCCCCGGGCGGCTACCTGCTCAGCGAAGTCGGGGGGTGGCGGGATCGTCGGGGCCGAGCTGCAGCTCGAAGTCGGCGAAGTCGAACCCCGGTACGACGACGCACCCGCTCAGGACGGCCTCCTCCCCCGCAGGACGGGCCGCCTGCCACTGCCCTGGCTCGACCAGGTGCTGCGGCACGCCACCGGGGCCGAGGAGCACGGTCCTGTCCAGGGCGGGTGCGTCCGCCGTACCGCCGAGGTCGAGCGCGAGCGGACCGCCGCCCTGCCAGAGCCAGAGCTCGGCCGAGCGGACCCGGTGCCAGCGGGAGGCCTGGCCGGGCTCGAGCAGGAACAGGATCGCCGTCGCCGGGGACCTCTCGCCGTACGGCGTCGCGACCGCGCCCGGCGCGCGCCAGGTCTCGCGGTACCAACCGCCCTCGGGATGCGGCTGCAGGTCGAGGGCTGCGGGCGTCACGACAGCGTCGCGACCAGCTCGTCGGCGGCGGTGTAGGGGTCGAGCTCCCCGGCGGCGACCTTCGCGGCGAGCCGGTCGAGGGTGCCGTTGCTGCGCAGGTCGACCCGCAGCGAGGTCAGCGCGATGCCCTCGACCTCGTCGGCCGCCCGGGTGCGCCGGCGCTGGGCGAGGCGGCCGGTCTCCTCGAGCCAGGCGCCGTGCTTCTCGATCTCGTCCACGACGTCGTCCGCCCCCTCGCCCTTGGCGGCGACGGTCTTGACGATCGGCACCCGCCAGCCGTCGTCGGTGCGCCGGTCGCCCAGGGAGAGCATGTAGCGCAGGTCGCGCACGACCGTGTCCGCGCCGTCGCGGTCGGCCTTGTTGACCACGAACACGTCGGCCACCTCGAGGATCCCGGCCTTCGCCGCCTGGATCCCGTCGCCCATGCCCGGCGCGAGCAGCACCAGGGTGGTGTCGGCCAGGGAGGCGATCTCCACCTCGGCCTGGCCGACGCCCACGGTCTCGACGAGCACCACGTCGCACCCGGCGGCCGAGAGCACGCGCAGCGCCTGCGGAGTCGCCCAGGACAGACCGCCGAGGTGCCCGCGTGAGGCCATCGAGCGGATGAACACGCCGTCGTCGGTGGCGTGCTCCTGCATGCGCACCCGGTCGCCGAGCAGCGCCCCGCCGGAGAACGGCGAGGACGGGTCCACGGCGAGCACCCCGACCCGCAGACCCCGCCGCCGGTACGCCGACACCAGCGCGCTGGTGGACGTGGACTTGCCGACGCCCGGCGAGCCGGTCAGCCCGATGACACGGGCGTGACCGGCTCGCGGCGCCAGCAGTGCCATGACCTCGCGCAGTGCCGGGGACGCGTCCTCGACCAGGCTGATGAGGCGCGCGACGGCACGAGCCTCACCCGCCTCGGCGCGGGCGACGAGGTCGGGGACGTCGAGGGCGCGCCGGGACCCGGCCAGCGTCAGGCCTTGGGGACGGAGATGAGCAGGGCGTCGCCCTGACCCCCACCACCGCAGAGCGCGGCCGCACCGAGGCCGCCGCCACGGCGCTTGAGCTCGTGCGCGAGGTGCAGCACGATGCGCGCGCCGCTCGCGCCGATCGGGTGGCCGAGCGCGATGGCGCCGCCGTTGACGTTGACCTTGTCGGGGCTGACGCCGAGGGCGCGCGTGGAGGCGATGCCGACGGCGGCGAAGGCCTCGTTGAGCTCGAACAGGTCGACGTCCTCGACGGTCTTGCCGGCGCGGTCGAGGGCCTTCTTGATGGCGTTGGAGGGCTGCTCCTGCAGCGAGTTGTCCGGGCCGGCCACGATGCCGTGGGCGCCGATCTCGGCGAGCCAGGTGAGGCCGAGCGACTCGGCCTTCTCCTTGCTCATGACCACGACGGCGGCCGCGCCGTCGGAGATCTGCGAGGCGTTGCCCGCGGTGATGATGCCGTCCTTGGTGAAGGCCGGGCGGAGCTTCGACAGCGAGTCCGCGGTGGTGCCGGGGCGCACGCCCTCGTCCTCGGAGACGACGACCGGGTCGCCCTTCCTCTGCGGGATCTCGACGGGGACGATCTCGTCGGCGAAGCGGCCGTCCTTGATGGCGGCGGCGGCGAGCTCGTGGCTGCGGGCCGCGAAGTCGTCCTGCTCCTCCCGCGTCTGGGCGCTGAAGTTGGCCTGCGCCTTCTCGGTGCCCTCACCCATCGGGACCCGGTCGAAGGCGTCGAACAGGCCGTCGTGGAAGGTGGCGTCGAGGATCTCGGCGTTGCCGTAGCGGTAGCCCTGGCGCGCCTTCGGCAGCAGGTACGGCGCGTTGGTCATCGACTCCATGCCGCCGGCGACGACGACCTCCACCTCGCCCGCGCGGATCAGCTGGTCGGCCAGGGCGATCGCGTCGAGGCCCGACAGGCACACCTTGTTGATGGTGATCGCCGGGACGTTCATCGGGACGCCGCCCTTGACCGCGGCCTGGCGCGCGGTGATCTGGCCCTGGCCTGCCTGCAGGACGTGGCCCATGATCACGTAGTCCACCTGGTCGCCGGACACGCCGGCCTTCTCCAGCGCGCCCTTGATCGCGAGGCCGCCCAGGTCCATGGCGGTGAAGTCCTTGAGCGCCCCGGACAGCTTGCCGATCGGGGTGCGCGCTCCGGCGACGATGACACTGGTCACGGGGGTCCTCCTGCAGGTTGAAAGGTCCCTGCAACGATAGGTCCCCCCACACCCGCCGGAAGAGGGAGCCCCTGTCGTGAAGGTCACCCACATCGACCACGTCGGCATCGCCGTCGCCGACCTCGACGCCGCCATCGCGCTCTACGAGAGGGCCTACGGGATGCGCTGCGTCCACGTGGAGGTCAACGAGGAGCAGGGCGTGCGCGAGGCGATGATGGAGGTCGGCGACTCCGGCTCCTACATCCAGCTGCTCTCGCCGTTGAGCCCCGACACCACGATCGGCAAGTTCCTCGTCAAGAACGGCCCCGGCATCCAGCAGATGGCCTACCGGGTCGACGACATCGACGCCGTCAGCGAGCACCTGCGCTCCGAGGGGATGCGGCTGCTCTACGACGCCCCCAAGCACGGCACTGCCGGCTCGCGCGTCAACTTCATCCACCCCAAGAGCGCCGGCGGCGTGCTCGTGGAGCTCGTCGAGCCCGGCCCCGAGGGCCTGGGAGCCCACCAGCCCCTCTGATCTGAGACCTCCCCCCGACCGCGAGCGTCGCCGTACCGGTCAGTAACATCACAGGACCCGAGATGGAAGGTGCATGGCGTTGAAGGAGATCCTCGAGGCCGTCCTGGCCGGAGACACCACGGCCGTCGCTGGTCTGTCGGTGCCCGAGTCCTACAAGGGCGTCGTCGTCCGCAAGGACGAGCAGACGATGTTCGAGGGCTTGGCCTCGCGCGACAAGGACCCGCGCAAGAGCCTGCACCTCGACGAGGTCGCGACCCCCGAGCTCGGCCCGGGCGAGGCGATCGTCGCCGTCATGGCGAGCTCGGTGAACTTCAACACCGTCTGGACCTCGATCTTCGAGCCGGTCTCGACGTTCGGCTTCCTGGAGCGCTACGGCCGCCTCAACGCCCTCACCAAGCGCCACGACCTGCCCTACCACGTGGTCGGCTCGGACCTGTCGGGCGTCGTGCTCAAGGTCGGCCCCGGTGTCTCGAAGTGGAAGGCCGGCGACACCGTCGTCGCGCACTGCCTCTCGGTCGAGCTCGAGGACCACGAGGGCCACGACGACACGATGATGGACCCGCAGCAGCGGATCTGGGGCTTCGAGACCAACTTCGGCGGCCT
>JBAVRG010000003.1:0-3050 GCA_049694795.1 Mycobacteriales bacterium
TGAAGCGCCTGCTGCCCCTGCTCGCCCTGCTGCTGCTCGCCATGACCGGTACGGCGTCGGCGGAGAGCGCCGACCAGGTGGCCCAGGCGCTCCGCAACGCCCCGGTCTACCAGTCGAGCGGGCTGGATCTGGTGGACGTCGCGACGCTGTCGTCGGAGCTGAGCGGCGGCAGCCCGCAGGTCGACGTCGCGGTGCTGCCCGCCAGTGCCGCAGGCAGCGACAGCGAGGCGCGCTCGCGGGCGATCGACATCGGCAGAGCGCTGGGCGACACGAACGCCGTGGTGCTCGTCATCACGGCCAACGAGCACTTCGGCGTCGGTGAGGGCAGCGGTGCGGCGGCGCGTGGCGTGAACGCCCGCTCCGCACTGGCGGCCGAGCGCCCCGGGCTGGGCGACTTCAACAACAAGGACGACCTGACCGCATTCGTGACGAGCTTCAACGAGCGCATCGCGCAGCAGGCCAGCGGGAACGGTGGGGGCGCCGGCAACGGCACGTCCGGCTCGACGGGCAGCTCGCACGCGGGCGCCTACCTCCTCGGCGGGCTGCTGCTCCTCGGGGGCGGCGCGACCGCGGTCGCCGTACGGTCCTCGCGGAACCGCAAGAAGCGCCTCAACGAGGGGCTGCGGGCCGACGTCGAGCAGCTCTACAACCGCCTGGCCTCCGACGTCGCCACCATCGACCCGAAGGACAACGTCGTGGCGAGGCAGGCGCTGGCCGATGCCGCGGAGCGCTACAACGCGTGCGGCGCCACTCTCGCGACTGCGGACGGCCCGGCGGAGTTCGCGGCAGCCCGGCGGACCGCGGTGGAGGGCCTCACCGCCGCGCGCACGGCGCGCAAGGAGCTCGGTCTCGACCCGGGTCCGGAGATCCCGCCGACTCCCACCGACGGGCCGCAGCTCACCGGTGACCAGCAGGTGAGCCTCGGCGGCCAGAGCTACGACGGCTCGCCCAGCTACCAGCCGGGGCGTCAGCACTACTTCGGCGGCGGTTACGTGAACGGCCAGATGGTGCCGGGCGGGTGGTACTCCGCGCCGTTCTGGGAGCCCTTCCTGCTGGGGTCGATCCTGACCGGCGGGTTCGGGGGCGGCTTCGGGGGCGGCGGGTTCGAGCGCGGCTACGAGGCCGGGCGCGACGACGCCGACAACGGCTCCGGCGGTGACTGGGGCGGCGGTGGCGGTGGTGACTGGGGCGGTGGCGGTGGCGGCGACTGGGGCGGCGGCGGAGGCGGAGGGGGAGGAGGCGGTGGCGGCGACTGGTAGTCCACAGCGCCGCCGCAGCTCCCCGCGGTTGTCCGCCGGGTCCGGCAGGATGGGGGCATGCAACAGCTGGGCCTCGAGGGCATGCCGACCCGGTTGTTCACGTGCACGCCGTCCCGGCTGACCACGTGGCTGGACTGCCCGCGGCGCTTCCGGATGACCTACCTCGACCGGCCCGCGCCCACCAAGGGCCCGGCGTGGGCGCACAACACGGTCGGCGCCGTCGTGCACCTCGCTCTCGCGCGCTGGTGGGACCTGCCGCTCGAGCGGCGCACCACGGTCGCCGCGCGCGGCCTGCTGGAGCAGGCCTGGCAGACCGACGGCTTCCAGGACGACGCGCAGGCACAGCGCTGGAAGGGCTTCGCCGGAGACATGGTCGAGCGGTACGTCGCCGGGCTGGACCCGCAGGAGGAGCCGGTCGGCATCGAGCGCACCGTGGCCTTCAAGACCGACACGCTCGCCGTCAGCGGCCGGGTGGACCGGGTCGACCGGCGCGGTGAGGAGCTCGTCGTCGTCGACTACAAGACCGGCCGGTCCGCCCTCACCGACGATGACGCGCGGGGATCCCTGGCGCTGGCGCTCTACGCCCTGGCCTGCCGGCGCACCCTGCGCGCCGAGTGCACGAAGGTCGAGCTGCACCACCTGCCGAGCGGCAAGGTGCTCAGCTGGGAGCACACCCCGGAGACCCTCGACCGGCACGTACGGCGGGCCGAGGCGATCGCGGCCGAGGCCTCGCAGGCCACGGACGCGCTCGCCGAGGGTGGCTCGCCGGAGGAGCTGTTCCCGGCGCGCCCGTCACCGGTGTGCGGCTGGTGCGACTTCGCGCGGCACTGCCCTGAGGGCCTGGCGGCGTCCGGCGGCCCGAAGAAGCCGTGGGCGGGACTGGCCGAGGAGCGCGCTCCGCTCGAGGACGACGTCGCCTGACGCCGAGGGTTCCCCGAGGACGTCAGCTGCCGACGGCCCGCTGTCCGGTGGCGTCCGTCCGCGTCGCCCGGCAGCCAGCACGAGGCCGCTCCTGAGCGGCAGAGCGGACGGGCGTCCACCGACCTGTCGGGCGCCCGATGCAGCGCTCCGGCCGGATGCTCCTGTTGAGGTCCTAGGGTTTGAAGCATGGCGGTGAAGCGCATCAAGCCGAACATCCTCTCCCACGACCTCGCGTCCAGCCGCGCCTTCTACACCGAGGTGATCGGACTCGAGGAAGGCGAGGGGCTCGACTGGATCCTCTTCTTCGGGACGGACCAGCGTGAGGTGCAGCTGAGCGTGATGACTCTGGATGTCAAGGCGCGCCAGCATCCCGATGTCTCCATCGAAGTCGACGATGTCGACGCGGTGCACTCGCGTGCTGTGGCCGCCGGCGCTGACATCACGTATCCGCTGACGGACGAGGAATGGGGACTCCGACGCTTCTTCGTCCGCGACCCCAACGGCGCCATCATCAACGTGACGCAGCACGAGTAGGCCTTCCGCCAAGGAGTTCGAGCCGCGGCGCTACCTGCTCATCAGACGGATGCTCACCTGAGCTGCCGCGAGGACAAGGCCGACGCCGATGAAGATGAGCGGGATGGCGACCAGGACTCGCACGAGCAGGCGTTGCCACAAGCGGGGCGCCGACCTTGCCCGTAGGAAGAACCGTCGTTCCATGTCCAGGCTCGACTCGGCCAAGTACGGCGACCGGTAGTCGCTGGTCATGTAACCGAGCGGATCGTGGTCGCTGTCGTAGTCCTGGGAGCCGCTCATCCCGGCAAGGTACGTCAGGAGTCTCGCCGTTCGCCCAACCGACGCCAGTTCAGCATC
>JBAVRG010000004.1:0-4056 GCA_049694795.1 Mycobacteriales bacterium
CCGTTGCCGGCCGTGGCCGCGGCGCGCACGGCCGCGACGTCGTTCTGCAGCACCTTCGCCGCGGAGGCGGACAGGTCGCTGGCGCTGCCGCAGCCGGCGAGCAGCACCGCGCACAGGGCGGGAGCGAGCAGCCGCCTCACGGGGTGACCGCCCTCTGCAGGTCGTCCAGGTGCTGCTGCAGCGGTGCGGACGGGCTCGGCCGCGGTGCCGGCTTCGAGGAGGACGACGTACCGGTCGAGGCGATGGCGAGCACGACGAGCAGCAGCAGGACGAGCGCGCCGACGACCTTGCCGGCGGTCGTGCCGGCACTCTTGGCGAGGACAGCGCGCACCCTGGCCACGTGATCGTCGTGGGAGCGGGTCCGGTCGCGCAGGACGCGGGCGACCCGTGGCAGCGCCGGCGGCTCGGACGCAGCGGCCGCGGGGATCGCGGTCGTGAGCAGCCGGGTGGGCGGCGAGAGCTCGGTCGTCAGGTCGGTGAGCTGGGTCTCGGGGAGGTCCGGCGCGTCACCGCGCAGCGCCCTCGCGACCTGCGCCGCGGTCGGCCGGTCGACCGGCTCACGGGCGGTCATCGCGGTGAGCAGGTCCGGCCACGGCGCCGGCAGCGAGGCCGGGACGTCGGGCTGGCGGTGCAGCCGGGCCATGGCGCACTCGACCGGGCCGCCGTTGTACTCACGCCTGCCGGTGAGCGCCTCGAGCAGCACCAGCCCGAGGGCGTAGACGTCGGCGGCCGGGCCGACCTCGCCGCCGGTGACCTGCTCCGGGGCGAGGTAGGGGGCGGTGCCGATCGTCAGGCCGGTGCCGGTGTGGCGCACCCCGTCGACGATGCGGGCGATCCCGAAGTCGGTGAGCTTCGCGCGGCCGCCGTCCGTGAGCAGGATGTTCGCGGGCTTCACGTCGCGGTGCACGATGCCGCGCCCGTGCACGTAGCTCAGCGCGTCCGCGAGGTCGGCGCCGACGGCCACCAGCTGCGCGGGCGAGAGCGTGCCGGACAGGCAGCACGTCGCCAGGGTGGGGCCGTCCACCAGCTCCATCACGAGATAGGGCTGCGCCAGCCCCTGCGGGTCGGTGTCGGTGCCGGCGTCGTGGACCGCCACCAGCCCGGGGTGCTTGAGCGCGGCCAGGGTCTGCATCTCGGTGCGGGCGCGGGCGGCGGAGGCCTCGTCGAGGTCGGCGCGGAACAGCTTCACCGCCACCGGGCGGTGCAGCACCGTGTCGGTGGCTCGCCGTACCAGGGCCATCCCGCCGCTGCCGAGGACAGGGCCGAGCTCGTAGCGCCCGTCAGCCAGGCTCTGAACCGTCTGCACGCCTGCTGCTTGCCCCCTGATCGGCGGCTCGACACGTGACACGTCCCTCTTCGTGATCATCGGAACGGGGTGAGCTCCCCGGCCACCCGCACCTCACCGACCGGTGCGCCACCGCCCAGCACCGGGCCGGTCGCCAGCTCGTCGAGCACCGGCGCATCCACGCCGAGCGCGCGCAACGCGGCCACCAGCACCGGCGTGCGGGCCCGGGCGGCGCCGTCCGTGATCTTGACCGCCGCCGCGGAGCCGTCCGGCAGCGCCGCGGCGTAGACCCCCTCGGCACCGTCCTTGGCCACCAGCCCGGGCACGCCCTGCATGAGCCGGGTCACGTCGCGGCCGGTGCCTCCCACGTGCCAGGGGTGGGCCCGCATCGCGTCCGCAGTACGGCGAGCGCTCCCCTCACCGGTGGCGAGGAGGCTGAACGCGCGGGCCAGCGCCACCAGCGGCAGCGCGTGCTGCGGAGCACCGCAGCCGTCGACCGCGACGTGCCGCACGTGCTCGCCTGCGAGCCGCTCGATGCCGTGCAGGCAGGCGCGCTGCACCGGGTGCGCGACCGACAGGTAGTCAGGCAGCGACCAGCCGTTCGTCGCTGCCGTCCGCAGCATCGCGGCGTGCTTGCCGGAGCAGTTCATGGTGAGCGGGGTCGCCTCGCCGCCGGCGCGCAGCAGGGCGTGCGCGGCGTCCTCGGACAGCGGCAGGTCGGCGGGGCAGCGCAGGACCTGCTCCCCGAGGTCGCCGAGCACCTGCAGGACCACGTCGAGGTGCCCGGGCTCACCGGAGTGCGAGGCCGTCGCGAGCGCCAGCTGCTCCTCGCAGGCCGGCTCCCAGCCGACGTCGAGCAGGGCGACCGCCTGCAGCGGCTTGTTCGAGGAACGAGGGAAGACCGGCCGCGTGACGTCCCCCACCGCGAGCGCCACCGACCCGTCGGGGCGCAGGGCGACGACCGACCCCGTGTGGGTGCCTTCGACGTACCCGGAGCGGACGACCTCGACGAGGAGGGCGCTCACGCCTCGGGCTGGGTGAGGAGGGCGTCGACGTCGGCCTCGCCGTCGCGGTAGCGCCGGGTGATCTCGGCCTGGCAGGTGTCCATCACGGCCTGCACCTGGCGGCGCTTGGCCGACAGCACCTGCTCCTCGTCGGCGAGGACCCGCATCGCGTGGTGCAGCTCGTCGGTGGTGCGCGCGCCGGTGTCGGTGAGGTCGACGTCGGCGACCAGCGCCTCGACGTAGCGCCGGTGGCTGTCGACGCGTGACGGCTCGACGGTCGCGTGCCGCCCCAGCCCACGGGCCGAGGCCCGCGGCTCGTCGGCCAGCACCTTCGCCAGGCTGTCGACGAGGTTGCCCTCGGCGCCGCCCTCGCGCCGGTTCAGCTCGGCGCGCACGATGTCCATGCGGCCCTGCACGAGGCGCCGGATGTAGGAGAGGTCGACCTCCTCCTGCTCCGCCTCGTTGCGCAGCGCCCGGACCTCCGCCAGCGACACCTGCTGCAAGTCGGCGAGGTAGTCCTCGGCGAGCACGCGGTCGATCCGTCGGGTGCCCTGCTCGGCCGTGCCGTCGGCGCTCACGTCCGGCTCCTGTCTGCCTCGGGTGACGGTGCGGACCCCATCGTGTCAGATTCTTGGGCAGGTTGGTCCGGACGGCTCAACAACAGGCCCCCACCTGCCGAGGACCCTATGTACCGCCGTGCTGGGAGAGGAGGACCGGAGTGCTCAAGGGCGACCTCGCGTCCACCCCCCTCCCCACGGTCCTGCGTGATCTCGCGGACGGCGTCGCCTCCGGTTGCCTGCACGTCCTCGCCCCCGACGGCGAGGAGGCCCGGGTCTACCTGCGCGGCGGTCAGGTCTACGCGGTGCAGGTCCCGGGCGGACGGCCGCAGCTCGGAGCGCGGCTGGTCTCCTCCGGCGCGCTCGGGCCCGAGGCGCTGGCCGAGGCGCTGGAGGCGCAGCGCACGGAGCTGCAGGGCTGGCGGCTCGGCGAGCTCCTCGTCCACCTCGGCTACGTCGACCAGCCGGTCGTCGAGGCCTTCGTGCAGGAGCAGCTCCGGGAGCAGGCCGGCGACCTGCTGCACTGGACCGCCGGCACCTGGAAGTTCCGCGTCAACGAGCGCACCCGCGAGGACGTCGCGCCCCCGACCGCGGTCGAGGACCTGCTCAGCGAGGTCGACCGCCGCGCGGCGGAGTGGGCGGCAATCAGCGAGGTCGTGCACGGCCCGGACGCCGTACCGATGCTGTCGGCAGCCGGCCAGAGCGACACTGAGATGTCGATCGACCCCGAGGCCTGGTCGCTGCTGTGCAAGGTCGACGGCAGCCGCACCGTGAGCGACCTGGCCCGCGAGTGCGGCTTCACGCTGTTCGAGGCCGGTCAGGTCGTGTACGCGCTGGTCCGCTCCGGCCTGCTCGAGGTCGAGGAGGTGCTGGTCGGCGCCGAGGCGCTCAGCACCGCGTCGGTCGCGTCGCGGCTCACGGCAGCCTTCGCGCCGGCTGCCATCCCCGAGCAGCAGGTCGCGGAGCCCTCGCCCGCCGAGGTCGCCAACCTCATCGCCACAGCGCTGCGCGCCGAGCCGACCTTCGAGCCCTACCAGGACTACCCGGACGACGAGATCGAGGGCTCCATCGACCGGGTGTCCGCGGTGCTGTCCGCGCTGCTCGGCCCGGGCACAGACGGGGACCTGTTCGCCGCGCCGGCGCCGCGCCGCGCCGAGG
This sequence comes from Mycobacteriales bacterium, assembly GCA_049694795.1. GTDB lineage: Bacteria > Actinomycetota > Actinomycetes > Mycobacteriales > SCTD01 > RYN-111. The sequence goes on from JBAVRG010000004.1 coordinate 4,005, forward strand.
CCAAGTCCGAGCCCAAGCAGAGGCCGCTGTCGCCGTCGGAGCAGCTGCGCGC
>JBAVRG010000005.1:0-11890 GCA_049694795.1 Mycobacteriales bacterium
GCGCCGGAGCGCTTCGGGAGGGCGGGTGCGTCGTCGGCCGGCGCCGAACGGTCGTCGCGGTCGCCGCGCGCTCCCCGGGCCGGGGCGGCCTTGCGGGGCTTGCGACCGGTCTCGCCGACGTCCTCGAGGACCTCGGCGTCCAGGCCGGCGCGGGTGCGGGCCGAGCGGGGGAGGTGGCCCTTGGTGCCGTGCGGGATGCCGAGGTCGTCGTACAGGTGCTTGGACGAGGAGTAGGTCTCGACCGGCTCCGGGAAGGGCAGCCCGAGGTCCTTGTTGATCAGACCCCACTTGGGCATGTCGTCCCAGTCGACGAACGTCACCGCGACGCCCTTGGCGCCCGCGCGGCCGGTGCGGCCGATGCGGTGCAGGAAGGTGCGCTCCTCGTCCGGGCACTGGTAGTTGATGACGTGCGTGACGTCCTGCACGTCGATGCCGCGGGCAGCGACATCGGTCGCGACCAGCACGTCGATCTTGCCGCTGCGGAAGGCGCGCAGGGCCTGCTCGCGCGCGCCCTGGCCCAGGTCGCCGTGCACCGCGGCGGCCGCGAAGCCGCGCTCCACCATGTCGGCGGCGACCTTGTCGCAGGTGCGCTTGGTGCGGCAGAAGACCATCGTCAGGCCGCGGCCCTCGGCCTGCAGGATGCGCGCGAGCACCTCGCCCTTGTCCATCGCGTGCGCGCGGTAGACGAAGATCTTGGTGTCCGGGACGGTGCGGCCCTCGTCGGGCTCCTCCGCCCGGATGTGCGTCGGCTGGCGCATGAAGCGGCGCGCGAGCGCCACGACCGGCGACGGCATGGTGGCGCTGAACAGCATGGTCTGCCGCTCGTCGGGCGTGAGGTCGAGGATGCGCTCGACGTCGGGCAGGAAGCCCAGGTCGAGCATCTCGTCGGCCTCGTCGAGCACGAGCACGTCGACCTGGCCGAGGTTGAGGTGGCCCTGGCGGGCCAGGTCGAGCAGCCGGCCGGGCGTGCCGACGACGATGTCGACGCCCTTCTTCAGCTGCTCGACCTGCGGCTCGAACGCGCGCCCCCCGTAGATGCTCAGCACCCGCAGCGACCGGGTCTTGCCGGCCATCTCGAGGTCGCCGGCCACCTGCACGCACAGCTCGCGGGTCGGGACGACGACGAGCGCCTGCGGGGTGCCGTTGCCGCCCTCCTCCTTGCTCTTGACGCGCTGGATGAGCGGGACACCGAAGCCGAGGGTCTTGCCGGTGCCGGTGCGTGCCTGGCCGATGAGGTCGTGCCCGGAGAGGGCGATCGGGAGCGTCATGGTCTGGATGGCGAACGGGGTGGTGATCCCGGCGGCGGCGAGCGCCTCGACGGTCTCGGGACGCGCGCCGATGGCGGCGAACCCGTTCGCGGGAACGGCTTCAGGACTGGACAGTGGTCTGGCCTCTCAGGAGTCGCGCCGACCACCGGCAACTTGCAGCGGGCTCGCACGGGGTCCGGCGCGCTCCGCGGGGACGTGAGGTCCGCGCACGTTTGCGGTGCTGCGTGTGCGGCACCGTCAGGTCCAGACTACCGTTCCGGGGTCCCCGCATAGGCTCCGACGCATGACCAGCACGCCAGCTCGCCTCGACACGGCCACGATCGACCTGCTCGGCGTCCTCGCGTACGGCGAGCTGACCGCGTTCGAGCGGCTCGCCTCCGATGCCCAGCTGGCCCCCACGGTGGTCGACAAGGTCGCGCTGGGCACGATGGCGAACGCCGAGTTCGGCCACTTCAAGCAGCTGCGCGACCACCTGGTGGCGAGCGGGGTCGACCCCCAGGAGGCGATGGCGCCGTTCGTGGACGCGCTCGACGCCTTCCACGACTCGACGCAGCCCTCCGACTGGTACGAGGGCCTCATCAAGGCCTACGTCGGCGACGGGATGGCCACCGACTTCTACCGGGAGGTCTCGACGTACGTGAAGGACGACGAGACCCGCGCGCTCATCCAGGCGGTGCTCGCCGACACCGGCCAGGCGTCGTTCGTGGTGGCCCGCGTCAAGGAGATCATCGCCGCCGAGCCGTCGGTGGGCGGCCGGCTGGCGCTGTGGGCCCGCCGCCTTGTGGGGGAGGCGCTCATCCAGGCGCAGCAGGTCGCCGTCGAGCGCGACGCGCTGCTCGAGCTGCTGGTCGGCAGTGGCGACCTCGCGGGCATCACGCGGCTGCTCAAGAGCATCACCGACAAGCACGAGGAGCGGATGGCCGCGCTCGGCCTGCAGGCGTGAGCGAGCCCCCCTGAGGTCATCGTGTCCGCGGGGGGACGGTCGCCCGCTCGGATCTGGACACGTTCGGGCCGGAGGGGCCGCAACGGGCGCTACATCGCGCCGAAGCCGACCCTGCGCTGCTCGCTCTCCGCGATCTCGACGTACGCCAGCTTGTCGGCCGGCACGAGGACGCGGCGGCCCTTCTCGTCGACCAGCGTGAGGACGCCCAGGTCGGCCTTCAGCGCGTCGGCGACCGCCTTCGCGACCTCATCGGGGTTCTGGCTGCTCTCGAGGACCAGCTCGCGCGGCGCGTACTGGACGCCGATCTTGACCTCCACCGAGGGCCTCCCACGTCGTTGTTGTCAGCAGGCTAACCGAGCGAGGCGTGCCCGCGGACGGCTGTCAGCCGTCAGCAGAAACCTCGTCCGCGGTTTCCGGGTGCAGCGGGGCGCCGGAGATCCCCCGCCACGCCAGACCCACGAGCAGCTCGACGGCGCGCTCCTTGGGCACCCGGTCCTCGCTGGACAACCACCAGCGGGCGCCGATCTCGGCCATGCCGGTGAGCCCCACCGACAGCAGCTGGGCCTCCTCGGAGCGGAAGCCGGTGTCGTGGGCGATGGTCTCGGTGATCGCGTCGACGCAGTCCTGGGTCATGCGCTCGACCCGCTCGCGCACTGACGGGTCGTTGCGCAGGTCGCTCTCGAAGACCAGCCGGAAGCCCTCGCCGTCACCGTCGACGAAGTCGAAGTAGGCCGCGACCGAGGCCGCGACGCGCTGGCGGTTGTCGGTGGTGGAGGCCAGCGCGGTGCGCACCCGCTTCACCAACCCGGCGGCGTGCTCGTCGAGCAGCGCGAGGTAGAGCTCCAGCTTGCCGGGGAAGTGCTGGTAGAGCACCGGCTTTGACACCCCGGCCCGCTCGGCGATGTCGTCCATCGCGGCCGCGTGGTAGCCCTGCGCGACGAAGACCTCCTGCGCGGCGCCCAGCAGCTGCTTGCGGCGGGCGGGCCGCGGGAGCCGCTGGCCGCGCGCAGGGACGTCGCTGCTGGTGGCCATGCGCACCAGGGTATGTCTAGCGGTCCTCCTCCTCGTCCAGCGACACCTCGAGGCGCTGCTCGGCGACGTCCGCCTCCGGCGCCTCGTCGCTGCGGCCGGGTTCGGGCTGCGGCGGCTCGTCGACCACGGCGGCCCGCTGCTCCTGGACGTCCTCGGGGGTGGCCTCGCTGCTGCCGGTGGTCATCAGGCGTCCTGACCCGACAGCTCGCGCGACCCGTGACGCGTACGGCGGGCGTCGATCACCCGGTCGGGGTTGCGGCGCAGGTACTCCTCCTCGAGGGCCGCGGTGCGGGCCGTGTGGAAGGTCAAGGCGTCCTCGCTGCCGTGCAGGAAGGTGTCGTTGCGGGTCTCGTGCAGGTGCAGGAGCTCGCGGTCGAGCGCCTCGTCGGTCAGGGCGGTCGGGGGCACTCCGGTCACGGCTTCTCCTCGACGGGGGATGCGTCCTGCTGCGAGCCAACACCCGCGGCGCCGCGACGTCGATACCCCGTTTCGGGCTGATCTTGGCGCGGTACCACGGGAGCGTGACGACGACACAGGTGGCGGCGGGAACGGCGCGGCGGCCGGTGACGACGACGCTGCCCGACGAGCCGTCCCTGCGCCGGGTCCGGCGGGCCCAGCTGTGGCGGCGTGCCGGCACCGCCGCCCTCGTCCTGTTCGTGCTCGTCGGCGCCACGGGGTGGTTCGGCACCCGCAGCCGCACGGTCACCGCGACCGCCAACGGCTACCGCATCAGCGTGACCTACCCGCAGATCAGCCGGCCCGGGCACGCGGTGCCGTTCCACGTGCTCATCCACCACGACGGCGGGTTCAGCGACCCGATCCGGGTCCGGATGCGCTCGGTCTACTTCGACCTGTTCGACCAGAACTCCTTCGACCCGGCGCCCGACACGACGACGACCGACGCGACCTACGACTACTACCAGTACGCCGCACCGAGCGGACCGGACTTCGTCATCAGCTCCGACACCCGGATCGAGCCGGCCCGGCAGCGCGGCGAGGCCGGCGACGTGTCCGTGCTGGACGCCCACGGCCGGCCGCTGGTCACGGTCACCTTCCGCACCCACATCGTGCCGTAGGAGGCAGCAGTGGAGATCGTCTACCGCGCCGCGGTGATCTACCTGTTCCTGTTCCTCGTGATGCGGGTGCTGGGCAAGAAGGAGCTGGGCCAGATGAGCGCCTTCGAGCTGGTGCTCCTGCTCGCCATCGGCGACCTCGTGCAGCAGGGTGTGACGCAGGAGGACTACTCGGTCACCGGCGCGATGCTCGCCATCGGGACCTTCGCCTGCCTGATCCTGCTCGGCTCGTTCGTGAGCTACCGCTTCCCGCGCACCCGGCACGTCCTGGAGGGCCGACCGGTCGTGGTCATCGAGCACGGGCGGCTGCGCGAGGACGTGATGCGGCTCGAGCGCGTGACCGACTCGGAGGTGCGGGAGGCCCTGCGGGAGCAGGGCATCGACGACCTCGCGAAGGTGCGGGTCGGGCTGCTGGAGGCCGACGGGAAGTTCGCCTTCCTCACGGGCAGCGACCACGAACCCGCGCCGGAGAAGTCGGCCTCCTAGTCAGCCGAGCAGCGGTGCGAACAGGTCGCCGTGCGCGGCCACCCGCTCCAGTACGTCGTCGCTGGTGTACACCAGGTCCTCCGGTCGCCGGCAGGTGGCGACCTCGTCCCAGGTCACCGGCGTCGACACCGTCGGGTGCGGCTGGGCGCGCAGCGAGTAGGCGGTCACGGTGGTCTTCGCCGGGTTGTTCTGCGACCAGTCGAGGAGCACCTTGCCGGGCCGCGCCGCCTTGGCCATGCGCGACACCACCAGCTCGGGGTGCGAGCGGGCGAACGTCTCCGCGAGGTGCTTGGCGTACGCGCTGGTGTCGCGCACCGGCGCCCGTGCGTACAGCTGCAGGCCCTTGCTGCCGCTCGTCTTGGGACAGGCTTCGACGCCGTCCTCAGCGAGCCGGTCCCGCAGCAGGAGTGCCACCTCGCAGCACTCCACGACGGTGGCGGGTGGACCGGGGTCGAGGTCGAGCACGAGCAGGTCGGGGGTCTTTCGCCCGACCTTCCACATGTGCGTGTGCAGCTCGAGCGCGGCCAGGTTGGCGGTCCACACCAGCGTCGCCAGGTCGTCGATGACGACGTACTCGATCGTGTCGCGGCCCTTGTCCGAGCCGGGACTGGGGAGCACGGCGGTGCGGACCCAGTCGGGGGTGCCGCGCGGCGCGTTCTTCTCGAAGAACACCTGGCCGTCCACGCCGTTGGGGTAGCGCTTGCGGGTCACTGCGCGGTCCGCCAGGTGCGGCAGCAGGACGGGCGCGATGCGGCTGTAGTAGTCGATCACCTGGCCCTTGGTGAAGCCGTCCGGGTAGAGCACCTTCTCCAGGTTGGTGAGCGCCACGTGCCGGCCCTCCACGTCCACGACGACCTTGCTGCTAGCCGGACTGCTGCTCACGCGTCACCTCCCGCGGGTCGAGGTCGTCGCGGATCCCCTTGTACGACGGGTGCCGCAGCCGACCGTCTCTGGTCCACGCCGTGAAGTCCACGTCCACCACGATCTCGGGCACCACCCACCTGGCGGCCTTCGCGTGCTCGCGCGGCACCTCCTCGTCGTACGGCGGGACCTCCCGCGCGAGGAGGGCCAGCCGCTCCGCCAGCAGCTGCAGGGTCTGGTCGGTGAAGCCGGTCCCGACGTGGCCGGCGTAGCGGAGCCGGCCGTCCTCGTGGACCCCGAGCAGCAGGGAGCCGACCTGCCCGGCACGGCCCCCCTGCCCGGGCTTCCAGCCGCAGACCACGGCGGACTGCCGTCGCACGTGCTTGGTCTTCACCCACGCCGGGCTGCGCCTTCCGGGCAGGTAGGGGCTGTCGCGGCGCTTGGCGACCACCCCTTCCAGGCCGCGCGCGAGGGTGCTGTCGAGCACCTCCCGGCCGTCGCCGTGGAACGCCGGGGGCACCTGCAGGCCCAGGCCCTCCAGGACGGCCCGCCGGTCGTCGTACGGGAGGGAGAGCAGCGCGCGGTCGCGGAGGTGGAGGACGTCGAAGGGGACGAACGCGACCGGCGTCCGGGCCACCAGCGCCGGAACGGGGCGGCGGACGTGCATGCGCAGCTGCAGCTGCCCGAAGTCGGGGACCCCGTCGACGAGGGCGACCACCTCGCCGTCGAGCAGGACGTCGGACACGGTGCCGGCGAGGGCCTGCAGCTCGGGGTAGGCCAGGGTGATGTCGTTGCGGTTGCGGCTGGTCGCGCGCACCGCGCCGCCCTCGACCGCGACCAGCGCGCGGACGCCGTCCCACTTGACCTCGTAGGCCCAGTCGTCGCCGAGCGGGAGCGGACCGGGCGTGGCCAGCATCGGTGTCAGCCCGGTCGGGAGCATGCGGGCAGTCTTGCCCACGGGGGGCGCGGTGACCCGTGACTGCGCCGTAGCGTGCACCTCAGTGGCCGGGGCGGGTGTGTGGACCCGCCCCGGCCGCCTGCGTAGCGTCATCCTCGGGCCGGCGGGTAGGGGGTTGTCGTGAGAGCGATCTGGAAGGGCGCGATCAGCTTAGGGCTGGTCACCATCCCCGTGAAGCTCTACAGCGCCACAGAGGAGAAGGACGTCACCTTCCACCAGGTGCGGCGCTCCGACGGCAGCCGCATCAAGTACAAGCGCGTCGCCGCTGCCGACGGCGAGGAGGTCGCGTACGGCGACATCGCCAAGGGCTACGAGCTGCCGAGCGGCGAGACCGTGGTGCTCACCGACGACGACTTCAAGGACCTGCCGCTCACCACGAGCCGCGCGATCGACGTCCTGCAGTTCGTCCCCCTCGAGGAGGTCGACCCGATCTTCTTCGCCAAGAGCTACTACCTCGAGCCGGAGAAGGCGGGCACCAAGCCCTACGTGCTGCTGCGCGAGGCCCTCGAGCAGTCCGGACGGGTCGCCGTGGTGAAGGTGGCGCTGCGCAACCGCGAGTCGCTCGCGACGCTGCGGGTGCGGGACGGGGTCTTCGTGCTGGAGACGATGCTCTGGCCCGACGAGGTGCGGACCCCGGAGTTCGCGTTCCTCGACGAGGACGTGGAGGTGCGGCCGCAGGAGCTCGCGATGGCCGGCTCGCTCATCGAGACGCTCTCCGGCGAGTTCGACCCCACGCAGTACACCGACTCCTACCGGGAGGCGCTGCAGGCGGTCATCGACGCCAAGGTGGCGGGGCGCGAGGTCGTGCAGCCCGAGACCGGGCAGCCGACGACCGGCACGGTCCTGGACCTCATGGCCGCGCTGCGGGCGAGCGTGGACGCGGCGAAGAAGGGCCAGCCGGCAGTCGCGGCCGAGGCTGCGGAGAGCCCGGCGAAGGGCGGCCGCAAGGCGTCGTCCGCGACCAAGGCGGCCGCGAAGGCACCGGCGAAGGCTCCGGTGAAGGCCGCCCGCAAGCCCGCGGCGGGTGCCTCGAAACCCGCCCAGAAGCGGACGGCGAAGGCCTCGGCAGGCACGGGTGCGAAGAAGGCATCCACCCGCAAGTCCGCCTGAACCGGACAGCAATTGGTCCAAACGGCCCACACGGGGGCGCGTGGGCGTCCTACCGTTCGGGCCTGACCCCGCACGGCCGCTCGGGGCGATGCTGGAGCAGAGGCCTGCGTCGGCGGGCCGTGTCGACAGGAGCGCGCACCGTGACGGACCACCGCGATCTCGTGGCGGCGCTGCGCGCTGTCCCCGGGGTCAGCGATGCGGACGTCCAGCCCGACGGCAGCGGGGGCCTCGGGACGCTCCGGCTCGACCTGGAGCCCGGCGTCGACGAGGCCCTCGTGGCCAGCAGCGTCGGGCGGATCCTGCGCGAGCAGTTCAACCTCGGGGTCGACGCCGAACGGGTGCAGATCGTCGAGGACGCGGCCTTCGACGCGCCCCGCGAGCAGCCCGGCCAGGACGGCAGGACGCCTCCGCCGGGCCAGCTCCCGGTGCAGCGCAGTGCCGCGCGCCCCGCGATCGCCCGTATGCACCTGGTGTCCTCGGGGCTGGACGTGCAGGCCTGCGTCACGCTGTCGTCCGGGGAGCGCACGGCGACCGGAGAGGCCCGCGGCGCCGCGTCGCAGACCGGTGTCCACCGGGCGGTGGCCGCGGCCACGCTGCGAGCGGTCGAGGACCTGGTCGACGGCCAGGTGCGGTTCGAGCTGGACCACCTCGAGGTGACCCCCATGGGCATCGAGCGGACGGTCGTCGTGAGCCTCACGCTGCTCACCGCGCGGGGGACCGAGCGGCTGACCGGCGCGGCCGGGGTCCGCGAGGACGTGCGGCAGGCCGTCATCCGCGCCACCCTCGACGCGCTCAACCGCCGGCTGGAGATGCTCCTCACCGAGGTCTGAGCCTGCCTTGCCAGGTGCTGGAGCGTCGCGCGCCGCCCGCGCCCGGGCCCAGGCGCGGCTGCTGTGGCACGGTGGACGGATGGACGGCGTTGTCTGCCTGCAGGGCGGAGGGGAGTTCTCCGTCGGCTGCCGGCCCATGGACGAGGCGCTGCTGGCCCACGTCGACGGGCCGGTCGTCGTGACCGCGCTCGCCGGCGAGGTGGGGCGCGACTACCGCACCGCGACCGCAAACGGGGTGGCGCACTTCCGTGCCGTCGGGGCGACCGAGGTGCACGCGGCGCCCGATGTCCGGGAGGAGCCGGCAGCGGCCCTGGCGGTGCTCCGCTCCGCCCGGCTGCTCGTGCTCCCCGGTGGCTCGCCGTCCCGGCTGCTGCAGGTGCTGACCACCACCGCGGTCGGGGAGCTCGTGGCCGAGCTGCTCGGCACCGGTGGGGCGGTGATGGGTGCGAGCGCCGGCGCCATGGTGCTCTGCCCCTGGACGGTGCTGCCGGACCGCCGCGGGTCGGCCGGCCCCGCCGTGGCGCGCGGGTTGGGTGTCGTGCCCGGCGTCCTCGTGATGCCGCACTGGAACGGCGGGTCCGGCCGCACGGACTGGCTGTGCGCGGTCCGCGAGCAGGTGCCCGACGACGTCCAGGTGCTGGGGCTGCCCGAGGAGTCGGGTGTCGTGGTCCGCGGCGCCGCCCTGACAGCGGTCGGGCGACGCGCGAGCACCCTCGTGAACGACGAGCGCGAGCTGGCGCTCGGCGAGACCTGGAGCCTGTCCTGAGCCGCACCGAGCCGCGCCTGTCCGACGCCGCCCTGCCGACCTGGCGGGGCGTGCTGCCGCCGTGGCCCGGTGAGGTCCTCGGGGACGTCTTCGTCCGCCGTACCCCGTGGAAGGGAGGCGAGCCCGCGCTGTTCGTGCACGGGCTCGGCGGCGCGTCGACGAACTGGACGGACCTCATGGGGCTGCTCGCCCCGACCGTGGACGGGGCCGCCGTCGACCTGCCCGGCTTCGGTCACTCCGAGCCTCCGGCCGGCGGGTCGTACGTGCTGGGCAGCCACGTCCGTGCGGTCGTCGGGTTGCTGGAGCGGATGGGGCGCGGGCCGGTGCACCTGTTCGGCAACAGCCTCGGAGGGGCGGTCTCGACGCGGGTTGCCGCGTGGCGCCCCGACCTGGTCCGGAGCCTCACGCTGGTGTCGCCGGCGCTGCCGTCGCTGCGGCCGCGGCGAGGTGTCGACCCGCGGATGCCGCTGCTGCTCCTGCCTGGCGTGTCCTCGCTGCTGAGCCGCAAGATGGCCGAGCGCAGCCCGGAGCAGCGCGCCTGGGCGGTCATGCACCTGTGCTACGGCGACACCTCCGTCATCCCCGAGGAACGGCGCCGGGAGGCAGCGGAGGAGATCAGCCGGCGGGACGCCCTCAGCCACGGCCAGACCGCGTTCACCGGGTCGCTGCGGGGCCTCATCGGCGCCTGGCTCGAGCGCGGTGACCGCAACCTGTGGCGGCAGGCCACCCAGGTGCACGTCCCGACGCTGCTGGTCTGGGGCTCCGAGGACAAGCTGGTCGACGTCTCGCTCGCTCCCCGCGCCCTCGCGGCGTTCCCGCAGTCGCGGCTGCTGGTGCTGCCGGGGGTCGGGCACGTGGCGCAGCTCGAGCGGCCGGAGGTCGTCGCCCGTGCCTTCCTGGGCCTGCGGGAGGACGTCGACGCGCAGCGCACACCGGCCTGAGGTGGCGGCTTTCGGGCGCTCCGGATGGGATGCTCGCGAGATCACCGCGTCCGCCGGTGACGACGAGGAGGACAGACCGCGTTGACCGACACCCCGGCCGGCACGCCCGCGGCGGCTCCTGGAGGGCCGGTTTCCGACCGCATGCAGGCGCTGCTCTCGCGCGCGGTGGAGGAGCAGGTCAGCGAGCAGCGAGCCGTCTCCACGGTCCTCGCCGACCTGCGCACGCAGGTCGCCGGCCTGGCGGACAGCGTGCGGTCGGCCGCCAGCGACGCGGCGGTCGAGCGCCTCGAGGGCACCGTCAGCACCGTGGTCTCGGACCTGCGCACGTCGACAGCGCTGCTCGGCCAGCGGATCGAGGCGCTCGCGCAGCGCGTGGACGCGGTCGCTTCGCAGACCGCGGCGCCGACCGAGCAGGCGGCGGTCAGGCTGGCCGCCCTGTCGGCGGAGCTCGGCGCGCACGGCGAGGCCGTCGAGCGCCTGCAGACCGCTCTGGACGCCCTCTCGGCCTTCCCGCAGGCGCTCGGCTCCCTGCAGAAGGACGTGGCCGGGCTGCACGACCGGCTGCAGCCGCTGGCGCAGGTGCGCGCGGACGTCGGTGACCTCGGCGCCCGCACGTCCGGTGCGCTGGAGGCCCTCCGCCCCCAGCTCGCCGCCCTGCAGAGCAAGGTCGAGGCCATCGGGGTCGTGCCCGACCCGGAGCGGTCGCGCGACGCCGTCGTCGACGCCCTCGTCGACGCCCTGGGTGGCCGGCTCGACCAGCTCGTCGAGGCGGCTGAGCGCCCTGTCGTCGGGCCCGAGGCCCTGCGCAGCGACCTGGGCGACCTGCGGGTCGCCCTCGACAGCGCCACCGGCGAGCGGCTCGACGCGCTCCGGGCCGGTCTGGGTGCCGTCGAGGAGCGCCTCGGTGAGGTCGGCCAGCGGGTCGCCGACGTCGGGGACGCCGCCGGTGGCGTCCCCGCGCTCGCGACCGACCTCACCCGGCTGTCCGGCCGGGTGGAGGAGCTGCACGCGCTCCGGGACCAGGTCGCAGCCCTCGCCGACGGTGTGCAGGAGCTGCGTGACGACAGCAGCGGTACGACGCTCACGCTCGGACTGGCGGCGCTGCGCGACGACGTGGAGCAGCTGTCCGAGCGGGTCGCGCAGGCCGCGTCGCCGCCGGTCGAGGAGGTCGCGGCGCTGGTGAGCCAGCGGGTGGCCGACCGGCTGGTCGAGACACTGGCCCCGCGGATCGCCGACGTCGTGCTCACCCGGGTGAGCGCCGCCCTCGTGGCGCAGCTCGGTGACGCGCTCGCACCGCGTCTCAGGAGCGACACCGAGCTCGTCGTACGCGCTGCGGGCGCGGACAGCGAGCGCCGGGTGCTCGCGCACGTCGACGAGGCCGTCCTTGCCTTGGCCGAGGCACTGCTGCGGCGCCGCCGCGGGGGGCGTCCCGTCCTGCCGACGGCCGAGAGCGAGCCGGCCGGGGCGGGAGGGGACGAGGCCGAGCTGCTCCCCGGGGGAGTCGAGGCACCCGCGCCGGAGGTCGCCCAGCACGTCGAGGAGCCGCAGCCGCCCGCGCAGGTCGCTCCGGCAGCTGCCGAGGTACCCGCAGCGGTACCCGCGGAGCCGATCGAGGACGTCCT
>JBAVRG010000006.1:0-2344 GCA_049694795.1 Mycobacteriales bacterium
CGGCTGTACCGCGGCCGGTTCGGCATCGGGGCGGAGTTCGGGCACGTGCAGGTCGTCCCGGGGGGCCGGCGCTGCGGCTGCGGCCAGCGCGGCTGCTGGGAGCAGTACTGCTCCGGCCGTGCGCTGCTGCGCGAGGCCCGCGAGATCGCCGACGTCCGGCCGGAGTACGGCGCCCGGCTGCTCGAGCTCGGGGAAGGTCGGCCGGAGGGCATCGCGGCCCCGGAGGTCACCACGGCCGCGCAGGAAGGCGACCCGGCGGCGCTCGAGTGCTTTGCCGTGATCGGCCGCTGGCTGGGCCAGGGCCTGGCCGACCTGGCCGCGGTGCTCGACCCGTCCTGCTTCGTGGTGGGGGGAGGGGTCGCCGACGCCGGCGAGCTGCTGCTCGGCCCGGCGCGGGAGGCGTTCGCCCAGCACCTCACCGGCGGCACGCACCGCCCGCACGCGCAGGTCGTGGCCGCCGAGCTCGGCAACTCCGCCGGGCTGGTGGGCGCGGCCGACCTCGCCCGGCGGCGCTGAGCGGCACGCAGCCGCTGGGCCGGCTGCCGTGGCGGGCCGGTGTGCATGGTGATCGCTGCGTGGCCCGGACGGGCCATGGTGCGCCTGTGTGACCCCGGTCACCCTGTGTGCATGAGCCACTCGTGCTGCGGTAGGTCGATGAGCGCGATCCAGGTCACCGCCACGGAGAGCGGCCCGTCGCTCGCCCTGTACAGCTGTGCGGCCTGCGGCCGGCACGTCTGGGAGCGCGACGGCAAGCTCGTCGAGCGTGACGAGGTGCTCGGCGCGGTCAAGGAGCGGGCGGCCGAGGCGCGCCCGAGGGGGATCCCGCTGCCGCGCCCGCCGCGCAACGTGGCGCCGCAACGGGCCGCCGTGCCCTCGGACGTGCGGGAGCGCCTCGCCCGCTTTCAGGTGCACGGCTCGTAAGGTGCCCGCGTGCGGGTCGTCGTGGCGCTGGGAGGCAACGCCCTCTCTCCGCCGCGCGCGACCGGCTCCGTCGAGGAGATGCGCGCCGCGCTGACCGCCACCGCCGGCGCGCTCGCCGACCTGGTCGCCGCCGGCACCTCGCTCGTCCTCACCCACGGCAACGGCCCGCAGGTGGGCCGGCTGCTGCTGCAGCAGGAGCGCGCCGCCGAGGAAGTGCCGCCGATGCCGATGGACGTCTGCGGCGCGCTGTCCCAGGGGCAGCTCGGCTACCTGATCGCGCAGGCCCTCGACAACGCGCTGCGCCGCCGCAAGCTCGGCAGCCGCGTGCTCACGCTCGTCACCCAGGTCGTCGTCGACGGCCGTGACCCGGCCTTCCGCAGGCCGTCGAAGCCGGTGGGTCCGTCGTACGAGCAGGACGAGGCGCGCCAGATCGCGCACACGTCCGGGCACGTCTTCACCGTCCAGCCGGACGGCCGCTGGCGGCGCGTCGTGGCCTCGCCCCGGCCGGTGCGGCTGGTCGAGGACGGGCCGCTGCGGGCGCTCGTCGAGTCGGGGCACGTCGTCGTGGCCGCCGGGGGCGGAGGCGTGCCGGTCGTGGAGCACCAGGGCCAGCTGCGTGGCGTCGAGGCGGTGGTCGACAAGGACCGTACGGCGGGGCTGCTGGCCGCCTCGGTGGGCGCGGACGTGCTGCTCGTGCTCACCGACGCGCCGCGGGTGCAGGTCGGGTACGGCACGCCGCAGGCCCGCGAGCTGACCTCGATGACGGTCGCGCAGGCGCAGGAGTGGCTGGCCGCCGGGGAGTTCCCGGAGGGCTCGATGGGGCCGAAGGTCGAGGCATGCGTGGCCTTCGCGCGGACCGGCGGCCGGGCCGCGATCGGGGCGCTCACCGACGCCGCCGACGTGCTCGCCGGCCGGGCGGGCACCGTCGTCGTGCCCTGACCCGGGGGCAGGGGGCAGGCCCAGGTCCTCGGGTGCGGGCGGGACGCCGTACCGGCCCGGGTGGGGGTGGCTGGGCCGGCGGGTGACTGGGCCGGCGGGTGATCGTGTCCGTCCGGGAACGGTCGCCCGCGCGGTCCCGGACACGATGATGTTGGTCGGCTCGGCGGGTGGCTGGGGCGGCGGGTGATCGTGTCCGCCCGGGAACGGTCGCCCGCGCGGTCCCGGACACGATGATGTTGGTCGGCTCGGGCGCCAAGATCATTGTGTCTGGGTGGGGACGGTTCGCTGCGGGGGAGTGGACACGATCACGACCGCTGGCGGTGTGGGTGCGGGCAGGGGGGTCATGACTCGCCGGTGCGGAGATCATCGTGTCCGGCTGCCGACTGTTCCCGGCGCGGCCCCGGACACGATGATGTTGGCCGGCTCGGGCACCAAGGTCATTGTGTCTGAGCGGGGACGGTCCGCCGCGGGGGAGTGGACACGT
>JBAVRG010000007.1:0-29641 GCA_049694795.1 Mycobacteriales bacterium
GTCCGTCCGTGGACACGTGACCACCTCTCGCAGGCCCCAAGGGTGGGGGACCGATCGAGACCGCATCGGCAGAGGTGGTCAGGCCGCGTTCACCCGTTCGGGTGCAGGAAGCAACATGTGGCGCTCAGGTCGCGATGACGGTTGCGACCTCCCCCGCGGCCTGCGGGCCACGCTCCAGCAGCACCGCGAAGCCGTCGTCGTCGAGCACCGGCACGCCGAGCTTCACGGCCTTGTCGTACTTGCTCTGACCGGGGTCGGTGCCCAAAACGACGAAGTCGGTCTTCTTCGAGACGGTGCCGGTGACCTTGCCGCCCCGCTCCTGGACGGCCTCGGTGGCACCGTCCCGGCTGTAGGAGGCGAGGGTGCCGGTCACGACGACCGTGACGCCCTCCAGGGGGCGCGGTCCTTCCTCGGCCCCGTCGTCAGCCATCCGCACCCCCGCCGTACGCCACTTGTCGACGATGCCGCGGTGCCAGTCGACCTCGAACCACTCGACCACGGCGCGCGCGATCGTGGGCCCGACCCCTTCCACCGCCGCGAGCTCCTCCTCGGAGGCGGCGGCGATCCGCTCGAGGTCGCGGAAGGCCCTGGCCAGCTCACGGGCGGCGGTCGGCCCCACGTGCCGGATCGACAAGCTGACGACGACGCGCCACAGCGGCCTGCTCTTGGCGGCCTCGAGGTTGGCCAGCAGCTTCGCGGCGTTGGCCGACAGGGTGCCGTCCTTCTTGCAGAAGAAGGCGCTCCGGAGCAGCGCGTCCTCGTCGAGGGAGAAGACGTCGCCCTCGTCCTCGATGACGCCGTCCTTGAGCAGAGCCTCGGCGGCCTCGAACCCGAGGCCCTCGATGTCGAACCCACCGCGACCTGCCACCGCGAAGACCCGCTCCCGCAGCTGCGAGGGGCACGACCGCGCGTTGGGGCAGCGCAGGTCGACGTCACCGTCCTTGGCCGGCCGCAGCGGCGTGCCGCAGGCCGGGCAGTCGGTCGGCATGACGAACGCCCGCTCGCTGCCGTCGCGCAGCGCCGCCACCGGCCCCAGGACCTCGGGGATGACGTCACCGGCTCGTCGCACGACGACGGTGTCCCCGATCAGGACGCCCTTGCGCTCGACCTCGCGCGCGTTGTGCAGCGTCGCCATCCCGACCATGACGCCGCCGACGTGCACCGGCTCCAGCACGGCGAACGGCGTGGCGCGACCGGTGCGGCCGACGTTGACGAGGATGTGGTTGAGCCGAGTCGTCGCCTCCTCCGGCGGGTACTTGTGGGCGATCGCCCAGCGCGGCGCCTTGCTGGTGGCCCCGAGCCGCCGCTGCAGCGCGAACTGGTCGACCTTGACCACGACGCCGTCGATGTCGTGCTCGACGGAGTGCCGGTGCTCGCCCCAGTGGGCGATGTAGCCGAGGGCCCCGGCGAGGTCGTCGAACACCTCGACCCGGCTGGACACCGGCAGCCCCCACACCGCCAGCTGGTGGTAGGCCCCCGACAGGGTGACGGGGTCCCAGCCGTCGCGCGCTCCCACGCCGTGCAGGGTGAGGCTGAGCGGCCGGGAGGCGGTGACCCGCGGGTCCTTCTGCCGCAGCGACCCGGCGGCGGCGTTGCGGGGGTTGGCGAACGGCGCCTTCCCGTCGGCGACCAGCCGCTCGTTGACTGCCGCGAAGTCCGCCGTGGCCATGAACACCTCGCCGCGGACCTCGAGCAGCGGCGGGACCCCGGCACCGACCAGCCGGTCAGGGACGCTCGCGAGGGTGCGGATGTTGGGGGTGATGTCCTCGCCGGTGCGGCCGTCGCCGCGGGTGGCGGCCCGCACCAGCGCTCCGTCGCGGTAGACCAGCGCGACCGCGAGGCCGTCGATCTTCAGCTCGCACAGGTAACGGGCGGCGTCGCCGACCTCCTTGGACTGCCGGGCCGCCCAGGCCCGCAGCTCGTCCTCGGTGAAGACGTTGTCGAGGCTCATCAGCCGCTCGAGGTGCTCCACCGGCGCGAAGTCGGTGCTCCACGTCTCCAGCACCTTCTGCGTCGGGCTGTCGGGCGTGCGCAGCGTCGGGTACGTCGCCTCGAGGCCCTCCAGCTCGCGCACCAGCCCGTCGTACTCGGCGTCGGAGACCGTGGGCTGGGTCAGCACGTAGTAGCGGAAGGCGAGCTCCTCGATCGTCCTGCAGAGCTCGGCGTGCTGCTCGCGCACCGCGACCGGGACGCCCTCGACCTCCGTCACGCTCCCACCTCCGCCGCCGCCTGCACGAGCCGCTGCATCACGGCCCGGGCGTGGTCGGGCGAGGCGCCGGCCAGCCCGCACGCGGGGGTCAGCACCACGTCCTTCACCCCCACACGATCGCGCAGCCGTCCGACAGTCTCGACGATGGCGCGTACGGCGGGCAGCGGGCCGTCGGTCCCGGGGACGACGCCCAGGAGCAGCCCGGTGCCCTGCTCGAGGGCCTCCCCCAGCAGGTCCTCGTCGACCGGCAGAGCCGCGTCGATGCTCACCGCGCCGGCCTCCCTCATCAGGTCGATGGGTGGCCTGGCTGCGCAGCAGTGCACGACCGTGCGCTCGGCGGCAGCGAGGACGGTGCGCAGGTGCTCGCGCACCGTCTGCCGGTCCGGGGCGCGCAGCGTCCCGAAGCCGCTGGCGGTGGGTACCCGCCCCTCGAGGACCGCAGGCAGCGCGGGCTCGTCGAGCTGCAGCACCAGGGCGGTCGACGGGAAGCGGCGCTGCACGTCCGCGAGATGGGCGCGCAGGCCCTCGGCGAGGCTGGCCGCGAGGTCGGTGACCGCACCGTGGTCAGCCAGCACCTTGTCCCCGCGCGGCAGCTCGAGCAGCGCCGCGAGCGTCCACGGGCCGGTCGCCTGCAGCTTGAGGGCCTCGGGTGGGCTGTCGTGCGCTGCCAGCTCGAGGGCGTCGACGTCCCCGGCCAGCAGGTCCTTCGCGCGCCGCCCGTCGCGGCTCGGGCGCGGGACCAGCCGCCAGCCGGCCGGCTGGACGTCGACGTGCAGGTCCGCGAGCAGGGCGGCGCCCCGGCCGGCGAGGTCGGCGTACCAGCCGCGTCCGGGCAGCTCGGGCAGGTGCGGGAGCGGGAGCTCACCGAGGACCAGCCGGGCGGCCTCGAGCGGGTCCTCCCCCGGCAGGCTGCCGATCCCGGTGGCCAGGCCCGAGCGCCACACCGCGGGGGCGACGTTCGTCGTGGCGGAGCCGGTCACGCCTTGCGGGCGCGGGTGCTCTTGGCGGGTGCCTTGGCAGGCGACTTGGCAGTCTTCCTTGCAGGGGACTTCGCGGCGGCCTCGGTTGCGCCTGCCGCCGGTGAGCTGCGGCGGCCGCCGACGAGCCAGGCGAGGTCGGCCTCCAGGGCTGCGATCACGTCGGCCCGGCCGGCCGTGGCGCCGCGCACCGCGAGGCTGAACCGCTGGATGACCTCGAGGTCGGTGAGCTGCACGTCGTCGGCCATGCCGGCACCCTACAAGCGGGGCCCCGTGTAGGAGCGCTTGCGAGCGTGACCCCGGCACGCTCCCTCGTGGGCTGCTCTGCACCCCACGAGGGCTCTCGCAAGACGACCTGCACGCGCGGTCAGGCCGTGCCGGTCACCGTGGCCGAGCCCAGGACGGTGTCGCCGTCGTACAGCACCGCGGCCTGACCTGCCGCGACCCCGCGGGCCGGGGTGGCCAGCGCCAGCGACCAGCCCGCGCCGTGCTCGGTCACCGCGCACGGGTGGACCATGCCGTGGGCCCGCAGCTGGACCTCGCAGCCCAGCGGCAGCGCGCGGCGGGACGACCACACCGGTGGCCCGGTCAGGACGGTCGTCACGTCGAGCGCCTCGGCCGGACCGACGGTGACGGTGCGGGAGACCGGCTCGACGGACAGGACGTAGCGCGGACGGCCGTCCGGTGCGGGCACCGTGAGCGCGAGCCCCTTGCGCTGCCCGACCGTGAAGGCGTACGCGCCGTCGTGCCGGCCGAGCACCGCGCCGGTCAGCGCGTCGACGACCGGCCCGGGCTGCTCGCCCAGCCGCGAGCGCAGGAAGCCGACGGTGTCGCCGTCGGCGATGAAACAGATGTCGTGGCTGTCGGCCTTGTCGGCCACCCCCAGCCCGCGCTCGCGTGCGATCGCCCGCACCCGCTCCTTCGTGATGCCACCCAGCGGCAGGACCGTCGCCGCCAGCTGCGCGGGGGTCAGCACCGCGAGCACGTAGCTCTGGTCCTTGGCCGCGTCGACCGACCGCGCCAGCACCCCGTCGGCCAGCCGCGCGTGGTGGCCCGTCACGACGCCGTCGAAGCCGAGCGCCAGCGCCCGGTCGAGGACGGCCGCGAACTTGATCTTCTCGTTGCAGCGCAGGCACGGGTTGGGCGTGCGACCGGCGGCGTACTCGGCCACGAAGTCGTCCACGACGTCCGCGCGGAACCGCTCGGCGAGGTCCCAGACGTAGAAGGGGATGCCGAGCACGTCCGCGGCCCTGGCCGCGTCGCGGGCGTCCTCGCGCGAGCAGCAGCCGCGCGAGCCCGTGCGCAGGGCGGCGGGCGCCTCCGAGAGCGCGAGGTGGACCGCGGTGACCTCGTGCCCGGCGTCGACGGCGAGCGCCGCGGCCACCGCCGAGTCCACGCCGCCGGACAGCGCGGCAAGCAGCCTCATCGGAGCGGGACCCGCCTGGCGCGCTCGACCACGGAGGGCAGCACCTCGAGCAGCGCGTCGACGTCCTGCGCCGTGGAGCTGTGCCCGAGCGAGAAGCGCAGCGAGCTCCGGGCCCGCTCCTCGTCCTGGCCCATCGCGACGAGCACGTGCGACGGGCGGGCGACGCCGGACGAGCAGGCCGAGCCGGTGGAGACCTCGACGCCACGGGCGTCGAGGAGCAGCAGCAGCGAGTCGCCCTCGCAGCCGGGGAACGAGAAGTGCGCGTTGCCCGGCAGCCGGTCGACCGGGTCTCCGTTGTAGACCGCGTCCGGCACGGCGGCCCGGACCCGGCGCACCAGGTCGTCGCGCAGCGCCGCCAGCCGCAACGCGGTCTGCGGCTGGCGCTCGGCGGCGAGGGTGGTGGCGGTCGCGAGGCCGGCCAGCCCCGGGGTGTCGAAGGTGCCGGAGCGCACGTCGCGCTCCTGGCCGCCGCCGTGCAGGATCGGCGTGCAGACGACGTCGCGGCCCAGCAGGAGAGCGCCGGCTCCGAGAGGGCCGCCGAGCTTGTGGCCGGTGAGGGTCAGCGCGTCGACGCCGCTCGCACCGAAGTCGACGGGCAGCTGGCCCACCGCCTGCACGGCATCGGTGTGGAAGGGCACGCCCGCCTCGTGCGCGACGTCGGCGAGCACGCGCACCGGCTGGACGGTGCCGACCTCGTTGTTGGCCCACATGACGGTGACCAGGGCGACCGAGCCGGGGTCCTGCTCGAGCGCGTCCTGGAGCACGTCGGGGTGCACCCGGCCGAGCTCGTCGACCTCCAGCCAGGTCACCTGCGCGCCCTCGTGGGTGACGAGCCACTCGACGGCGTCGAGCACGGCGTGGTGCTCGACAGCGCTGGCGAGCACCCGGGTGCGCCGCGGATCGGCCGCACGCCGCGCCCAGAAGATGCCCTTGACGGCCAGGTTGTCGCTCTCGGTGCCCCCGCCGGTGAACACGACCTCCGACGGGCGCGCCCCCAGGGCGGCGGCAACGGCCTCGCGGGACTCCTCGACAGTACGGCGGGCCCGGCGCCCCGCGGCGTGCAGGGAGGAGGCGTTGCCGGGCGCGGCCATCGCTGCGGACACGGCCGCGACCGCCTCGGGGAGCATGGGCGTCGAGGCCGCATGGTCGAGGTAGGCCACGGGTCGAGACTAGCCCCGCGTACGCCGGTGCGGCGCCTCAGCGGCGGGTGAGCACCCGTCGGCTGAGCGGTTCGCCGGTGGGCAGGTCGGCCGTCACCACCACCTGCGTCGGCAGCAGGCCGGCGGCCTGCCGCACGTCACGGGCGACCGCGACGGCGACGTCGGCCTCGTCCTGACCGGCCGCGGGCGTCACGTGCAGCACCACCTCGTCCGCTCCGTCACGCGCGCTGCTGCTGAGCAGCACCCGCCAGTCGGCGAGATCGGCACGACCCTCCAGCGCCGCCGCCACGCCGCGCAGGTCGACGCCCCGCGCCCCGCCGCGCAACGACAGGTGCGGCACGAGAGCCGCCCGCCGGGCACCCAGCACCCTCGGGACCGTGCGGCCGCAGCCGGGGCAGGCGGTGGTCTGCAGGGACGTGACGAGGTCGGCCGTGCGCCAGCGCAGCAGCGCCGAGCCCCACATGCCGAGCTGGGTGAGGACGAGCTCGCCGGTCGAGGACGCCGTACCGGTCTCGGGGTCGATGAGCTCCAGGTGCTCGAGGTCCGGGTAGGTGTGCAGGCCGTGGCCGGGCGCGCACTCCCCCCACAGCAGCCGGTGCCCGTCGGGGACGTGCACGGCCAGGAGCCGCGCGCTCACCTGCGCCCGCTCCAGGGCCTCGGCGACCTCCGCGCGCTCCTCGTCGTCGGGCGCGCCGACGAGCAGCACAGTGGTGACCGAGCCGAGCGTCGCCCCCGCCTCGTCCAGGTCGTCGACCAGGCGCGAAGCTGCCGCCGAGGGCAGCGCCAGGACCGTGGCCGGCACGAGGCGCAGCGCCGCCGCGACCTCGTCAGGGGCGTCACCGGGGAACAGCGCGGGCGCCCCGGCACCGAGCGCACCGAGCTGCAGCCCCTGCAGCGCCGCGGTCGGCCCGGTGGGCAGGGCGGCGACCAGGACGTCGTCACGGGTCAGCCCGAGCACCTGCCAGAGCCGGGCGCCGGCGCGGGCGACCACGTCGAGGTCACGTCGGGTGCTGGCCACCGGGAAGCGCAGGGCGAGGCCGGCGAGGACGAACGACGTCGGGCGGGTGTCGGCCTCCACCACCGTGCGGTAGGAGCCGGGTCGCACCAGCCGCCTGGCCAGCCCCTGGCGCAGCCGCGGCCCCTCGGCGTGCAGCGCCCAGCCGGACTCCCGCGCCTGCAGGACGAGCGCCGCGGCTCCCGCCGGGTCACCGTCCGGGCAGACGTCGCGCTCACCGACCGCCGGCAGGGACGCCAGGCCCTCGACCGTGGCGACCTGCGCCGCGGTCCGGCCGAGCGCCTTGAGCCGGTCGCGCCAGTAGGGCGAGAAGGGCCCCACGGCGTCCACGACCTGCGTCGTGAGGGCCGCGGCGACGGCCGCCTTCTGCTGAGCGGGGCTGCGTCGGTCCCAGGGCATGCGCGCGAGTCTAGGGAGGGCTCTCTACCCTTCACGCCATGACGCGCTGGACACCACAGGACATGCCCGACCAGTCGGGCCGCACCGCACTCGTCACGGGGGCCAACTCCGGACTCGGCTTCCACACCTCGCTCGAGCTCGCCCGCAAGGGGGCCCGGGTGCTCATGGCCTGCCGCAACCCGACGAAGGCGGAGGCGGCCCTCGCGAAGATCCGCGGGGAGGTGCCGGGCGCCGCGGTCGAGCTGGTCTCCCTCGACCTCGCCTCGCTGGACTCGGTCGAGCAGGCGGCCGAGGAGGTCGCCGGGCGCCTCAGGGCGCTGGACCTGCTGGTCAACAACGCCGGAGTCATGGCGGTGGCCGAGGGCCGGACGGCAGACGGCTTCGAGATGCAGCTCGGCACCAACCACCTCGGGCACTTCGCGCTGACCGGGCGGCTGCTGCCGCTGCTGCTCGCCGCCGACGCGCCACGGGTCGTCACGGTGTCCAGCGGGGCGCACGCCATCGGCAGGATGCACTTCGAGGACCTGACGGCCGCGAACGGCTACCACCGGTGGCGGCGCTACGGGCAGTCGAAGCTGGCCAACCTGCTGTTCACGTCCGAGCTGCACCGGCGCGCCAGTGGCCGGCTGCTCGCCGTGGCCGCGCACCCCGGCTACGCCGCCACCCACCTGCAGGAGGGCCAGGGGCAGCCGCTGTTCGAGGCGCTCATGAGGGTCGGCAACGTGGTGCTCGCCCAGAGCGACAAGCAGGGCGCGTGGCCCTCGCTCTACGCCGCGACGATGCCCGACGTCCGGGGCGACGACTTCTTCGGGCCGCACCTGATGGGGCTGCGCGGCCACCCGATCAGGACCTGGCGCACGTCCGCCGCCCGGAACGACCAGGACGCCCGCAGGCTCTGGGACCTCAGCGAGGAGCTCACGAAGGTCCACTACGACCTGTAGCTCACCCCGGTACGACGGAAGCCGGCCACCTCGTCGAGGTGGCCGGCTTCCGTCGTACGGGGCTGCTAGCCCTTGCGCTTGGTGACCTCTTCGGTCAGCGCGGGGACGACCGTGTTGAGGTCGCCCACCAGGCCGAAGTCGGCGAGCTCGAAGATCGGGGCCTCGGGGTCCTTGTTGATGGCCACGATGGTCTTCGAGGTCTGCATGCCCGCGCGGTGCTGGATGGCGCCGGAGATGCCGGCCGCGATGTAGAGCTGCGGCGACACGGTGCGGCCGGTCTGGCCGACCTGGTTCTGGTGCGGGTACCAGCCGGCGTCGGTCGCGGCGCGGCTCGCGCCCACCGCGGCGCCGAGGGAGTCGGCGAGCGCCTCGATGATCGAGAAGTTCTCCGACGAGCCCACACCGCGGCCACCGGAGACGACGATGCTCGCCTCGCCGAGGTCGGGGCGGCCGCCCTTGGCCTCGACGACCCGCTCGGTCACCCGGGCGGCCTTGTCGGCGTCGCTGGCGCTGACGCTGACGTTCTCCACGGCGCCGGCACCGGCGCCCTCGACCGGCGCGGTCGAGTTGGCGCGGACGGCGACGATCGGGGTGCCGGTCGCGACCTTGGAGGACACGACGACCGAGCCGCCGAAGATGGGCTGCTCGGCAACCAGGTCGGTGCTGAGCGCGACCGCGTCGGTCAGCAGGCCGCCACCGGTCTTGACGGCCACGCGGGCCGCGACCTCCTTGCCCTCGGCCGTGGCCGGGACGAGGACGGCGACCGGGCCGGCCGAGCCGACGAGCTGCGCGAGCAGCGCTGCCTTGGTGCCGACGAGGAAGTCGTCGTGGTCGGACGACTCGTCGACGTAGATCTTGTCGGCGCCGTACTGCGTCAGGGTGTCGACGGCCTTCGCCGCGCCGGCGCCCAGCACGACAGCCGAGGGGCTGCCGAGCGTCTTGGCGAGAGCGAGCAGCTCGAGCGTGACCTTCTTGGGGGCTCCGTCGACGTGGTCGACGAGGACCAGGACCTCAGACATGTGCTCCAGCCCTCTCAGATGAACTTCTGCGACGCGAGGAACTCGGCGACCTTGCTGCCGCCGTCACCCTCGTCCTTGACGATCTGACCCGCCTGGCGCGGCGGCTTGTTGGCGAACGACACGACCTGGCTGGGCGCGCCGGCCAGGCCGACGCTCCCGGCGTCGAGGCCGGTGTCGGCCAGGGTCTTGACCTCGAGCGGCTTGCTCTTGGCGGCCATGATCCCCTTGAAGGAGGGGTAGCGCGGCTCGTTGATCTTCTCGACCACGGAGACGATGGCGGGCGTGGACGCCTCGACCACGGCGTAGCCGTTGTCGGTCTGGCGCTCGATGGTGGCCTTGCCGCCCTCGACGGTGAGCTTGCGGGCACCGGTGAGCTGCGGCTGGCCGAGCCGCTCGGACAGCAGCGCGCCCATGACCGCCATGCGCGAGTCGGTGGCCTCGGACCCGGCGATGACCAGGTCGTACTCCAGGCCCTCGAGCACCTTGGCGAGCGCGGCGCTCGTCTGCACCGCGTCGGAGCCCTTGAGGGCGTCGTCGCTCAGGTGGATGGCCTTGTCGGCACCCATCGACAGCGCCTTGCGGATGGTCTCGGTGGCGCGCTCCGGACCCATGGTGAGGATGGTGACCTCGCCGCCCTGGGCCTCCTTGAGACGCAGAGCCTCTTCGACGGCGTACTCGTCGATCTCGTTCATCACGACGTCGACGGACGCGCGGTCCAGGGTCTTGTCGCTGTCACTGAGCTTGCGCTCGGCCCAGGTGTCGGGCACCTGCTTCACCAGTACGACGATGTTCATGCTCGGGCGCCGACCTCCGGCTCTGCCGCGCGGACGGCCCGCGCGGGAAGTGTGTGTCGAGGATTGCCGACACCGTATCGGCGTCCGCGTCAGCCCCTGCGGGCACCCTCGGCTCGCACGATTGTTACCCGCCGGTAGCAGCCGCGCAAACTCCAGGTGGCAGCACCCGGCGTGACGTGCGCCACGTGCTCCCGGGGACCCTCGAGCCCACCGTCCTGAGCCACCGTGATCATCGTGTCCGGACCCACGCGGGGCACCGTCCGTGGCCGGACACGACGATCAGCCAGGACGAGTACGACGGGCGGCTCAGCGACCGGTGAAGACCGCCTTGCCGGGACCGCTCTCCACGAAGCTCTTCATGCCGGCCTTCTGGTCCTCGGTGGCGAACAGGCCCGCGAACAGCGCCGACTCCAGGCGCAGCCCGCTGTCGAGGTCGAGCTCGAGGCCGTCGTCGATGGCCTGCTTGGCGGCCCGCAGCGCGACGGCCGGACCCTCGGCCCACTGCGACGCCATGGCCACCGCGGCGGAGTAGACGTCCGCGTCGGGGACGACCTTGTCGGCGATGCCGAGCGCCAGCGCCTCGTCGGCCTTCACGAACCGGCCGGTGAAGACCAGGTCCTTGGCCTTGGCCGGCCCGACGAGGCGGCTGAGCCGCTGGGTGCCACCGGCGCCCGGGATGACGCCGAGCAGGATCTCCGGCACCCCGACCTGGGCGCTCTCCCCCAGCACCCGGAAGTCCGCGGTGAGCGCCAGCTCGAAGCCCCCGCCGAGGGCGTAGCCGGTCACCGCGGCGACGACCGGCTTGGGGAGCCTCGCCACCACCTTGAGGGCCTCCTGCAGCTGGGTGCCCCAGGAGACCATCTCGGCATAGCTGATCGTCTCCATCTCCTTGATGTCGGCGCCGGCCGCGAAGACGCGCTCCCCGCCGTAGAGGACCACGGCGCGCACGTCGGGGCGGTCGCGCGCCTCGACCGCCACCTCGTGCAGCTCGGCGCGCAGCTGGCCGTTGATCGCGTTCATCTTCGGCCGGTCCAGCCTGATCGTCCCGATCGCGCCCTCGACCTCGAGCCGCACGAACTCGCCCATTGCCCGTTCCTCTCTCCGAAAGCCCGACCGGACCCTAGTCTCCGTCCCGTGTTCCGCGACTCACGCGGTGTGGTCCACACCGTCAGCTCCGCCGACCCGCTCGAGGACCTGCCCGAAGCTGCGTCCAGCGCGCTCGCGCGCGCCCTGCTCGTCCCGGTCCAGGGGGACCTCGGTACGGCGCTCGACCGCTGCGAGGCGGTGCGGGAGCTGCTCGAGCGCTGGCAGGACGCGTTCTTCGCCGCCCTCCCGGACGAGATCGACCTCGAGGAGGAGGCACGCTGGGCCGCCGAGGCCGGCCTGTCCCTCGAGGAGATCGAGTCCGAGTGGGACGAGGACGAGGAGGAGGAGGACGAGCAGGAGCTGCCCGGGCAGCTCGGGCTGGACGAGGTCGACCTGTCCGACCTCGGGGAAGGCACCACGGGCCTGCTCGACCTGCACGTGGAGCCGGACGCCCGCCTCGACGAGGACCAAGTCGCCGAGCTCGAGAGCGCGCTGCTGCTGCTGCCGCTGCGGGTGCGCCTGGAGGCGCTGGTGGCCGCGGCCGCCCTCGTCGACGACTGGACCGACCTGCTCGCGGACCACGAGAAGCTGCTCGGCCACCTGGTGCTCCGGCACGGCCAGGTCGTCGGCCCGAGCCCCCATGAGGAGCTCGCGGACAGGCATGCGAGCCTGCATGCCCAGGGACCGACGCACCGCGCACCGGCCTGACCCCAGGAGACCACGTGCCCGTCGCCGCCCGCCCCACCTGGCGCACCGTCCAGGTGGACGGTGCCGCTGTGCGCGTCATGGAGGCAGGTAGCGGCGACCCCCTGCTGTTCCTGCACGGCTGGGGGCTGTCGCCGCAGACCTACGCCGCCGGCGTGACACGGCTGACCGCCGCCGGCATCAAGGTGATCGCGCCGTGCCTGCCCGGCTTCGGCGGCAGCGACGGACCGGCCCTGCGGGAGATCGACATGAGCTCCTACGCCGGCCGGGTCGGACGGCTGCTCGACGTGCTCGAGATCGACCGGCCGGTGTTCGTCGCCGGGCACTCGTTCGGGGGCGGCGTCGCCATCCGGCTCGCGACCGACCGGCCCGAGCGGGTGCGCTCGCTCACCCTCGTCAACTCCGTCGGGGGCGCACCCGGAAGTCGCGCAGGCCTGATCGACGCCTCATGGCTGCGCTGGGCCCTGGGCACCCTCACCGAGCTGAGCCCGCGCGAGATCGCCCGCGCGTCCCCGTCCATGCTGCGCGCCTTCGTCCCCAACGCGCTGCGCAAGCCGCTGACCCTGGCCCTGACCGCGAAGCTCGCGCTCACCGTGGACCTGTCCCAGGAGGCGGCCACCCTCGTCGCCGCCGGGTTGCCGGTGCTCTTCGTCTGGGGCGCCGAGGACCGGCTGATCCTGCCCGGGGCGCTGAAGTCGATCGAGGGCAGCCTGCCCGCGGAGGTCGTGCACGGCCGGCACGGCTGGCTGCTCACCCAGCCCGAGGAGTTCGCGACGCTGCTGCGCAACGCCCTCGTCGTGCACGCCATGCTCGAGCGCAGCAGGCGCGGGCAGGCGCTCGTGCTGCCCCAGGGCACCAGCCTCGCCGACCTCATCCCGCCGGAGCGACGGTCCGCAACCCGCCTCCGGCCCGGCCGGCGCGCATAGGGTCGGCCGGTGAGCCTCCAGCGCCCGTGGCCAGGCAGCCCCTTCCCGCTGGGCGCGCACTGGGACGGCGAGGGCACCAACGTCGCGCTGTTCAGCCAGGGCGCGGAGGCCGTCGACGTCTGCCTGTTCGACGACGACGGACGCGAGACGCGGATCCCGCTCGAGGACTCGACCTACCACGTCTGGCACGGCTACCTGCCCCAGGTCGGTCCCGGCCAGCGCTACGGCTTCCGAGTGGACGGCCCCTTCGACCCGGCGAGCGGACACCGCTTCAACCCCAGCAAGCTGCTCGTCGACCCTTACGCGCGGGCAGTCGAGGGCGCGTTCGTCCTCGACGACGCGGTCTTCGGCTCAGCCCGCGACGACGAGCACCAGCAGCACCGCGACTCGGCGCCGTACGTGCCGAAGTCGGTCGTCGTGCACGACGCGTTCCCCTGGGGGGAGGACCACCACCGGCCGCACCACGCCTGGTCGGACACGGTCATCTACGAGCTGCACGTCAAGGGCTTCACGGCGCTGCACCCTGACATCCCGCGGCACTTGCGGGGGACCTACGCGGGGCTCGCCCACCCCGTCGCGATCAGCCACCTCCAGCGGCTGGGTGTCACGGCCGTCGAGCTGATGCCCGTGCACCACTTCGTGTCCGAGCCGCACCTGCTGCGGCGCGGGCTCACGAACTACTGGGGCTACAACTCCGTCGGCTACTTCGCGCCGCACGCCGCGTACTCCGCCAGCGGGTCGCGCGGTGAGCAGGTCCGCGAGTTCAAGGCGATGGTCCGCGCGCTGCACGCCGCCGGCATCGAGGTGCTGCTCGACGTCGTCTACAACCACACCGCGGAGGGCGACGAGCACGGTCCGACGCTGTCGTTCCGCGGGATCGACAACGCGCACTACTACCGGCTGGCCGACGACCCGCGGCACTACCGCGACTACACCGGCTGCGGCAACACCCTCGACGCGCGCAACCCGCACGTGCTGCAGCTGCTCATGGACTCCCTGCGCTACTGGGTGACCGAGATGCAGGTCGACGGCTTCCGCTTCGACCTGGCCTCCGCGCTCGCCCGTTCGATGCACGACGTCGACAAGCTGTCGGCGTTCTTCGACGTCATCCAGCAGGACCCCGTCGTGTCGCAGGTGAAGCTCATCGCCGAGCCCTGGGACGTCGGCGAGGGCGGCTACCAGGTCGGCGAGTTCCCACCGCTGTGGACCGAGTGGAACGGCAAGTACCGCGACACCGTGCGCGACGTGTGGCGCGGGGAGCACGGCGGCGTGCGCGAGCTGGCCTACCGGCTGTCGGGGTCCAGCGACCTGTACCAGGAGGACGGCCGGCGGCCCTACGCGTCCATCAACTTCGTGACCGCGCACGACGGCTTCACGCTGCGCGACCTCACGACCTTCGAGACGAAGCGCAACGAGGCGAACGGCGAGGACAACCGCGACGGCGAGGACCACAACCGGTCCTGGAACTGCGGGATCGAGGGCGAGACCGACGACCCCGAGGTCAACGCACTGCGCCTGCGGCAGGCCAAGAACCTGCTCGCGACCCTGCTGCTGTCCACCGGGGTGCCGATGCTGACGATGGGCGACGAGATCCGCCGGACGCAGCGGGGCAACAACAACGCCTACTGCCAGGACAACGAGGTGTCCTGGGTCGACTGGCACGTGACGCCGGACGCCCAGGAGGTCTACGACCTCGTGGCCCGGCTGCTGCGGCTGCGCCACGAGCACCCGGTCTTCCGGCAGAAGGCCTTCTTCTCAGGCCGGGCGGTGAGCGCGGACGCGGTCAAGGACATCGCGTGGTTCGACGCCACCGGCAAGGAGCTCACCGACCCCGGCTGGTTCGACACCTCCCTGCAGACGCTGGGGATGTACCTCGACGGCAGAGGCATCCGCAGCCGCGGCCCCCGGGGCGAGACCGTCGTCGACGACAGCTTCCTCGTGGTGCTGCACGCCGGGCCTGACGACATCGCGCTCCGGCTGCCCGGGCGGCCCTGGGCGTCGGGCTACCGGCTGCTCGTCGACACCAGCACCAGCCGGCGGGACGAGCCTGCCGTGGCCAGCGGCGCCACCGTGCCGCTGGCTTCCCGCTCGCTCCTGCTGCTGCGCGCCGAGCGCTGACGGACGCAGAGGCCGGGCGCCGGCAACCGATGTCAGGCCTGGGCCAGCAGACCCAGCTCCGTGTCGCCGGGGAGCAGCTCGGAGTGCGGCAGCACGCGGACCGTGTAGCCGTACGAACCGGCCCGCTCCAGCGGCACGTCGCCCTCGTAGCGCGGCAGCCCGTCGTCGCCGGGCCCGCACGCGGTGAGCGGCACGTAGACCGGGCGGTGCAGCACGTCGTGCTCGTCGACGCGGCCGTAGACCGCCTGCACCACCACGTCCTCCGGCGCGAGCCCGCCGAGGTCGACGGAGGCGCGCACGGCCAATGAGGCCCCGACTGCGGGCGTGTCGCCCACACCACCACCCTCGACGTGCGCGACCCGCACCTGCGGCCAGTGGTCGCTGACCTTCCGGCGCCAGGCCGACAGCTCCTTCGCGGGCGCGAACCCCTGCTGCGCGAGGGTCCGCGACGACTGCGCGGCCGGGGCGTAGAGCTGGTGGACGTAGTCGCGCACCATCCGGCTCGCGAGCACCTTCGGCCCGAGGGACTGCAGGGTGTGGCGCACCATGTCGACCCAGCGCTTGGGCACGCCGTCCTCGTCCACGTCGTAGAACCGGGTGCGCACCTGCTTCTCGACGAGCTCGTAGAAGGCAGCGGCCTCGAGGTCGTCGCGCCGGGCCTGGTCGACCACCCCGTCGGCGGTCGGGATGGCCCAGCCGTTCTCGCCGTCGTACATCTCGTCCCACCAGCCGTCGAGGATCGACAGGTTGAGACCGCCGTTGAGCGCGCTCTTCATCCCGGACGTGCCGCAGGCCTCCAGCGGCCGCAGGGGGTTGTTGAGCCAGACGTCGCAGCCGCCGTAGAGGTAGCGGGCCATCCCGATGTCGTAGTCGGGGAGGAAGACGATGCGATGGCGCACGTCGGCCTGGTCGGCGAAGCGGACGATCTGCTGCACCAGCTCCTTGCCACCGTCGTCGGCGGGGTGGGCCTTGCCGGCGATGACCAGCTGCACCGGCCGCTCGTCGTCGAGCAGCAGGGCCGTGAGCCGCTCCGGGTCGCGCATCATCAGCGTCAAGCGCTTGTACGACGGGACGCGCCGGGCGAAGCCGATGGTGAGCACGTCGGGGTCGAAGACCGAGGACGTCCAGCCGAGCTCGGCCTCGGTGGCACCCCGCTGCAGCCAGGAGTCGTGCAGCCGGCGACGCACCTCGCCGACGAGGCGCTCGCGCAGCACCCGGCGGGTCTGCCAGACCGAGGTGTCGGCGACCTTGGCGATGTCCTCCCAGCCCTGCGCCTCGGTCGTGATGGAGGTGCCGATCTCGCGCTCGGCCAGCTCGAAGACCTCGCGAGCCACCCAGGTCGGCGCGTGCACACCGTTGGTGACGGAGCCGATCGGGACCTCGTCGGCGTCGAAGCCCGGCCACAGGCCGTTGAACATCTCGCGGCTCACGATGCCGTGCAGCTTCGCGACGCCGTTGCGGCGGCGGGCCAGCCGCAGGCCCATGTGGGCCATGTTGAAGACGGCCGGGTCCTCCTCCGCGCCGAGCTCGAGGATGCTCTCGACGGGGACGCCCGGCAGGGCGTCGCCCCGGAAGACGGCGCTGATGAGCTCCTTGGGGAAGCGGTCGATGCCCGCGGGCACCGGCGTGTGGGTCGTGAAGACCGTGCCCGCGCGCACCGCCTCGAGCGCCTCGTCGTAGGACAGCCCGTGGGAGACGAGCTCGCGGACCCGCTCCAGCCCGAGGAACCCGGCGTGCCCTTCGTTGGTGTGGAACACCTCGGGGGCCGGCTCCCCCGTCAGCGCGGTCCACGCCCGGATCGCGCGCACCCCGCCGATGCCCAGGAGCAGCTCCTGCGCCAGCCGGTGGTCGGTGCCACCGCCGTACAGGCGATCGGTGATCTGGCGCTCGGCCGGGCCGTTGGCCTCCACGTCGCTGTCGAGCAGCAGCAGCGGCACGCGCCCGACCTGGGCCTTCCAGACCTGGGCGTGCAGGACGCGACCCTCGGCGAGCGGGACGGTGACCTCGAGGGGCGAGCCGTCGGCGCCGCGCAGGAGCGTGAGCGGCAGGCCGTGCGGGTCGAGCGGTGGGTAGCGCTCCTGCTGCCAGCCCTCGGCGTTGAGGCTCTGCTTGAAGTAGCCCGCGCGGTAGAGCAGGCCCACGCCCAGGATCGGCACACCGAGGTCGGAGGCCGCCTTGAGGTGGTCACCCGCCAGGATGCCGAGACCGCCGGAGTACTGCGGCAGCACCTCGGTGATGCCGAACTCCGGCGAGAAGTAGGCGATCGAGGCAGGTGCGCCGTCCAGCGACTGGTACCACTTCGGGGTGGTCAGGTAGCTCTGCAGGTCGGCGTGCACCGCGGCGAGCCGGCCCAGGAAGTCGGAGTCGGTCGCCAGCTCGGACAGGCGCTGCGGGCTGACCTCGCCCAGGAGCTGCACCGGGTCGTGGTGGACCGCCTCCCAGACGTCGGGGTCGACGCTCTGGAACAGGTCGAGGCTGGGGTGGTGCCACGACCACCGCAGGTTCATCACCAGCTCCGCCAGCGGCGCGAGCGGGGCAGGCAGGGCGAGGCGGACGGTGAACCGACGGAGAGCTCTCACCTGCTCGACCCTTCCACAGCCGGAGGGCAGGGGAAACCCCAGAAAGTCACGACCGGGGGCTGCTTGTGGTGGGAGGACGTGGGTACGGTCGGCCCGTGGTAGGACGCTTCGCGATCACTGATGTGGGCCCGACCGTGTCCTGTGGGGCCTATCCCGCAGGCGCGGTGACCGGCCAGACCGTCACGGTCACGGCAACCGTGTTCCGCGAGGGGCACGACGCCGTTGCGGCCGACGTGGTGGTGACCCGGCCGGGAGGGGGCACCGCGCCCTTCCTGCGCATGACCCGGGGCGACAACGACCGCTGGTCGGCCGGCTTCGAGACCGACGTCGAGGGCATGTGGTCCTTCCGGGTCGAGGCGTGGAGCGACCCGCTCGGCACCTGGTGGCACGACGCCCCGCTGAAGGTCGACGCGGGCGTGGACGTCGAGGTGGTGCTCGAGGAGGGCGCCCGGCTCTACGAGCGCGCCACCGCCGGTGTGCCGGCCGACCGCCGTGCACCCCTGCAGGGCATCCCCGATGCGCTGCGCGACACCAGCCGCCCACCCCGTGCGCGCCTGGACGCCGCACTGACCCCCGAGGCCGTGACGCTCCTCACAGCGCACCCGGTGCGCGAGCTGGTGACCACGTCCGAGCCGCGCCAGGTGTGGGTCGACCGGCGGCGGGCGCTCTACGGCAGCTGGTACGAGTTCTTCCCCCGCAGCGAGGGCGCCTCGCTGGACCCGCCGCGCTCCGGCACCTTCGCCACCGCCGCCCGGCGGCTGCCCGCGATCGCCGAGATGGGGTTCGACGTCGTCTACCTGCCGCCGATCCATCCGATCGGCCGCGTCAACCGCAAGGGACCCAACAACACGCTCACGCCCGGGCCGGACGACCCGGGCTCGCCCTGGGCGATCGGCTCGGACGAGGGCGGCCACGACGCGATCCACCCCGACCTCGGCACGCTCGAGGGCTTCGACGCGTTCGTCGCGCGCACCCGCGAGCTGGGCATGGAGGTGGCGCTCGACCTGGCGCTGCAGTGCGCCCCCGACCACCCGTGGGCCAAGGAGCACCCGGAGTGGTTCACGACGCGGGTGGACGGCACCATCGCCTACGCCGAGAACCCGCCCAAGAAGTACCAGGACATCTACCCGCTCAACTTCGACAACGACCCGGAGGGCCTCTACGCCGAGGTCCTGCGGGTGGTGAGGCACTGGGTCGACCACGACGTCCGGATCTTCCGCGTCGACAACCCGCACACCAAGCCGCTCGACTTCTGGGAGTGGCTCATCGCCGAGGTGAAGAAGACCGACCCGGACGTGCTCTTCCTCGCCGAGGCGTTCACCCGGCCGGCGATGATGCACGAGCTCGCGCGCATCGGCTTCACGCAGTCCTACACGTACTTCACCTGGCGCGTCGGCAAGGAGGAGCTGCAGGACTACGTCCGCGAGCTCGCCGACGCCTCGTCCTACATGCGCCCCAACTTCTTCGTGAACACCCCCGACATCCTGCACGCCTCGCTCCAGTACGGCGGCCCGCCCGCCTTCAAGGCCCGGGCCGTCCTCGCCGCTCTGCTGTCCCCCACGTGGGGCGTCTACTCGGGCTACGAGCTGTACGAGCACGTCGCCGTGCGCCCGGGGTCGGAGGAGTACCTCGACTCGGAGAAGTACCAGTACCGTCCACGGGACTGGTCGCAGCCGTCGCTGGCGCCGTACCTCGCCTTCCTGAACGAGGTGCGACGCGCGCACCCGGCGCTGCAGTGGCTGGCGAACGTCACCTTCCACGACGTGGACAACCCGGACGTCATGGCGTGGAGCAAGCGCACGGACGACGACGTGGTGCTCGTCGTGCTCAACCTCGACCCGCACGGCGCCCGCGAGGCGACGGTGCGGCTGGACATGCCGGCGCTGGGCGTCGGCTGGGAGGACCAGGTGCTCGTCCACGACGAGGTCACGGGCCAGGAGTGGACGTGGGGGCAGGCCAACTACGTGCGCCTGGACCCGTTCGTCGAGCCGGCGCACGTCTTCACGGTGCGGCGCGCCCACCCGGTCGCGCAGGGACAGGTCGGATGAGCGACCACCTGACCGGCCCCGACGAGCTGGTCTCCCTCGAGGAGTCGCGCGATCCCCTCTGGTACAAGCGGGCCGTCTTCTACGAGGTGCTCATCCGGGGCTTCGCCGACAGCAACGGCGACGGCACCGGCGACCTGCGCGGCCTGACGTCCAAGCTCGACTACCTCCAGTGGCTCGGCGTGGACTGCATCTGGCTGCTGCCGATCTACGAGTCGCCGCTGCGCGACGGCGGCTACGACATCAGCGACTTCATGAAGATCCTGCCGGAGTTCGGCGACCTCGGTGACTTCGTCGAGCTCGTCGACGAGGCGCACCGTCGCGGCATGCGGATCATCGCGGACCTGGTCATGAACCACTCCAGCGACGAGCACCCGTGGTTCCAGGCCTCCCGGTCGGACCCGGAGGGGCCCTACGGCGACTACTACGTGTGGAGCGACACGGACACGCCCTACAGCGACGCCCGGATCATCTTCGTCGACACCGAGCGGTCCAACTGGACCTTCGACGAGGAGCGCGGCCAGTACTACTGGCACCGGTTCTTCAGCCACCAGCCGGACCTCAACTACGAGAACCCGGCCGTGCAGGACGCGATGATCGAGGTGCTGAAGTTCTGGCTCGACCTCGGCATCGACGGCTTCCGCCTCGACGCGGTGCCCTACCTGTTCGAGGAGGAGGGCACCAACTGCGAGAACCTCCCCCGCACCCACGAGTACCTGCGCCGGGTGCGCAAGGAGGTCGAGGAGAACTACCCCGACCGGGTGCTGCTCGCCGAGGCCAACCAGTGGCCCGCCGACGTGGTCGAGTACTTCGGGCCCAGCGGTGACGAGTGCCAGATGGCCTTCCACTTCCCGCTCATGCCGCGCCTGTTCATGGCGGTACGGCGGGAGTCGCGCTACCCGATCTCGGAGATCCTGGCGCAGACGCCGCCGATCCCCGACAACTGCCAGTGGGGCATCTTCCTGCGCAACCACGACGAGCTCACGCTCGAGATGGTGACCGACGAAGAGCGCGACTACATGTACAGCGAGTACGCCAAGGACCCGCGCATGAAGGCCAACGTCGGCATCCGCCGCCGCCTGGCCCCGCTGCTCGAGAACAGCCGCGACCAGTTCGAGCTGTTCACCGGGTTGCTGCTCTCGCTGCCCGGCTCGCCGGTGCTCTACTACGGCGACGAGATCGGGATGGGCGACAACATCTACCTCGGTGACCGCGACGGCGTGCGCACGCAGATGCAGTGGAACGCCGACCGCAACGCCGGGTTCTCGGTCGCCGACCCGCAGCGGCTCTACCTGCCGCTGATCCTCGACCCGGTCTACGGCTACCAGGGGCTGAACGTCGACGCGCAGATGCGGTCGCAGACGTCGCTGCTGAACTGGACCCGCAAGATGCTCGGGATCCGCAAGAAGCACCCGGTCTTCGGCATGGGCAGCTACGAGGAGCTCGGGGCCAACAACCCGTCCGTGCTGGCCTTCGTCCGCGAGTTCGGCGACGACCGGGTGCTCTGCGTCAACAACCTGTCACGCTTCCCCCAGCCGGTGGAGCTCGACCTGTCGCGCTTCGAGGGCGTCATCCCGGTCGAGCTCACCGGTGGCGTGACGTTCCCGCGGGTCGGCGAGCTGCCCTACCTGCTCACCCTCGCCGGTCACGGCTTCCTGTGGTTCGCCCTGCCGGCGGTGAGCGATGACTGACCTCCTGCGCGACTGGCTGCCCCGCCAGCGCTGGTTCGGCGGCAAGGGCCGCGAGATCGAGCGGGTCACCGAGACGTCGTCCGCGGTCCTGCAGGACGGCGAGCCGCTGATCCGGCTGGTCGTCGTCCGCGTCCACTACACCGACGGGGGCACCGACGACTACCAGCTGCTGCTCGGCCTCACCAAGGAGGTGGTCGAGCAGCGCCTGGAGTACGCCGTCATCGGCGACCAGGAGGGCGCTCTGCTCTACGACGCCACCCACGACGAGCAGGCCCGCTCGCTGCTGCTGCACCGGCTCGCCAGCGGCGGGCAGGTCGACGGCGTCACGTTCACCAACGACGCGCCTGTCGACCCCGAGCTGCCGGGCCGGCTGCTGACGGCGGAGCAGAGCAACACCTCCCTCATCTACGGCGACGCCGTGATCCTCAAGCTCTTCCGGCGCCTGCAGCCCGGTGCGAACCCCGACATCGAGGTGACCAAAGCGCTCGCGGACGCGGGGTCTCCGTACGTCGCCCGGCCGCTCGCCTGGATCGACGGGCACCTCGACAGCGAGCCGACGACCCTCGGGCTGCTGCAGCCGTTCCTCAAGAACGGCTCGGACGGCTGGTCCATGGCCACCGCCAGCGTCCGCGACCTGTTCGCCGAGGAGGATCTGCACGCCGACGAGGTCGGTGGCGACTTCGCCGCCGAGTCCGAGCGGCTGGGAGTGGCGACCGGCGAGGTGCACCACCTGATGGCCGAGGTGCTCGAGTCAGCCGTCGCAGGCCCGGAGGAGTCGCGCCGGACCGCGCACCAGCTCCACGAGCGGCTCGACGCCGCGCTCGCGGTGGTGCCGGAGCTCGCGCCGTACGCCGAGGGCATGCGCGAGGCGTACGACGTCGTCGCCGCCAGGACGGCACCCGTGCCGGTGCAGCGGGTGCACGGCGACTACCACCTCGGGCAGGTGCTGCGGACGCAGGACGGCTGGGTGCTGCTCGACTTCGAGGGCGAACCGGCCCGGCCGCTGTCCGAGCGCAGGGCCCTCATGAGCCCCTTCCGCGACGTCGCCGGGATGCTGCGGTCCTTCGACTACGCGGCCCGGCACCTGCTGGCCGAGCTGGGCGAGCAGGGACATCTGGCGTACCGCGCCACAGAGTGGGCAGAGCGCAACCGAGAGGCGTTCTGCGACGGCTACGCCCGGGCGGTAGGTGCTGACCCTCGTGACGAGGCAGACCTGCTGCGGGCGTTCGAGCTCGACAAGGCGGTCTACGAAGTGGTCTACGAGGCGCGCAACCGGCCCAGCTGGTTGCAGGTCCCCCTGGTCGCCATCGCACGGCTGGTGGGTGAGCGGGCGTGACGCGTGCCAAGAAGCCGACCGCCGTCACCGAACCGGTGCTGCACGGGCCGTCGGACGGGGAGCTGGACCGGCTGGCGGGCGGTGCGCACCACGACCCGCACGGCATCCTCGGCATGCACCCGTCCGGGAGCGGCTCGGTCATCCGCGCGCTGCGCCCCGGCGCGGAGAAGGTCGTGGCCGTTCTCGACGGCGAGCGCGTCGAGCTGCAGCACCGGTCGTTCGGGGTCTTCGAGGCCCAGGTGCCGGGCCCGGTCCGCGACTACCGCCTCGACGTCACCTACCACGGCACCACCTACCCCGCCGACGACCCGTACCGCTACCTGCCCACCCTCGGCGAGGTCGACCTGCACCTCATCGGGGAGGGCCGCCACGAGCAGCTCTGGACGGTCCTGGGCGCCCACGTCCGGCGGTACGGCGAGACGACCGGCGTGTCGTTCGCGGTGTGGGCCCCCAGCGCCCGCGGCGTCCGCGTGGTCGGCGACTTCAACGGCTGGAACGGCGCCTCGCACCCGATGCGGTCGCTGGGCAGCAGCGGGGTCTGGGAGCTGTTCGTCCCCGACATCGGCGTCGGCACCCGCTACAAGTTCGCGATCCTCGGCGCCGACTCGGTGTGGCGCGACAAGGCCGACCCGATGGCCCGCCAGGCGGAGGTGCCGCCTCTGACCGCGTCGGTGGTGACGGAGTCGACGTACGAGTGGAAGGACTCCGCCTGGATGGCGGAGCGCGACCGGACCGAGCTGCACGCCGCGCCCATGAGCGTCTACGAGGTGCACCTGGGCTCCTGGCGGCAGGGGCTGTCCTACACCGAGCTGGCCGAGCAGCTGGTGGAGTACGTCACCTGGCTCGGCTACACGCACGTCGAGCTGCTGCCCGTGTCCGAGCACCCGTTCGGCGGCTCCTGGGGCTATCAGGTGTCGTCCTACTACGCCCCCACGTCGCGCTTCGGCACCCCGGACGAGTTCCGCCACCTCGTCGACGCGCTGCACCAGGCCGGCATCGGCGTCATCGTCGACTGGGTGCCGGCGCACTTCCCGAAGGACGACTTCGCGCTCGCCCGCTTCGACGGCACCCCGCTGTACGAGCACGCCGACCCGCGGCGCGGCGAGCAGAAGGACTGGGGCACCTACGTCTTCGACTTCGGTCGCAACGAGGTGCGCAACTTCCTCGTCGCCAACGCCGTCTACTGGCTCGAGGAGTTCCACATCGACGGGCTGCGGGTCGACGCGGTCGCCTCGATGCTCTACCTCGACTACTCGCGGGCCGAGGGCGAGTGGGAGCCCAACCAGTACGGCGGGCGGGAGAACCTCGACGCCGTGGCCTTCCTCCAGGAGCTGAACGCCACCGTCTACCGCAGGGTGCCGTCCGCGACGACCATCGCGGAGGAGTCGACCTCGTGGCCGGGGGTCACCCGGCCGACGCACCTGGGGGGCCTCGGCTTCGGCTTCAAGTGGAACATGGGCTGGATGCACGACTCCCTCGGGTACGTCGAGCACGAGCCCGTCTACCGCGGCTACCACCACCACCAGATGACGTTCTCGATGGTCTACGCCTACTCCGAGAACTACGTGCTGCCGATCAGCCACGACGAGGTCGTGCACGGCAAGGGCTCGCTGCTGCGCAAGATGCCGGGCGACCGCTGGCAGCAGCTCGCCAACGTGCGCGCCTACCTCGCCTTCATGTGGGCGCACCCCGGCAAGCAGCTGCTCTTCATGGGCAGCGAGTTCGCCCAGGAGTCGGAGTGGAGCGAGTCGCGGTCCCTGGACTGGTGGCTGCTCGACCTGCCGGACCACCGCGGGGTGGCGCTGCTCCTCAAGGAGCTCAACGCCGTCTACCGCGCGACCCCTGCGCTGTGGTCGCTGGACACCGACCCGGCCGGCTTCCACTGGATCGACGCCAACGACGCCACCGGCAACGTCTTCTCGTTCCTGCGCCTAGGCGCCGACGGGTCCGCGCTGGCCTGCATCGCCAACTTCGCCGGGGTCCCGCACGAGGGCTACCGCGTCGGGCTGCCGTGGGCCGGCGAGTGGCGCGAGGCCGTCAACACCGACGCTCTCGACTACTCCGGCAGCGGCGTCGGCAACCAGGGCGCGGTGACGGCCTCCGAGGAGAGCTGGCACGGCCAGCCCGCCTCAGCGGTGCTCCGGGTCCCCCCGCTCGGCACGCTGTGGCTGACCAGCCCCGGCCGGTGATCCACGCGGACCTCGCGGCCCTGCTCGCCGGCGGCGGAGAGCGGGTGCTGTGGTCGTCGTCGACCCAGCTGCAGTCCAACCTGGTCCGGCTGCTGCCGGGTGAGGCCGTGCCCGAGCACGTCGAGGGCACGCTGGACGTGCTGCTCGTCGTCGTGGCAGGCGACGGCACCGTGTCCGCGGGCACCGAGGTGACCGCGGTCACCGCCCCCGCCGCCGTCGTGCTCCGGGCGGGCGAGCCCCGCGCGCTCACGGCCGGCCCCGAGGGACTGGCCTACGTGACGGCCCACCGCGCCCGGACGGGCATGAGCATCGGCCGCTGAGGCTCCCGCGGGGCGGGTCGTCCCGCCGTACCGGGATGGCAGGCAGGATCCGGGCCCCCGACGCCGAATGAAGCGGGCACGTGAACGCGCCTGCGACCCGGGCGCTCGGCAAGGGGGACAGCTGTGATCGGTGTGCGACGCCGCGTGCTCGCGGGGCTCATGGTCCTGACGGCGGGTGCGACCGCCTACTCCGCGCAGGCGAGCACCACGCACCGCCCCGGCGAGGCCCCTGCCTCGCTGGTACGCGACCTGGCCGCGATCTGCGCCCATGCCGCCCGCGGCACCTACGGGCTGCCGGGGCACTACTGCGACTCCCCCGCGTCGCTGTACCAGGAGATCACCGGCGAGTCGGCCGACCGGATCGCCGCCGAGGCGCAGCGCGCAGCCATCCAGTCCGCGCCGTCGGGCAACACCCCGGCTCAGGCGCTCGCCCGAGCGATCGACCAGCGCAACCGGCTCGCCGCCCGCGGCTCGGCCGCCGTCGACAGCCACGGCTGGACCCGCAACGGCATCGGCCCGCTGCAGGCGGCCGACCCGGGCTACACGGGCGTCAACGGGCTCGGGCTCGTGGAGCTCTCCGGACGCGTGACGGACTTCACGTACGACAGCAAGCACCGCACCGTCTACGCCTCGGTCGCCACCGGCGGCCTGTTCGCCTCCAGCGACTTCGGCGCCCACTGGACCTCGGTCGGCGAGAACCTCCCCACGCAGCTCATCGGGTCGGTGGGCTACACGCCGGCGAACGGCGGCACCCTGGTCGTGGTGACCGGTGACGGCTCCTTCGGGCGCTACAGCCTCGAGGGCGCAGGCGTCTACAGCAGCACCAACGGCGGCCGCAGCTGGCGGCGTGCGACCGGTGCGCCGTCGGACGCCTTCGGGTTCCGCGTCGCCGTCGACCCGAGCAACCCGAAGGTCGTCTACGCCGCCACCGGTGCCGGGCTGTTCCGCTCCGACGACGCGGCCCGGTCCTTCCGCAACGTCGCGCTGCCGACCGGCCCCTGCGCGGGCAAGTCGAACCGCACCAAGGGCTGCCTGCTCGCGAACGTCGTCACCGACGTCGTCGTCGAGGCACCGGGTGGCTTCACCAACGTCAAGGGCGGGCGCGTGCTCGCCGCGGTGGGCTGGCGCAACGGTCAGTCGAAGAACCCCGACGGCAGCGTGCAGTCGCCGAACAACGGCCTCTACAGCTCCCCCACCGGCAAGCCGGGCACCTTCACCCGGTCGGCGGCCCTGGGCTTCACGCAGCAGGACCACATCGGGCGCATCGGGCTCGGCGCGACCACCGGCCCGGCCCAGAACCACGACTACGTCTACGCGCTGGTGCAGAACGCCAAGCAGACCCAGAAGGACGGCAACCCCTCGATCCCGGTCGACGCCGCCGGCCCGGTCAACAGCCAGCTGAACGGCACCGCCAAGGCGGTGGGCACGCTCGACGGCGTCTTCGTCTCCCCGGACTTCGGCGCCACCTGGGTCAAGATGGCCGACGGGACCGAGCTCGCCTCCCCCACCACCGGGTCGGCCCTGGCCGTCACCGGACCCGCGCTCGCGGGCTACGGCGCCGGCGTGCAGGCCTGGTACAACCAGTTCATCAAGCCCGACCCCACCCGCGCGGTGGCCGGCGTGCCGACCCGCCTGCTGTTCGGCCTCGAGGAGGTCTGGCAGAACGAGAACACGTCGGTGCCGCAGAACGGCCCGTCGTCGTTCCGGGTCGTGGGTCGCTACTTCAGCGGCTCGACCTGCCTGTTCCTCGACCTGCTGCCGGCCTGCCCCACCAACCGCGAGGAGGCGCTGGACCAGACCACGACGACGCACCCCGACCAGCACGCGGTGCTGTTCGTCCCCGACGGCGAGGGCGGCGTCCGGGTCCTCGTGGGCAACGACGGCGGCGCCTACACCCAGCACGTCGGCCCGAGCCAGGAGTTCACCAACGCCCAGTGGGGCAAGGGCAGCAACAACGGCCTGACGACGCTGTCGCCGTACAACGTGGCGCGCGCCAAGGACGGCACCATCTGGATGGGGCTGCAGGACAACGGCACCGCGAAGATCACCGACGTCCGCAACAGCAGGGGTGCGGTCACCGCGCGCCAGCGCCAGATCGAGACCCTCGGTGGCGACGGCTTCTTCGTCGGCGTCGACCCCAACAACCCCAAGATCGCGTACGGCGAGTACGTCGGCGGTGCGATGTCCGGCACCGTCGACGGCGGGATGAGCTGGAACGCCATGACCCCGCCCATCACGCACGGCCAGTTCTCGACGCCGTTCGCGGTGGACCCGCTCGACCCCCAGCACGTCATCGTCGCCGGCCGCGAGGTCGTCGAGACCGGCTCGGGCCCCGGGACCGGCTCCAGCGACTGGGCGAAGCTCTTCGACCTCGGTACGGCGAACCACCCCGGCGACGCGGGCGCGCAGGAGACCGCCGACGACTCGGCGAACTCCCAGACGGCCATCGACCTCTACGGGGCGAACGCCTACGCCGCCTACTGCGGGGTCTGCGACGTGCTCGAGGACAAGCGCCCGTTCCGCAGCGGCATCGCGACCAACGTCGGCGGCTCCCGGAGCCCGAAGCGCTACTCCTCCGCGGGCTGGCACATCGCCGCCGCGAAGGGGCTGCCGGAGCGCTACATCACGTCGATCGCGATGGACCGCACCAACCCGAAGGTCGTCTACGTGACGCTCGGCAGCTACAGCCGGCGCTGGACGCCACCGGGCACGCTCGACAAGGCGAGCTACGACGGCGGTCACCTCTACAAGTCCGTCGACGCCGGCGAGCACTTCACCGACATCTCCGCGGACCTGCCGGACTCGCCCGCCAACTGGGTGTCGGTGCGCGGTTCCCAGCTGCTCGTCGCCACCGACATCGGCGTCTTCGCGTCCCGCCCGTCGGCGCGCTGCGCCGCGCCCGGGGTGCGCGGGTGCGCCGGCTTCGAGGTCCTGGGCAAGGGGCTGCCGGCGGCGCCGGTCACCTCGATGCAGGTCGCGCCGTGGGACCCCAACCTGCTGACCGTCGCCTCCTTCGGGCGCGGGGCCTACACCTACCGGTTCGGCCCTGCTCCGGCGGCGTCGCGTCCGGTGCCCGCTCCGCCGGCACCGCGGTTCCTCAACCGCAAGATCGCGCTGTACGGCTTCGAGAACGACGCCGAGGGCTGGACCACGACCACCACCGACGCGGTCGCGGCCTGGCGTCGTGCGGCCCCGGGCCACAGCTCCGGCGAGAGCTTCCAGGTCATCCCCTACACCAACGACGCCTCGGTGGCCCTGCGGTCACCAGCACTGAAGCTGCCGGCGCGGAGCACGGTTCAGGTCTCGTGGTGGAAGACGCAGGACACCGAGCCGTGCTGCGACGGCCTCACCCTGGACTGGTCGAGCGACGGGTACGTCTGGCACACGGTCAGCACCAAGACCGACCAGAACAAGGACTACCCGAACTTCAGCCCGGACTCGGTGCGGTTCGTCGCCCCGGCGGGGACGCTGCTGCTGCGGTTCCGGGTCACCAGCGACTCCCTGGTGTCGAGCCCGCCGTACACGGGCGTCCGGCTGGACGACATCGAGATCCGTCGCTGACCGGCTGCGGCCGAACCCGCCGCGATCGTGTCCGGCTCGGCACGCTGTCACGCTCAGCCCCGGACACGATGATCTTGAGGCTTCACGGTCCCGAGATCATCGTGTCCGGCAGGGGACGGTCGCGCGCGTGGCGGCGGACACGTTCCCGACGGACACGTTCCCGGGCGGATCCGTTCCCGGGAGATCCGTGCTCGACAGGGCCGACCCCGTCCGCGCAGGAACGCGCCCGACGGGCTCAGAGCAGGCCGAGCTGGGCGGCGCGGGCCGCGGCCTCGGCGCGCCCCGACACCTCGAGCTTGGTCAGGATCCGCGACACGTGCACGCTCGCGGTCTTCTCGCTCATGAACAGCTCCGCGCCGATCTGGCGGTTGGTCAGGCCTGCGGCGACCAGCCGCAGCACCTCGAGCTCACGCGGCGTGAGCGCTCCGACCCGCACCTGCTCGACCCGTGCCCCAGGTCCCAGGTCCAGCCGACCCCGTCGCGCCAGCCCCTGCACCTCGGCGAGCAGCGGCGCCGTACCGAGCCGCACCGCCACCGCGTGCGCGGCCCGCAGCTCCTCCTGCGCAGCCTCCCGGTCACCAGCAGCGAGCAGCGCCTCGGCGAGCCGGTGCCGCGAGCGCGCCACCTCGTAGTCGTAGCCGTAGTCGAACTCCACCACGACCGCTCGCCACAGGCCCACGTCGGAGGCGCCCCGCGCGCGGCTCAGCTCGGCCGTGCAGCGCAGCAGCCAGGCCCGGCCCTCCGGCCCGAGCGCACCGCCACGCGGTCGACCTCGTACGGCGGTCTCCTGCGCCACCTGCTCCCAGCGGGCCGCCAGGTCGACCGCCTCCTGCGCCGCCGCGTCGTCACGGCGGTCGCGGGCGACGCCGGCCAGGTCGGCCTGCGCGGCGATCCCGAGCGCCGCGAGCCAGATGCCTCCGAGCGACCACTCCCCCCAGCGCTCGGCGATGCGACGCGCGCCGTCCTGCGCCAGCTGCGAGGCCCTCTCGGGCTGGCCCGCCATCCGCAGCGCGTCCGCACCCGTACCCGCCGCGATCATGAGTGCCAGCGGGTCGACGTCGGGGATCCCGGCGACCCGCAGCGCATGCGCGACCGCGCCCTCGTCGCCCCGCGCCACCGCGGCGTACAGGCCGACGGCCGCCAGG
>JBAVRG010000008.1:0-1652 GCA_049694795.1 Mycobacteriales bacterium
CTACGCCCAGGACCGGCGCGAGAAGACGAT
Organism: Mycobacteriales bacterium; assembly: GCA_049694795.1. Taxonomy (GTDB): domain Bacteria; phylum Actinomycetota; class Actinomycetes; order Mycobacteriales; family SCTD01; genus RYN-111. The sequence goes on from JBAVRG010000008.1 coordinate 31, forward strand.
GTCCGAGCGCCTGATGAACGAGATCCTCGACGCCTCCAACGGCCTCGGTGCCGCTGTGAAGAAGCGCGAGGACACCCACAAGATGGCCGAGTCGAACAAGGCCTTCGCGCACTACCGCTGGTAGTCCGCACCCCCCCACCTGATCCAGCACCACCAGACCTGAGAAAGAAGAGACCAAGCCGTGGCCAGCAACGCGATCCTCGCCAAGACCCGCAACATCGGGATCATGGCGCACATCGACGCGGGCAAGACGACCACGACCGAGCGCGTCCTCTACTACACCGGTCGGGCCTACAAGATCGGCGAGGTGCACGACGGCGCCGCGACGATGGACTGGATGGAGCAGGAGCAGGAGCGCGGCATCACCATCACGTCCGCCGCGACGACCTGCCAGTGGGACGGCCACCGGATCAACATCATCGACACCCCGGGCCACGTCGACTTCACCGTCGAGGTGGAGCGCTCGCTGCGCGTGCTCGACGGTGCCGTCGCGGTCTTCGACTCGGTCGCCGGCGTCGAGCCGCAGTCCGAGACGGTGTGGCGCCAGGCGGACAAGTACTCCGTCCCGCGCATCTGCTTCGTCAACAAGATGGACCGCACGGGCGCGAACTTCTACCGCACCGTCGACATGATCATCTCGCGCCTCAACGCGACCCCGCTGGTCATCCAGCTGCCGTGGGGCGGCGAGGCCGACTTCACCGGCGTCATCGACCTGGTGCAGATGAAGGGCCTGCTCTGGGCCAACGACGACAAGACGGCCAAGGGCGACGTCTTCGAGGTCGTCGACATCCCGGCCGACTACGCCGAGCAGGCCGCCGAGTGGCGCGCCAAGCTGCTCGAGACCCTGGCCGAGGTCGACGACACGGTGATGGAGAAGTACCTCGAGGGCGAGGAGCTCACCGAGGCCGAGATCAAGGCCGGCATCCGGCGCGCGATCCTGTCCTCCACCACCGAGGCCACCGTCACCGCGGTGCTCTGCGGCTCGGCGTTCAAGAACAAGGGCGTCCAGCCCATGCTCGACGCCGTCGTCGACTACCTGCCCTCGCCGCTCGACATCGGCGCGGTGAAGGGCCACTCGGTCAAGGACGAGACCGTGGTCGAGACCCGCGAGCCGGAGTTCGACGCGCCGTTCTCGGCCCTGGCCTTCAAGATCCAGACCGACCCGCACGTCGGCAAGCTCACCTACATCCGGGTCTACTCCGGCACGCTCACCTCCAACCAGGCCGTCGTGAACTCCACGAAGGACCGCAAAGAGAAGATCGGCCGCCTCATCCAGATGCACGCGAACTCGCGTGAGGACATCAGCGAGGTCAAGGCCGGCGACATCTGCGCCGTCATCGGTCTCAAGCAGACCACCACCGGCGACACGCTGTGCGACGCCGACAAGCCGGTCATCCTCGAGTCGATGACCTTCCCGGAGCCGGTCATCTCGGTCGCGATCGAGCCGAAGACCAAGGGCGACCAGGAGAAGCTCGGCACCGCGATCCAGCGGCTCGCCGAGGAGGACCCGACGTTCAAGGTCTACACCGACGAGGAGACCGGCCAGACCATCATCGCCGGCATGGGCGAGCTCCACCTCGACATCCTCGTGGACCGCATGAAGCGCGAGTTCAAGGTCGAGG
>JBAVRG010000009.1:0-2980 GCA_049694795.1 Mycobacteriales bacterium
GGCCCTCGCCGACCGCCTCGCCGAGGGCGGCCGCGGTGGCACCGCGGGCGACCGGTCGCTACCGGTTCCCGATCGTGGGCTGCAAGGTCAGCTACGGGCACTCGCACCACGACTACCCGGCCACCGACATGTTCGCGGCGCGCGGCTGCCACATCGTCTCGCCGGTCACCGGTCGGGTCGACGAGGTCTCCGCCGTCGACCGGTGGCGCAGCAGCACCAACCTGGGCGCCGACCGCGGCGGGCTCTCGTTCTCGATCGTCGGTGACGACGGGGTGCGCTACTACGGCTCGCACCTGAGCACCCTGCGGGTCCGGGCCGGAGAGCGCGTCACCGCGGGCACCTGGATCGGCACCGTCGGCAACAGCGGTGACGCCCGAGGCATCGCCACCCACCTGCACTTCGGGATCTCGTGGCCGACCCGGCACGGCGTCTGGTGGGTCCGTCGCGGCGAGGTCTACCCGTGGCGCTACCTCGACTCGTGGCGGGTCGGTGGCGCGCTCTCCCCCGCCCCGGCCGTCGCGGCCGAGCACCGGCGGCAGGGCGACGTGCCGCCCTGCCGGGTCGACTGCTGAGGCCCTAAGCGAGCACCTGCTCGCCCTTCCCCACCACCGTCACACCACCGGCGGTCACGGTGAGGCCGCGTGCGCGGTCCGCGTCCGGGTCGACCCCGATCGTGGCGCCCGGCCACACGACGACGTTCTTGTCGAGGATCGCCCGGCGCACCACGGCGCCGCGCCCGATGTCCACGCCGTGCATGAGGACGCTCTGCTCGACCTCCGCGCGGGAGTGCACCCGGACGCCCGGGGACAGGATCGAGGTCCGGACGGAGCCTCCGGACACGATCACGCCCTGGCTCACGAGGGAGTCGGTCGCCGTACCGATGCGACCCGGCTCGTCGAAGACGAACTTGGCCGGAGGCAGGCTCGGGATGCTCGTGAGGATCGGCCACTTGCGGTTGTAGAGGTTGAACACCGGGTGCACCGAGACCAGGTCCATGTGCGCGTCGAAGTAGGAGTCCAGGGTCCCCACGTCACGCCAGTAACCGCGGTCGCGCTCGGTCGAGCCGGGGACCTCGTTCTCGTCGAAGTCGTAGACCTCGGCGTCACCCCTCCCGACCATCATCGGGATGATGTCGCCGCCCATGTCGTGGACCGAGCCCTCGTCGCCGGCGTCGAGCTTGACGGCCTCGAGCAGCGCCTCGGTGGAGAAGACGTAGTTGCCCATCGAGGCGTAGACCATGTCAGGGTCGTCGGGCAGGCCGGGCGGGTCCGTCGGCTTCTCGAGGAACGCGTCGATCCGGCGGCCGTCCGTCGTCTGGATCACCCCGAAGCCCTTGGCCTCGCTGCGCGGCACCCGGATCCCCGCGACGGTCACGCCGGCGCCGCTGGCGACGTGCTGCTCGACCATCTGGCGCGGGTCCATCCGGTAGACGTGGTCGGCACCGAACACGACGACGTGGTCGGGCTGCTCGTCGTAGACCAGGTTGAGGCTCTGGTGGATGGCGTCCGCGGACCCCTTGAACCACTGCGGCCCCAGGCGCTGCTGGGCCGGCACCGGCGTCACGTAGTTGCCCAGCAGGTTGGACATCCGCCACGTGGTCGTGATGTGCCGGTCCAGCGAGTGGCTCTTGTACTGCGTCAGCACCACGATCCGCAGGTAGCCGGCGTTGACCAGGTTCGACAGCACGAAGTCGACGAGCCGGTAGATGCCCCCGAAGGGCACGGCCGGCTTGGCGCGGTCCGCCGTCAACGGGCTGAGGCGCTTGCCCTCCCCACCAGCAAGGACAATTCCGAGCACCCGCGGCTTTGCCATGGCCTCATCCTGTCCCACTAGGTTGCCGGTTATGCGCATCGGGATCCTGACACGCGAGTGGCCCCCTGAGGTGTACGGCGGCGCAGGAGTCCATGTCGAGTACCTCGTCCGGGAGCTGCGAGCCCTGGCCGACGTCGACGTGCACGCGTTCGGCGGCGACGGCTCGGTGAACCACGCGCCGGACCCCGAGCTCGCCGCGGCGAACGCCGCGCTGCAGACGCTTTCGGTCGACCTGCGGATGGCCGCAGCACTGGAGGGCTGCGACGTCCTGCACTCCCACACCTGGTACGCCGACCTGGCTGGCCACCTGGGCGCGCTGCTGTGGGACGTGCCGCACGTGGTGACCACGCACTCGCTCGAGCCGCACCGGCCGTGGAAGGCGCACCAGCTCGGCGGCGGGTACCGGATCTCCTCCTGGGCCGAGTCCGTCGCCGTGCACGCCGCGGATGCGGTCATCGCGGTCTCGCACGGGATGAAGGCCGACGTGCTCGAGGCCTACCCGGCGCTCGACCCGTCGCGGGTGCACGTCGTGCACAACGGGATCGACACGGCCGAGTACTCGCCGGTGGAGTCCGTCGACGTGCTGCAGCGGCTCGGGGTCGACCCCGCCGAGCCGTACGCGCTGTTCGTGGGCCGCATCACGCACCAGAAGGGCGTCGAGCACCTGCTCCGCTCCGCTGCCTCCTGGCCGGGCCAGCTGGTCCTGTGCGCCGGCGCCCCTGACACGCCGGAGATCGAGGCGTCCGTGACCGAGCTGGTGGCCTCCCTGCAGGAGTCGAGAGCGGGCGTCATCTGGGTGCGCGAGATGCTGCCGCGGCCGGCGGTGGTGCAGCTGCTCACGCACGCGGCGGTGTTCGTGTGCCCCTCTGTGTACGAGCCCCTCGGCATCGTCAACCTGGAGGCGATGGCCTGCGGGACCGCCGTCGTCGCCTCCCGCGTGGGCGGCATCCCCGAGGTCGTCGAGGACGGCGTGACCGGGCTGCTGGTGGATCTCGGCGACGACTTCGAGGACGGCCTCGCCGCGGCCGTGACGGCGCTGCTGTCCGACCCCGCCCGGGCGGCGAGGATGGGCGCCGCGGGACGTGAGCGGGCCGTGGCCGACTTCAGCTGGGACGCGATCGCTGCCCGCACCCTCGAGGTCTACCGGGCGGTGCTGTAGGCCCTCGCC
>JBAVRG010000010.1:0-8352 GCA_049694795.1 Mycobacteriales bacterium
GCGGTCACCCGGAGGTCCAGCCGGCAGTCCGCCTGATGTCACGGTGAGGCTGCTGTGACTGGTGTGACACCTGTGTCAGTCTGGTCAAGCCCCTGCACGTCCGTGCCGAACCTGACCAGGTAACGCCGCCACACGTCTGGACCTCCCCTCGTGCCCCACCGCCGTGCCGCCCTCGCCCTCGCCAGCGTCGTCGGAGGCCTGCTGGTCGGGGTCACGGCCACGCCGGCGAGGGCCAACATCACCGTCAACGAGGTCTACCCGGTCCCGTCGAGCGGGGTCTACCCCATCGAGGGGCACGGCTGGGGCCACGGCCACGGCTTGTCCCAGTACGGCGCGCAGGGCGGGGCGCAGCTCGGCAAGACCGCTGACCAGATCACCGCGTTCTACTACCCGAGCACCGCCAAGGGCTCGCTGGCGAACGTCACGATGCGGGTGCGGCTGCTGGCCGACAACGACGTCGACACCCAGGTCTACCCGGCGACCGGGCTGACCGTGACCGACCTGTCCAGCGGCGCGAAGGCCGCGCTGACCACCTCGGGGGTCACCCGCTACCGCTCCGTCACCGACGGCTACGGCTTGCACCTGCAGCAGTACCTCTCCGGGGCCTGGCGCTCGGTCGCGCTCGGCGGCAAGACCACCACCGCCGGCCCGCTGCAGTTCAGCGGCCCCACCTTCGTGCGCCTCGCGCTGCCGGACGGCACCAGCCGCGACTACCGCGGTGCCCTCCGCTCGGTGCGCACCGGGGGCTCCACTGTCGCCTCGGTCGACGTGCTGCCGATGGAGAGCTACCTGCTGGGCGTCGTACCGCGCGAGTCGTCCTCCTCCTGGGCGGCTGCCGCCCTGCAGGCGCAGGCCATCGCGGCCCGCACCTACAGCGAGTACAAGCGCGAGCACGCGCCCTCCTCGCAGTTCTACGACATCTGCGACACGACGATGTGCCAGGTCTTCGGCGGCAGCTCGGTCTACGACAAGTACGGCAACAAGACCGCGCTCGAGCCGAGCAGCACGACCCAGGCGGTGCAGGCCACGTCTGGTGTCATCCGCACCTACCAGGGCCAGGCGGTCTTCTCCGAGTTCTCCGCGAGCAACGGCGGCTGGTCCACGGACGGCGGCATGCCGTACCTGATCGCGCAGCAGGACGACTGGGACGGCGTGACCGGCAGCAGCGTGCACTCCTGGACCGCGACCGTCTCGGCCGCGCAGATCGAGGCCCGCTACCCCGCCGTCGGGCGGCTGCTGCGGATGCGCGTCACGCAGCGGGACGGCAACGGCGACTGGGGCGGCCGGGTCAAGCAGGTCGTGCTCGAGGGCGTCGACAGCTCCGGGCAGGCCACCTCGGTGACCACGACCGGCGCGGGCATCTACAACGCCCACACCTGGCCCGGCTCCACGGACGGGCTGCGCTCCAGTTGGTGGCACGTCACCCCCGCCACCAACAGCGCGCTCGTCAGCCAGTCCACCGCACCGCGGCTGGTCCAGACGCCCGGTGTCAGCACCGGCACGCTGACGGCCACCCTGAAGAACACCGGGACCACCACCTGGTCCACCAACGGGCTGCACCTGGCGGTGGCCTCGCCGCCCGGCCAGGCCGACCCGCTCGTGGGCGGCAGCACGCGGCCCGGCGTCTACGCCGGGAGCGCCACGTCGATCGCGCCGGGTGACACCGCGTCGTTCCGCTTCTCGCTCACCGGCGACGGCGTCGACCCGGGCCTGCAGGGCCGCAGCTACCGGCTGCGGATCGGCACCGGCGCGCTGTTCGGTGCCACCGTCTCGTGGCGCATCGAGGTCGACGCGCCGGTCTTCACCGGGTCGCTCGCGTCCGGGCCGACGAGCGCGGCGGCGCAGCCCGCAGCAGGCTCGGCCGCACCCGGCCCGGTGCTGGCCGACGGCCGCACGGTGGTGGTGCCGGTGTCCGGCAGCACGCCGCTGACGCTCGGCATCCGCAACAGCGGCAACGTGAGCTGGCCGGTCGGCTCGGGCTCGCCGGTGCGCCTTGGCACGTCGAACCCGCGCGGCACCGCGAGCCCCTCTGCGGGTTCCGACTGGCTGAGCACCTCCCGGCCGTCGACGGTCTCCGGCTCGGCCGCCGTCGCGCCCGGCCAGACCGGCTCGTTCGGGCTGACGCTGCACGGCAACGGCAAGCCCGTCGGGGTGACGCAGGAGTCGTTCGAGCCGCTGTGGGAGGGCCGGCACTGGATCGACGGCGCGCTCACCGCCCTCACCCTGGTTCGGGTCGACCCGTCGGTCTCGCGGGTCGCGACGCTCGACACCGCGCCGACCTCGAAGCTCACCCTGACGACCGCGCCGAACGGCACTGCCGTCCTGCACGTGCGCCTGCGCAACACCGGCGGCTCCCGCTGGGACGTCGGCAGCGAAGGGCTGGCCTCCAACGGCTTCGCGCTGGCGACGTCGGCCTGGTCCTCCAGCAGCCGGCCGCCCAAGCTGTCCCTCAACGTCACGCGCCCGAACGTCACCGCCGTCTACCCCGGTGAGGTGGGGGAGTGGCAGGTCCCGATCTCGGCCTACCGCAAGAGCGCCGGCAGCTACACCCTGAAGCTGCGTCCGCTGGCCCCCAACGGAGTCGCCTACGGACCGCAGGTCAGCACCACGGTCACGGTCGTCACGGCCGACTTCTCGGGCTCCCTGTACCGCACCAGCGGGACCGTGCAGGTGCCGCACGCCGGCGGCGCGTTCGTGTACTTCGACGTGAAGAACACGGGCAACGTCGCCTGGCCAGTCCACGGCCCGCTGCGCTCCGAGGCGCTCTACCCGGGCGGCTCGCCGTCGCGCGCGAGCAGCTGGATCTCGGCCAGCCGGCCCGGGACGCTGACCAACAACCTCAGCAACTCGCGCTCGCCGAACGTGCTGCCCGGCCAGGTCGCGCGCTTCGCCTTCGTCGTCGCCGGCAACGGCCGGACGCCGGGCACCAGGAGCGAGACGTTCGACGCGGTCTGGGAGACCTGGGCGCGCATCGCCGGGGTGAAGGCCACGCTGTCCTACACGATCGTCTGACCCCTCCCCGGTAGCGTCGCCGCCGTGCAGGTGGGACTGGTCCTCGAGCAGTGCCTCGCACCCGTCCCCGGAGGCACTGGCCGCTACAGCCGCGAGCTCGCCCTCGCCCTCGCCCGCACCGCCCCGTCCGGGTCGGAGGTCACGGGGGTCACGTCCTTCCGGCGCGCGCCGTTGCGGCTCGACGGTGTCGCCGTACGGCGGTGGCCGCTGCCGCGGAGGGCGCTCGTCGCGTCCTGGGAGCGCGGTGGTCCGCCGTCCGTGCCCGGTGACGTCGTCCACGCGCCGACGCCGCTGCACCCGCGACGGCGGGACACGCCCCTCGTCGTCACCGTCCACGACGCGGTGCCCTGGACCTACCCCGAGACGCTGACCCCGCGTGGTGTGCGCTGGCACCGGGCCATGGTGGGGCGGGCTGCGGCGACCGCGGACCTGCTCGTGGTGCCGACCCAGGCCGTGGCGGACGAGCTGGCCCGGCAGCTGCCGCTGCGGGACGTGCTGGTCGTGGGGGAGGGCGTGAGCGCCGACCTCGGGCTGCCCGCCGACGCCGACGACCGGGCCGCGCGGCTCGGGCTGCCGGAGCGGTACCTGCTCACGGTCGCGACCCTCGAGCCCCGCAAGGGCCTGCGCGAGCTGGTCACGGCGCTGCGCGAGGTGCCCGGCATCCCGCTGCTCTGCGTGGGCCAGGCCGGGTGGGGCGGGCTGTCCGTCCCCGACCTCGCGACGGCGGCGGGGGTGGACGTGCGCGTGCTGGGACGGGTCCCCGACGCGGACCTGGCGGTCCTGCTGGACCGGGCCACCGCTCTCGTCGTCCCGTCCTACGACGAGGGCTTCGGGTTGCCGCTGCTGGAGGGCATGGCGGCCGGCACCCCGGTCCTCACCTCGACCGCGCCGGCGCTGATGGAGGTCGCCGCGGGCGCCGCGCTCGCCGTACCGCTGGACGGGCTCGTGGACGGGTTGCGGCAGATCACGTCGGACGAGCAGCTGCGTGCCCGGCTGCGGGTGGCTGGTCCGGAACGCGCTGCCGGCTTCGCCTGGGACGCTGCTGCCTCGCGGTTGTGGCTTTCCTACGCAGATCTTCACGAGTGCGACACGCGACAGGCGTAGGCTGCATCACGAACGACCGCAGACCCCGGAGGAGATGGCCGCGTGACCGACGTTGGACCCCGCGTCCTCGTCGACGCCACCGCTGTCCCGGCTGACCGAGGCGGCGTCGGGCGCTACGTCGACGGCCTCGTGCACGCCCTCGCAGAGGCCGGGGCCGACCTCGCGCTCGCCTGTCAGCGGTCCGACGCGGAGCGCTACGGCCGGATGGCTCCGGAGGCCACGATCGTCCCCGGACCGGCGGCGATCTCGCACCGGCCGGCCCGGCTGGCCTGGGAGCAGACCGGGCTGCCGCTGGTGGCCCAGCAGGTCGGTGCCCAGGTGGTGCACTCGCCGCACTACACGATGCCGCTGCGTGCCGGCCGTCCCGTGGTCGTCACCGTCCACGACGCGACGTTCTTCACCGAGCCCGAGCTGCACACCTCGGTGAAGGGCACCTTCTTCCGCTCGGCGACCCGCACCGCGCTGCGCCGTGCGGCTCGCTGCATCGTGCCGTCGAAGGCCACCCGCGACGAGGTCGTGCGCCTGCTCGACGCCGACCCGACACTGCTCGACGTCGCCTACCACGGCGTCGACCAGCAGACCTTCCACGTGCCGGCGGACGACGAGAAGCTGCGGGTCCAGGCCCGCCTCGGCCTCGCCGGTCAGCCGTACGTCGCCTTCCTCGGCATGCTCGAGCCGCGCAAGAACGTCCCGGGGCTGGTGCGCGGCTGGGTGCAGGCGTGCGACGGCCGCGAGGACCCGCCCGCGCTGGTGCTCGCCGGCGGCTCGGGCTGGGACGACACCATCGACCAAGCCATCAGCGAGGTGCCCTCGCACCTGCGGGTGCTGCGCCCCGGCTACCTGCGCTTCACCGACCTGCCCGGCTTCCTCGGCGGTGCCACGGTCGTGGCCTACCCCTCGCACGGCGAGGGCTTCGGGCTCCCGGTCCTCGAGGCGATGGCGTGCGGAGCCCCGGTGCTCACCACGCCGCGGCTGTCGCTGCCCGAGGTGGGCGGCGACGCGGTCGCCTACACCGAGCCCGATCCGCCGGCCATCGCGACCGCGCTCGGCGCCCTGCTCGACGACCCCGACCGACGCGCGCAGCTCGGTGTCGCCGGGCACCAGCGCTCGCTGGAGTTCACGTGGGCCGCCAGCGCCGAGGCGCACCTGGCGAGCTACGCCCGCGCGCTCCAGAGCTGATGCCCGGCCCGCTCCGGGTGGTGGTGGTCACCTGGAACTCCGGTGACGTCCTGCCCGGTTTCCTGCAGTCGTTGCGTGCCGCGACCACGACGCCGTACGAGGTGGTCGTGGCCGACAACGCCTCCCCGGCCGGCGCGCCTGTGGTGCCGGAGGGCGTCACGCTGCTCCCGACCGGCGGCAACCTGGGCTACGGCAAGGCCGCCAACCTGGGTGCCTCGGGGTTCGAGGGCGACTGGCTGGTGGTGGCCAACCCGGACGTGACGTGGGAGCCGGGTGCGCTGGATGAGCTGCTCGCCGCCGGTGAGCGCTGGCCCGAGGCGGCCTGCCTCGGCCCGGCCATCCGCACCCCCGACGGCAAGCTCTACCCCTCGGCGCGGGCGTTCCCGTCGCTGGGCCGTGGGCTCGGTCACGCGGTGGCCGGTTGGTGGTGGCCCAGCAACCCCTGGACCCGGTCCTACCGCGCCGAGGTCGGCACCCCGGTCGAGGGCACCACCGGCTGGCTGTCGGGCTCGCTCATGCTGCTGCGGCGAGAGGCCTGGGAGCAGGTCGGCGGGTTCGACCCGAAGTACTTCATGTACTGCGAGGACATGGACTTGTGCCGACGGCTGGCCGAGGCCGGCTGGCAGAACGTCTACGTCCCCTCCGCGGTCATCACGCACGTCGGCGGGCACGCCACCGCCGGCGCCTCGAGAGCGATGCTGCGCGAGCACCACCGCGCCCTCTACACCTACCTGTCCGAGCACTACCACGGGCGCCGGTGGGCGCCGTTGCGCGCCGCCCTGGCCCTCGGCCTGCTCGTCCGCTACCTGCTCGCGTCCCGTGTCCGCTCCGTCGGGGAGGGCGCTGCGCCCACCCGGTCGGCCGAGCTGTTGGAGCCTGCCATGCCCGCGAACGGAGAGGTGGACCAGTGCGGCACGCCCTGATCCTGGCGGGGGGTTCGGGCACCCGCCTGTGGCCGTACTCCACCGCCGCGGCGCCGAAGCAGCTGGTGCCGCTGTTCGGCGGCCGATCGCTGCTCGACATCGCGGTCGAGCGGGCCGCGTCCGTGACGTCGTCGGTGTGGCTCGGCGCCGGTGAGCAGCTGCGCTCCGCGGTCTCCTGCGTCCCGGGGCTGGACTCCTCGCGCCTGATCCTGGAGCCGTCGGGGCGCGACACCCTGCCGGCGCTGACCCTCGCGATGGCGACGATCGCGGCGAGCGATCCCGACGCCGTCGTCGCCGTCCTCACCGCCGACCACCTCATCGAGCCGCTCGGTGCCTTCGCGGCGACGCTCGCGCGCGGCTTCGCCGTCGCGGAGGCGCACGACGACGCGCTCGTGACCTTCGGTGTGGTGCCGGACCACCCCGCCACCGGGTTCGGCTACCTGGAGCTGGGCGCCCCGCTGTCCGGCGACGCGCTGGTCGTGGCCCGCTTCGCCGAGAAGCCGCAGCGCGACCGCGCCGAGCAGCTGGTCGAGCAGGGCGCGCTGTGGAACTCCGGGATGTTCGTCTGGCAGGCCGCGACGTTCCTGCGCGCTGCCGAGCGCTTCGCACCGGAGACCCTGGCCCGCGTCCGGCGCGTGCTGGACGGCGCACCCGAGGCCTGGGACGAGATCCCCAAGGTGTCGGTGGACTACGGCGTCATGGAGCCGGCGTCCACCTCGCCGCACTTCACGGTCGCGGCGCTGCCGCTGTCCGCGCGCTGGCTCGACGTCGGCTCCTGGCCCCAGTACGGCGACGCGCTGACCAGGTCGTTGGACGGCAACGCCGTCGGCGCCGGGGCGAGCGTGCTGCTCGACACGCACGACTGCGTGGTGGCCTCCTCCGACCCCGACCACCTGGTGGCGCTGGTCGGGTGCGAGGGCCTGGTCGTGGTGCACACGCCGGCCGCCACCCTCGTCATGCCCGCCGAGCAGGCCCAGCGGGTCAAGGACCTGCACGCCCTGGTGGCGCAGCGCTTCCCCGAGCTCGCCTGATCCCCGTCAGGAGCAGGCGTTGCCCTTGATCGTGCGGGCCGCCGTCGGGGCGCTGTTCGCGCTGGTCCAGTTCGCACCTGTCGAGGCTGTCACCTCGTAGGTGTAGGTCCCGTTCTTCAGCGTGCTGCTCGTCCAGCCGGTCGCGGTGACGCCGCTGGCCATCAGGGTGTAGCCGGTCCCGGAGGACTGGTAGACGGCGTACGTGGCCGTGGCCACCGCCGTCCACGTGACCTGGACGGTCTTCCCGGTGGAGCTGGTGCAGGTCGCGGTGACGGTCGCGGGGGCGAGCGGCGCCGGCAGCGACTGCGCCTGCCCGGCGGACTGCGGGGCCAACCCGACGGACCAGTACGACGCGTAGGCGGCGGTCGGGGAGCTGAACGGCGCGAGCGCGCAGAAGGCCACCACGGCGATCCGAGATGTGCCGGTGCTCATCAGGGCTCTCCGTGGTGGCCTTCGGCCGGCGACGCGCCGGATGTTGTCAGCTGGTCCAGGCGTCGGTCGTGCCGCTGGGCGTGACGGCCGTGGTCGCGCTGGTGGCCGTGACGCCGGTGAACGAGGGCATCGAGAAGTACGTGCCGGCGCAGGCGGCCGGTGTGTTCGCCCCCATCGTGGCGTCGCTCGCGAGGGTCACCGTGAAGTTGTTGGTGCTCGCCGGGACAGTCAGGGGCGTGGTCAGGTTGTGGGACGAGGCCGCGCCGGCGGCCGCGAAGCTCCAGCCCACCAGGCTGGTGGTCGAGGTGCAGCCGGCGTTCGGCGTGCCGAGGGCGCTGTCGGAGTAGCCGGTGGCGTACGTCGAGCTGGTCGGCAGCTGGAACCCCGTGATGGTCACGGGGAACGTGTTCTGGTTGTCGATGTTCAGCACGACGTCGCCCGTGGCACCGGGGTAGAGAAGGTTGGTCACCGACGGCGCTGCGACGGCCGAGATGGTCAGGTTGGCGATGCTGGCGGACCTCGCCTCGCCCGACGACCCGTTGTTCAGGCCGACGAGCCAGTTGGTCGCGGCGAACGCGGCGGCCCCTGCGAGGGTGATCCCCATCGCGGCCGAGGCCACCTTGAGGATCAGGGTCTTGCGCCCGCGGCGAGAGTTGCCACGTTCGGACATC
>JBAVRG010000011.1:0-6633 GCA_049694795.1 Mycobacteriales bacterium
TCGACATCATCGGCCGCGCCAGTGCGCTGTACGACGAGGTCGTCGTGGCCGTCGGGCTGAACGCCAGCAAGAAGCGGATGTTCTCCTTCGAGGAGCGCACCGAGATGCTGCGCGAGGCCACCAGCGCCTGGCCGAACGTCCGGGTCGACAGCTTCGACGGGCTGATCGTCGACTTCTGCAAGGCCAACGGCATCCAGGTCATCGTCAAGGGCCTGCGGGCCATCAGCGACTTCGACTACGAGCTGCAGATGGCGCAGATGAACCACGGCCTGCAGGGCGTCGAGACGATGTTCATGACGACGAACCCGCTGTACTCGTTCCTGTCGTCCAGCCTCGTCAAGGAGGTTGCGACGTACGGTGGGGACGTGTCCGGGCTGGTGCCGGACGCCGTGCACCGTCGCCTGCTCGAGCGCGTGCGCGCCACCCCCTGACGCTGCTGGAGGCCCCCTCGTGGACGAGGTGCACGCCAAGCTCGCCGAGATCGCCGCGCTCGTGGAGGGCGCCCGGGCCATGCCCATGTCGGCGTCGTGCGTCGTCAACCGAGGTGACCTGCTGCAGCTGATCGGCGAGCTCGAGGAGCTGCTGCCGGAGACCATCACCCGTGCCCAGGCGGTGCTCGGCGACAAGGCCGGGGTCGTCGAGGAGGGTCGGCGCGAGGCCGAGCAGATCATCGCTGAGGCGAAGGCGGAGCGGCGGCGGCTGGTCGAGGCCACCGACATCCACGTCGAGGCGTCGGCCGAGGCGACCCGGCTCCTGGACGAGGCGCGCACGTCGGCCGAGGCGATGCGGCTCGAGGTCGAGGACTACGTCGACGCGAAGCTGGCGAACTTCGAGATCGTCCTCACCAAGACGCTGGCGGCCGTCGAGCGCGGCCGCGACAAGCTCTCCGGTCGGCACGAGCTGGAGTCGCTGGGTGAGCCGGACGGAGCGTCCTTCCTCGACGAGCCGCTGCCGGGCTGACCGGCGATCGCGATCGCGAGCCGGCACCGGGCCGCCGTCCGCTAGGCTGGTCGCTGGACTCGTCCCGAGCCCGGAGAACCTTGTGCCCGAGAACAGGAAGCAGCAGCCCCGCCTCGACCCCCGCGACCCGCTCGTGCTCGACACCCGCGAGCTCGGTCGTCGTCCGGGGTCGATGCGCCAGGTGCAGCTCTCTGCTCCCGCGCCCGAGGGGCTTGGGCTCGTCGACCTGATCGCGGTACCCGTCGGTGCCGAGCTCGAGCTGGACCTCCGGCTCGAGAGCGTCATGGACGGGGTGCTCGTCAGCGGCACCGTCACGGCGCCGCTGACCGGTGAGTGCGGGCGGTGCCTGAGCCCGGTGAGCGACACGCTCACCGTCAGGGTGCAGGAGCTGTTCGTCTACCCGGAGGCGAGCACCGACCACGACGAGGAGGACGAGGTCTCGCAGCTGGTGGGTGACCTGCTCGACCTCACCCCGACGCTGCGCGACGCGGTGGTGCTCGCGCTGCCGCTCAACCCGCTCTGCCGGGAGGACTGCCAGGGGCTCTGCGCCACGTGCGGGGAGCGCCTGGACGACCTGCCGGAAGGCCACACGCACGACACGACCGACGCCCGCTGGGGCGCCCTTGCCGGGCTGCTCGAGCAGACAGACCAGGAGAAGTAAGAGATGGCCGTCCCCAAGCGCAAGATGTCGCGCAGCAACACCCGCTCGCGCCGCGCGCAGTGGAAGTCCGGCGTCCCCACGCTGGTCAAGTGCGACCGTGGTCACACGACCCTGCCCCACACCGTGTGCCCTGAGTGCGGCCGCTACGACAAGCGCACGGTCCTCGCGGTCTGACGCACGTGGTCCGCGTCGCCCTCGACCTCATGGGGGGCGACCACGCCCCCACCGCAGTGGTCGAGGGCGCGCTGCTGGCCGTTGACCGCGACGCCGACCTCGAGGTCGCGCTGGTCGGTCCGGTGGACCTGGCCGGGGAGCTGCTCGCCGAGCGCGGCGCCACCGGCCGCTTCCGGCTCGTCGCGGCCTCCGAGGTCGTCGGCATGGACGAGGACCCCGCCCGGGCGGTCCGCAGCAAGAAGGACGCCTCCATCCGCGTGGCCCACCGCCAGGTGCGTGACGGCCTGGCGGACGCCGCCGTCTCCGTGGGCTCGACCGGCGCCGCCCTCGCGGCGTCGGTGCTGACTCTCGGTCGCCTGACCCCCCGGCCCGCTCTGGCCGTGCTCGTCCCGGCCGTGGCCGGTCCGCTCGTGCTGCTCGACGTCGGAGCCAGCTGCGACGCGACCGCCGAGCAGCTCGTCCAGCACGCGGTGCTCGGCGCCGCGTACGCGCAGGCCCAGCTCGGCCTGGACGACCCCGCGGTCGCCCTGCTGAACGTCGGCCAGGAGCCCGGCAAGGGCGACCAGGTCCGCAAGGACGCGCACGCGCTGCTCACCGCCGCCCCCCTGCGCTTCGTCGGCAACGTCGAGGGCCACGACGTCACCCTCGGCGGCAAGGCCGACGTGATCGTGGTCGACGGCTTCACCGGCAACGTGCTGCTGAAGGGCATCGAAGGCGCCAGCCTGCGGGCCGGGGCCCATGACCTGCCGTCCTCCGCCGTGCTGCTCGGCGTCGACGGGGTGACGGTGGTCGGCCACGGCGCGGCACAGGCCGAGAGCGTTGCCGGCTGCCTGCGTGCGGCCGCAGCAGCGGTGCGGGACGGGCTGGTGCCGCGCCTGCGGACGGCTCTCGACCGCCGCGAGGCGGTGGGCTCGTGACCCCGGACGACGTTCTCGCCCTGCTCCGCAGCGCCGTGCAGACGGTCCTCGAGATCGACCCGCAGACGGTCACGCTGCAGACGCGCTTCGTGGAGGACCTCAAGGCCGACTCGCTCGCCCTCGTCGAGATCGTCGAGATCCTCGAGGAGCAGGTCGCGCGGCCCGGCTTCCGCATCGACGACGAGGACCTGGACGCGCTCGAGACCGTCGGGCAGGCCGTCGCCTACGCGCTGGCCCGCCTGTGACCGGGCGCCCGTACACCCAGCTGGAGGCCGCGCTCGGCACCGGCCTGGACCGCGACCTGCTCGAGCGGGCGCTGACGCACCGCTCCTACGCCTACGAGAACGGCGGCCTGCCGACCAACGAGCGGCTGGAGTTCCTGGGCGACGCCGTGCTGGGACTGGTCGTGACCGACGCGCTCTACACGAGGCACCCCGACCTCGCCGAGGGAGCCCTGGCCAAGCTGCGCGCCTCGGTGGTGAGCACGCGGGCGCTCGCGGGCGTCGCACGCGAGCTGGGGCTCGGCCCGTGGATGCGGCTCGGCAAGGGCGAGGACGTCACCGGTGGCCGTGACAAGCCGAGCATCCTGGCCGACACCATGGAGGCGCTGATCGGGGCGGTCTACCTGGAGCGCGGCCTCGAGGGAGCCGCCCGGCTGGTCCGGGCCCTGTTCGACCCCCTCATGGAGGCCGCCGCCCGCGACGGCGCGGCGCTGGACTGGAAGACCGCGCTGCAGGAGCTGACGGCCGCCCGCGGCCTGGGTGTGCCGGACTACGCGATCACCGAGAGCGGGCCCGACCACGCCAAGTCCTTCGTCGCCCTGGCGATGGTCGGCGGCCAGGCTCGTGGCGAGGGCGCCGGTCGCAGCAAGAAGGAGGCCGAGCAGCAGGCCGCCCAGGGCGCCTGGCAGTCGCTCCAGGAAGAGCAGCCCGTCGAGCCGGAGCCCACGCCCTAGTGCCCGAGCTGCCCGAGGTCGAGGTCGTCCGGCTCGGCCTGGAGAAGGGGGTGGCCGGCCGCACCATCGCCTGCGTCCAGGTGCACCACCCGCGTGCCGTGCGTCGGCACGAGGCCGGCGAGCACGACTTCGTCGACCTGCTGACCGGCCGCACCGTCGTGGCCGCCCGGCGCCGCGGCAAGTACCTGTGGCTGCCGCTCGACTCCGGCGACGCCCTCACCGGCCACCTGGGCATGAGCGGCCAGCTGCTCGTGGTCCCGGCCGACAAGCCGCTGGAGAAGCACCTGCGGGTCCGGTTCGCCTTCACCGACGGCGGCCGCGAGCTGCGCTTCGTCGACCAGCGCACGTTCGGCGGCTTGTTCGTCGTCGCGGGTGGCGCGGAGCTGCCGAGCACGATCGCGCACATCGCTCGCGACCCGCTCGACCCCCTCTTCGACGACGAGCTGTTCGTGACCCGGCTGCGCCGCAAGCAGTCCGGGGTGAAGCGCGCACTGCTCGACCAGACGCTGGTCAGCGGCATCGGCAACATCTACGCGGACGAGGCCCTCTGGCGGGCCCGGCTGCACGGTGGCCGCGCCACCGACAGCCTCACCCGGCCCAAGGCGCGTGAGCTGCTCGGGCACGCGCGCGACGTGCTCGTCGAGTCGCTGCGCGCCGGAGGGACGAGCTTCGACGCGCTCTACGTCTCCACGGAGGGGGTGAGCGGGTTGTTCGAACGGGCGCTGCACGCCTACGGCCGCGAGGGCGAGCCGTGCGACCGGTGCGGCACCCCCCTCCGCAGGGAGGCCTGGATGAACCGCTCGTCCTACTCCTGCCCGCGCTGCCAGCCGCGTCCGCGGCACCCCCGCTAGTCCTGGCTGCGGACAGCCCGGAGCTCCTCCAGGACCCCCGTCGGCACCGTCCCGTCGGCCTGCCGGGGGGCCCACGGCTCGCTGCGCACCCACTGGCTGCCGCAGCCACGGCACGCGAACACCTGCTCCCCGCCGAGCACGGTGCGGGTGGCGGCCCAGTCGCACAGGCTCAGGCAGGGGCGGATCGCGAGCACGGCTCTAGTCTCGGGCACGTGGAGCAGGTGCGGATGACCGCCTTCGTGAAGGGCCAGGTACAGGGCGTCGGGTTCCGCTGGTGGACGCGGGCCAGGGCGCTCGAGCTCGGTCTGGCCGGTTCCGCCACCAACCTCGCGGACGGTCGGGTGGAGGTCGTGGCGGAGGGCCCGCCGCAGGCCTGCCGGCAGCTGCTGGCCCTGCTGCCGTCGGGGCCTGGCCGGGTCGAGTTCGTCAGCGACAGGTGGGGCGAGCCCCGGGGGGAGAGCGGGTTCCGGGAGCGCTGAGCACCTCGCCCCGCCGGCAGCCCGGGGTGATGTCCGTTTCCGTGACGCGTTCGTGACCTGAGCCTTGACTGACCTGCGCTCAGGTGGCACCTTTGTGGTACCGCACCTGTGCCCGTCGGCACGCGCATCGGGCGGTTCGACTACCTCAACGTGGAGGCTTCTTCGATGGCGAAGGCCCTGTTCGGTCATGTCGGTGTAGGCACCGATCTCCGTCTCGCCGCCGAGGTCCGCCGCCTCCGTGGCAGGGTCGCCGAGCTCGAGGAGGAGCTGTCCCGCGTCAAGGCCGCGAACGACGCGCTGGTCGCGACCGTGCACGTCGAGGACGACATCCGGGTGCTCACCCAGCCGGAGCCCGTGCTCACCTGATCCGGCGCACCACACGAGGCCGCTTCCCGTCGGGAGGCGGCCTTCGTCATGAGGTCCCGCTGCCGCGCGGCTCGCCGTACTAGGCTCCTGGCTGGCCTTCCCCCAGTTGCTAGAACCGGCCGAGACGAAGGCAGCACGTGCACCTCAAGAGCCTCACCCTGAAGGGCTTCAAGTCCTTCGCGTCCCCGACGACCCTGCGCTTCGAGCCCGGCATCACCTGCGTGGTGGGCCCCAACGGCTCGGGCAAGAGCAACGTCGTCGACGCCATCGCCTGGGTGCTCGGGGAGCAGGGGGCCAAGGCCCTGCGCGGCGGCAAGATGGAGGACGTCATCTTCGCCGGTACGCCGGGGAAGGCGCCGCTCGGGCGGGCCGAGGTGACGCTGACGATCGACAACAGCGACGGCGCGCTCCCCATCGAGTACGCCGAGGTGAGCGTCACCCGCCTGATGTTCCGCGACGGCGCGTCCGAGTACTCCATCAACGGCACCAAGTGCCGGCTGGTGGACATCCAGGAGCTCATGAGCGACAGCGGCATCGGCCGCGAGCTGCACGTCGTCGTCGGGCAGGGCCAGCTCGACGCGGTGCTGTCCGCCCGCCCGGAGGACCGCCGCGCCTTCATCGAGGAGGCCGCCGGCGTCCTCAAGCACAAGAAGCGCAAGGAGAAGGCGCTCCGCAAGCTCGAGGCGATGCAGGCCAACCTCACCCGGTTGCAGGACCTCACCACCGAGCTGCGTCGCCAGCTCAAGCCGCTGGGTCGCCAGGCCGAGGTCGCCCGCCGGGCCGGGGAGGTCCAAGCCGACCTGCGCGACGCCCGGCTCCGGCTGCTCGCCGACGACCTGGTCCAGCTCCGCGCCGCCCTGGACGCCGAGGTGCGGGACGAGACCGAGCTGCGCGCGCGGCGGGCGGTCGTCGAGAAGGAGCTCGCCGAGGCGCAGGCCCGCGAGCAGCAGCTCGAGGCGGCCGCCGCCGAGCAGGCGCCGCGGCTTACCCGGGCGCAGGAGACGTGGTACCGCCTGTCCGCGCTCGAGGAGCGCCTGCGCGGTACGGCGACGCTCGCCTCCGAGCGGCACCGGCACCTCACGTCGGAGCTGCCGGAGGAGGCCCGTCAGGGGCGCGATCCCGAGCAGCTCGAGCGCGAGGCCGCGCAGGTGCGCGAGCAGGAGGCCGAGCTCCACGAGCAGATGCGGCAGGACGCCGAGCGGCTCGAGGCCGCCGTGACCCGGCGCACCGACGCCGAGGCCGCGCTGGCCGCAGAGGAGCGGGCGCTCGT
>JBAVRG010000012.1:0-3518 GCA_049694795.1 Mycobacteriales bacterium
TCAGCTTCGTGACGCCGAACCTGTGCGACGACGGGCACGACACCGGCTGCGCCGGGACGGACGTCGCCGGTGACAAGACCGGCAACCTCACCGCCGTGCAGCACTGGCTGAGCAGGTACGTCCCGCCGATCCTGGCCAGCCCCGCGTTCAAGAAGGACGGCCTGCTGCTCGTCACCTGGGACGAGGCCGCCGCCACCACCGGCAGCGACGGCGCCGCCGACTCCTCTGCCTGCTGCGACGAGCGGACCCTCAACACACCGGACGCCGGCGGCGCGTCCACCGACCTCAGTGGGATCCCCGCCCTGTCCGGCAAGGGAGGCGGGCGGGTCGGCGCGATCGCGGTCTCGCCGTACATCGCCCCAGGAACCGTCTCGACGCGTCCCTACAACCACTACTCCACGCTGCGGACCCTCTCCGACCTGTTCCACGTGCGGCGTCTCGGCTACGCCGCCCAGGACAGCGGCGTGCAGTCCTTCGGTGCCGACGTCTTCACCCGCCGTACGGCGTCAGCACCTGCGGTGCGGCGCGCGGCACCAGTGCGGGCGGTGACTGCTGACGCGGGTCCGGGCAGCGCGCTCGTGGGCCTGCCGAGCACCGGCCTCGGGCTCGAGCTCCCTGCCGCGGCCCTGGCACTGCTGCTCGGCTCGGTGGCCGTGCGCCGTCGCGTCGTCTGACCGGCCGGCTCAGCTGCGCCGAGGTGTCGCGGAAGTCTCTGGACACCCTTCCCCCGCGCTGCTTCCCTGAGGGCAGGAGGAGCGATGCGGCGTTCGGAGTGGAAGTCCGTCCTCGACGCCGTCACCCCGGCTGCGCTGGACTACCTGGAGTCGCTGCCGACCCGTCGCGTCTACCCGGAGGGTGACCACGCCCAGATCCGGGCTGCCCTCGACCACGGGCTCACCTACGCGGGTGAGGATCCCGCGCACGTGGTGGCGGAGCTGGCGCGGGACCTGGCGCCGTACGTCACCGCCCATGCGAGCGGTCGCTTCTTCGGGTTCGTCATCGGCGGGCTCCACCCGGCTGCCTGGGGTGCCGAGCTGCTGGTGTCGACGTGGGACCAGAACGCCGGGCTCTTCCCACCGGCTCCCGGCGTCGCGGTCGCCGAGGAGCTGGCTGCCGAGTGGCTGCTCGACGTGCTGAACCTGCCGGCCGAGAGCTCGGTCGGCTTCGTCACCGGCGGGCAGATGGCCAACTTCACCTGCCTCGCTGCTGCGCGTGACGAGGTGCTGCGCCAGGTGGGCTGGGACGTCGAGGCGGACGGCCTGATCGGGTCCCCCGGCATCACCGTCGTGCTGAAGGAGGGCGTGCACTCGACCGTGCCGCGGGCGCTGCGTTTCCTGGGGCTGGGAGAGCGCTCGGCGGTGATGGTGCCGTGCGACGACCAGGACAACATGCTGCCGGACGCCCTGGAGCGCGCACTGCGGACGGTGTCGGGGCCGACGATCATCACGGTCGAGTGCGGCAACGTGAACACCGGCGCGTTCGACGACTTCACCGCCGTCGCCGATCTGGCCGAGGCGCACCGCTCGGCCGGCAACCCGACGTGGGTGCACGCCGATGGCGCGGTGATGCTGCTGGCCGCCGCCGCACCGAGCCTGAGCCGGCACGTACGCGGCCTGGACCGGATGGACTCGTGGTCGACCGACGGCCACAAGCTCCTCAACGTCGCGTACGACTGTGGGGTGGCGATCTGCCGGCACCCCGCCGCCCACCGCGCCGCGATGAGCGTCCAGGCGAGCTACCTCGAGCAGGGCACCGGCGCACGGGACGCCATGGACTGGAACCCCGAGTTCTCCCGGCGGGCCCGCGGTCTCGGGGTCTACGCGACCTTGCGCTCGCTGGGTCGGCAGGGCGTCGCGGAGCTCGTCGAGAGAGCGGTCGCCCTCGCACAGCGCTTCGCGCAGGCACTCGAGGCGAGTGGCCAGGCCGAGATCGTGAACGACGTCGTCTCCAACCAGGTCCTGGTCCGCTGGCTCGCCCCGGACGGCGAGCACGGACGACTGGCCGAGGCCGTGATGGCCGCAGTGCGCGCGGACGGGGCGGCGTACTTCAGCGGCACCACGTACCGGGGCGAGCGCCTGATGCGGATCTCCGTCTCGGACTGGGCGACCGACGAGCAGGACGTCGACGACGTCGTCGCGGTGCTGCTGCGGCACGCCGCAGCAGCGGTCTGAACGGGTGCGTCCTCTTCGCTGCGGCTGCCGGAGCGGCGTCGGTCGGCACCGTGCCAGTGACCTGACCGAAGAGCGGTGGGCGCTGCTGGAACCGGTGTTCAACGCTCCAGGCAGGTGCGGACCCAAGCAGCCCCGGACCTGCGGCTCAGTGCGTCCCAGCCCGTGGTGTAGCGACGCCTACCTTCGGACATGGCTCATCGACCTCCCGAAGGCCAGCCGGAACTACCGCTGATTGCCGCGTAGTCGCCGCCTGCGTCCGCTCTTAGCCGAGTTGAGGACGTCCTGATCTGCCGAGTTGAGGACGTCCTGCCGATGTGCCTGCAGGCCACGAGGAGCCTGTTCAGGCCTCGCTTGGTTGATGCCGGATGGCACTGAACGGGATGAGGATGAACAGGGCGAGCAGCAGGTAGCCGACAACGGCCGCGATGGGCAGGAACATCCCCACGAGGATCATCACGACGTACAGGCCAAGAGTCGGTGTCAGCCGCTTGGTGAGGGTCTTCACGTCCTCGTCTGCCAGGTCGGGGCTTACCAGGTGCTCGCGGGCCGCGTAGCGCCAGACGACCGAGACCATGACCAACGCCAACAACAGGTTGATCCCGTAGACGGTGGCAGCAATCCGTTCCGCATCCGACTCATGCACGTACTCCGCCAGCAGTTTCGTGGGGAAGGGCAGGAACGACACTACGAGGAGCAGCAGCAGGTTCAGACGTATCAGCACAGAGTCGGCGTGATTGAGGTACTCGGTGATCACGGTGTGGGCGAACCAGACCGCTCCGATGGTTGCGAAGCTCACGAAGTAGGCCAAGTAGGAGGGCCATTGGTCGCCAAGCGCTCCGAGTAAGTCCCCCCCGGAGCCGGCGGGGACGCCGATCTCCAGAATGAGCAGCGTGATCGCGATTGCGAACACCCCGTCACTGAAGGCCTCCATCCGTCCCGTCCGATACGCGGGATGGGGGTTAGTGGCCTTGGGTTCAGTCATGGTCGGACGGTAAGGCCGCCGCCGCGTGGAAACCCCATCCACCGCGGATGACATCCGCCGACGCACTCACAGGCCGCGGGTCGCGTCCTTGCCTATGAGCGAATGTCGAAGAGCGGGCTACTTCTTCAATGACGGGAGCCGAGAGCCCGGCCAGGCTGTCGGTCAGGTGCTCGGCGGGTTTGCTCTGTAAGCGGCTGCCCACGTTCGCGTGTGGCTCAGTAACGGGGTGCTGACCCGCCGGGCACTGCCCTGGTGAGGAGTGGCTCAAGAGGGGTCTGCGTTGCCCGAAGTAGCACTGCCCTCCTTGCCGTCCCATCGGCGAAGGAGAGCAGATGTCTGCAGTGATGATCGGCGTCGATCCGCAC
>JBAVRG010000013.1:0-10563 GCA_049694795.1 Mycobacteriales bacterium
GCCGACGGGCGCGCAGCAGGACCTCGTCGCCACGGGGGGCGTCCTGCCCTCCCGACACCCCGAGGGCCCCGGCGGGCGCCTCACCGGTGCCGATCTTCCACAGCGCACGGGCGAGCGACTCCCGGTCGTGGTGACGGGCGGCGCGGTCGTCCGCGAGCAGCTCCACAAGGAGCGCGACCTCGGCCCGGGCCGTGGCCACCGCCCGCAGCCCGGGGAAGGTCGCTCCGAGCGCCACGAAGGGCAGCACCACCAGGTCGTGCCGCATCGTCAGGTGCGCGCGCTCGTGGGCGAGGACGGCCCGCAGCTCGTCGTAGCTGAGCAGGCTCACCGCACCCCTCGACAGCACGACCCGCGACCGCAACCCGGGCAGGCAGTAGGCCACCGGCACCTCGTGGTCCACCACTGACGTGTCGCGCAGCAGCAGGTGGGGCTCCCCGACGAGGTCGACGAGGACCCGGTTGTCGTGCCGGGCACGGATCGTGCGGATCGTCGAGGTGAGCAGGACGCCGAGCAGCCGGAGCAGCAGCAGCGCGGTGACCGCGCCGAGCGCCCAGGTCCAGGGCCCGGCCCGGTCGAGGTGTCGCAGGGCCTGCAGGTGGGTGGGGCCGAGCGGGGCCAGGGCGACGGTGGCGAGCAGCAGCAGCGTGACGAGGCCGCCGGCCAGCCCCACGGCCTGCCAGAGCAGCAGCCCGGCCGCCGGCCCGCGGGCAGGCCACGTCGCGGACGCCAGCACGCGGGGAAGGACGCCGGCGAGCAGCAGCAGGCAGCCGGCGAGGACAGCCGCTGCAGCGAGCACCGGCTCAGTCGCGCCGTTCGAGGGCCCGGCGCAGGGCCTGCGCCTCCTCGGCGCTCATGGTGCGCGCGAAGTGCTGCAGCGCGGCAGCCCGGTCGTCGGCCTGGCCGAGCGCCTGCTGCATGAGGACCGCGACGTGGTCCTCGCGGCTGCCCAGTGCCCGGTAGGTGTGCGCGCGGCTGGAGGCGTCGCGGACCAGCAGGCCCTTCTTCTCCAGGCGCGTCAGCACGGTCAGGACGGTGGTGTAGGCGAGCTCGCGACCGACGAGCGCGGCGGCGACCTCCCGGCCGGTGAGGGGCTCCGGCGACTGCCAGACCGCCTGCATGACGGCCCGCTCCAGGTCACCGAGTCGTGTCACGCAGGTCATACTACGGCCGGTAGAAGTTCTACGCGCTGTCGTACAAGATGGTCGGCGTCGAGAGGAGAGGACCGTGCCCGACGTCCTCGGCACCGCCGTCCCCCCTGGTGCCCAGGCCTGGCGCTGGGACTGGCAGGAGATGGCCCGCTGCCGCGGCCACGACGACCTGTTCTTCCACCCGCCGGGGGAGCGCGAGCCCTCCCGCAGCGAGCGCGACCGCGCTGCCCGCGGCCTGTGCCTGTCCTGCCCGGTGCGTCGCGAGTGCGCCGACCACGCTCTGTCGATGCGCGAGCCGTACGGCGTGTGGGGCGGCCTCACCGAGGACGACCGCGCGCTGCGGCTCTACGGCCCGCGCCCGGTCCGCAAGCGCTGAGGGTCAGCCGAGCTGGTCGGGGGCGGCGAGCAGCGCCTTGAGCGCGTCGAAGTAGATGGCGCACTGCACCCCGTCGACGAGCCGGTGGTCACCCGTCAGGCACATCGTGAACTGCGGGACGGCGACCACCTTGCCCTCGCGCACCACCGCCCGGTCGGTCACGACGCCGAGGGAGAGGTAGACCGGCGTCCGGGCGAAGGGCACGGGCGCCAGGAAGACCTCCTCGACCCCCAGCGGCGCGACGTTGGAGATGAACACCGACCCGAGCGGGTTGCCCTGCTGGCCGAGCACCGGCAGGCCCCATCCGCCCAGCAGGTAGGAGGTCGCCAGCATCATCGGTCGCATGAACGGCGTCGGCACGTAGGTGGCGATCCGGGTCGACAGGTTGAAGCCGGGGTCGTTGCCCTCGCGCAGGGCCTGCACGCCCTTCCACACGGCGGTCGCGATCTCGGCAGGGGTGAGCTGATCGGCATGCGGCACCTTGCACGGCGCCAGGTCGGTGCCCTGCCCGATGTCGACGGCGAACCCCACGCTGACGTCGTCGAACGGCACGATCCGGCCACCCCGCACCTTGGTGTTCGCAGCCGGTACGGCGTGCAGCGCCCGTCCTGCTGCGGCTCCCACCACGTGCATGAGGGTGAGGCCCTTGGCGCCCTCGGCGCGCTTGCGGGCGACGTACTCCTGCAGCGGTGCGGCGTCGACGACGATGCGGGTCATGAGGCGACCCTCGGTCGGAGCGGTCCACGTCGCGACCGCCAGCTTGCGCCGGACCGCAGCCGCGCGGGTGGCGGGGTCGGCGTGCGCGGCAGCCCGCCGGACCTCCCAGGCGACCAGCGCACCGGTGACGGCAGCAGCGAGCAGGGCAGGGCGGCGGGGGCGGGGCACGACCGGACTGTAGGGCAGGCAGGAGACGGGCTGCATGCGGCGAAGACGTCGGCGTGCGCCGCCTCCTCGCTGCCGTCCTCGGGTGCCTGCTCGCGCTGAGCGCCTCAGCCCAAGCCGGCCCTGCCGTGCCGGTCAGCCCGGTGGTCCCCGGGGTGCCCGGTGACGCCCTCGCCTCGCCGAACGTCACCCACGTCGGGACGCTCCCGCTCGACGGCGTCGGCGTGTCGCTGCGGACCGTCAGGGTGGGCCGTCAGGTGCGTGCCTTCGTCAGCGGGGCGACCGGGCTGTCGGTCTACGACGCCACAGACCCGCGCCGGCCGCTGCTGCTGGGGCACCTGCCGATCTACAACTGGGAGAACGAGGACATCGCGGTCTCACAGGACGGGCGCACGGCGATCCTCACGGAGTTCACCGGCACGTTCTACCTGCACGTCGTGGACGTCAGCGACCCCACGCTGCCGGTCGTCGTCGGCAGCCTGGCGCTGAAGGGGTCCCACACCGCAGAGTGCGCCGACCGGCGGTGCGACTTCCTGTTCGGCTCCGAGGGGCAGACCTACGACCTCCGGGACCGCAGCCACCCGCGCGAGCTGCCGCCCGAGCAGTCCTGGGGAGTGCTCACCGGAGCCGGCGCCGGCCACAACCTGCACCGCGACGCAGCAGGGATCTGGATCAGTGACACCGATCCGCTCGTGGTGTTCAGGGAGGCTCCGGACCCGCTGCACCTGAAGGTCCTCACCCGCGGCACGATCACGAAGAACACGCAGTACCAGCACAACAACATCCGGCCGCGCGCCGACCGGTGGAAGCCGCGGGGCCGCCTCGGTGGACCGCTGCGTGACGGGGAGCTGCTGCTCGGGGAGGGGGAGACGAACTTCGAGCCGCAGTGCAACGGCAGCAACGGCGCGTTCTCGACCTGGAGCATGGCGGGCTTCGACCGCGGGGTCCCGATGCGTCAGCTGGCGACGCTGCGGCCGGTGAGCAACAAGGCGCTGTCAGCCGACCCGGCCGTCAACGTGCTCGGCTGCTCCGGCCACTGGTTCACCGAGCAGGACGCCACGGACGGCAGCATCCTGGTCGCGGCCGGGTGGTACGAGCACGGCACCCGGTTCCTGTCGGTCGACCCGCGGACCGGTGCCATCCGTCAGGTGGGCTGGTTCCAGCCCGAGCGCGGCGCCACCTCCGGCGCCTACTGGATGAGCCGCGACGTGGTGTGGTCCGTCGACTACCACTCCGGGATCGACATCCTCGCCTTCGACCAGTCCCCGGCGAAGCGCCCCACCACCGCGCAGGTGGACGCCTCGTGGCTTGCACCGCACGCGGTTGACCCGTTCGCAGCGGCGCTGCGTCGGCTGTGCCGGGCCGGCATCGCCGCGACCTCGGCCGACCACGCCCGGTTGCACTCCCTTGTCGCTGGCGCCTGAGTGCAGCAACTCGGGCACCCGCGGGAAGGCGCTCCAGCACGCTGTGAAGGCCAAGCAGGAACGAGAGCCCTGCGCTTCACCGTGCCACGAGAGGTGCCGAGAGCAGACCTGTGGCCCCACGCAGACCCTTCCTCATCGCGCTCAAGGCGACCGTGCTCGCCGTACTCGTTGCTCTGGTGGCGATGAGGGTCGGCCCAGCCGCCCTGGGCGCGGTCCGTTCCTACGAGCAGTCGCGCCAGGCAGCCGCTGGTCAGCGGGCGTTCGACAAGGAGATGGCAGCTGCCCGTCCTGCGATCAAGGCGTTGGGTGGGCTGCGTCTTCCGTCTGCTCTGCGTGACTGCAGCGGAGGACCTGCAGCCGTAGGCGACCACGGCACCGTCTGCTGGCGCGGCACAGCGCCCGCGGTGGGAACGACAGCAGAGGTCGTCGCCGAGCTGAGGCGGCTCGGCGCGACGGGAATGACCGCACGGTGTGTGCAGCTGCGAGCCTCTTGGAGACTGTGCTCGATCACGGGCACGATCAGGGGTCAGCACCTGGCGCTGGGGCTCGGGTCCGACCTCACCCGGGGACCTGGGACCGGCTCTGTCTTCGTCTCTGGCGGGGTGGGACCGCTCTCCCAGGTCGCCCCGATCATGCCGCGCCAGGGAACGCCCATCCCCGTCCCCTCAGCACGCTGACGACCGACAGGCCACGACCTGAGCCGTTCACGGGTACGGCATCGACGGACGCCTGGGCGAGGTTCTGTTCGCCGTCATCGTCATGAAGGGCAAGAGGCTGCGAAGCTGACAGCGACCCCGGATCGACGGTTGGAGGGTGGGAGTGCTTCCCGTTGAGCGTCACCTCCTGCGCGCCAAGGACTTGGCGGACTCGCGCTTCGCGGAGCAGCTGGACGTGGCTGATCTGGCCGGTGCGGCAGGGCTGAGCCAGGCCCACTTCAGCCGGGCGTTTCGCAAGGCCTTCGGTGAGAGCCCGCACGCCTATCTGCTCACCCGTCGCCTCGAACGCGCGGCCGCCATGCTGCGCAACACTGACCGGAGTGTTGCCGACATCTGCATGTCGGTCGGACTGACGAGCGTCGGGTCCTTCACGACGAGCTTCAAGCGGATGTTCGGTGCGACTCCGACCTCCTACCGTGACTCCTTCCCGCCGGCAGCGCACAACGCGCGCATCCCGGCCTGCGTCCTGCGTGCGTACGGGCGGCCGCGACTGCGCACGTTTCGAGAAGACACCCCCCGGCCCGGCTCCGTAGCGTCCTCGGCGTCCACCGAAGCAGGAGGTACCGATGATCAAGATCTCGACCGCGCAGGTCTGGGTGCATGACCAGGACGTGGCGCTGGCGTTCTACACCGACAAGCTCGGGATGGAGGTGCGCCAGGACGTCACCATGGCGGAGATGGGCGACTTCCGCTGGCTGACGGTCGGGCCGCCGAGCCAGCCCGACGTCTCGATCGTCCTCATGGCCATCCCTGGACCGCCGGTCATCGACGACGACACGGCCAAGGAGATCAGCCAGCTCATGGCGAAGGGATTCGCCGGCACGGTCTTCCTGACCACCGACGACTGCCAGGCTGCGTACGAGGACCTGGTCGCGCGGGGCGTGGAGTTCATCGAGACACCGGAGCAGCGGCCGTACGGCATCGACGCCGGCTTCCGCGACCCGTCCGGCAACTCCTTCCGCCTCACCCAGGTCGAACCGGCCTTCGCCTAGCCAGCACCAGCGCTCGGCGACCGGCTCGGCGCGGCGTCGTGTGGCCCCATGACCTGACCCGGCACGATGCGTGCCGTGCACCTCACCCGCCGGCAGCTGCTGTTGCTCGGCGCGGGTGTGGGCGCCAGCGCTGTGGTGGGGGTCGGTGCCACGGATGAAGGCGCCAAGCTGGTCGACCGGCTCAACCCGCCCCAAGGTGCGGTGCCCGATGGCCGCACGGGGCCTGTCGCGCGCGGGGTGCTGCAGTCGCGGGCGCGCGGCCGGGACGTCCGGTGGGCGGTTGCCTACCCGCCGGGCTCGCAGCCGGGTGCGGACCTGCCTGTCGCCCTCGTCCTGCACGGTCGGTCGGGCGACAGCGGTCAGGCGTTCGGGTCGCACGCCTTGCATCGCTTCCTCGCCGACGCGGTGCGTGCGGGCACCCCTCCCTTCGCCCTGGCCTCCGT
This sequence comes from Mycobacteriales bacterium, assembly GCA_049694795.1. Taxonomy (GTDB): domain Bacteria; phylum Actinomycetota; class Actinomycetes; order Mycobacteriales; family SCTD01; genus RYN-111. Next base: position 5,982 of record JBAVRG010000013.1, read on the forward strand.
CGACGGCGGGGACCACACCTACTGGCACCGTCGGGCCGATCGGGATGACCCACAAGCCATGCTGCTGGAGGAGTTCCTCCCGCTGCTCCAGCAGCGGGGCCTCAGCACTGAGCGCTTCGGCGCCACCGGGTGGTCGATGGGTGGGTACGGAGCCCTGCTGCTCGCGTCCCGCGTCCCTGATCGCGTCAAGGCTGTCGCTGTCGACGCCGCTGCGCTGTGGCGCCGTGCCGCCGACACCGCGCCGGGAGCCTTCGACGGACCGAAGGACTTCGCAAGGAACGACGTCCTCGGACACCTGGAACGCCTGCAGGGCCTGCCGTTGAGGGTCGGCTGCGGGCGGTCGGACCCGTTCGTCGCCACCAACCGGGCTCTCGTTGCTGCGCTGCCGCGGACCGAGCACGCCTTCCCGCGCGGTGGCCACACCACGGGGTGCTGGAACCTCCTGCGGCCTGGCGACATGCGCTTCCTCGGTCGCCACCTCGCCACGACCTAGCCAAGGCGCGACCGCACCCGCGGACCCTCAACGCAACCGCCCTGGGCGCCGCGCCGCGCCGCGCCGCGCGTGCGTCGCGGCATCGCCGGCATGGCTCGCGGAGGTTCCTTCAGCGCGTCGTCGAGAATGGCCAGGTGACGACGGTCCTGCTCTGCCGCGGCTGCTGCTGCGGCACCGCTGCGAAGCACCCCACCACCGACCACGACGCCCAGGAGCAGGAGCTGCTCGCGGCGGCGCCTGCCGGGGTGAGGGTGCGGGTGGTCGACTGCCTGGACGAGTGCGACCGCAGCAACGTCGTGGTCCTCCGACGCGGGAAGAAGGACGACACCTGGCTGGGCGGGGTGCTGTCCGAGCGGGCCAGCGCGGCGCTCGTCAGCTACGTGGCGGACGGTGCCCGCGGGGAGCTGCCCGATGCCATCCGGGGGCTGCGCTTCCGGCATAGCCCGCCGCGTCGGAGGTAGACCGACAAGGTCACCTGACCCTGAGGAGCACGCGCATGGCCATCGCCACCGTCGACCCGACGACCGGGCACACCCTGAAGACCTTCGAGCCGCTCAGCGACGCGGCCCTCGAGGACCGGCTGGCGAGGGCGGCAGCCGCGTACGCCGGCTACCGCCGTACCGGCTTCGCGGAGCGCGCGGGCTGGGCGCGGCGGGCGGCAGACCTGCTGGACGAGGACACCCAGAGCCTCGCGGAGCTCATGACGACGGAGATGGGCAAGACGGTCAAGGCCGCGAGGCTCGAGGTGGGCAAGTGCGCCGCGGGACTGCGCTTCTACGCCGAGCACGCCGAGGAGATGCTCGCCGACGTGCCGGCGGACGCGGCCGCGGTGAAGGCCAGCCGCGCGCTGACGAGGTGGCAGCCACTCGGTCCGGTCCTCGCCGTGATGCCCTGGAACTACCCCCTGTGGCAGGCGATGCGCTTCGCCGCGCCGGCGCTCATGGCGGGCAACGTCTGCCTGCTCAAGCACGCCTCGAACGTCCCGCAGACCGCGCTGTACCTGGAGGAGCTGTTCCGACGTGCCGGCTTCCCGGCCGACGTCTTCCAGACCTTGCTGATCGGCAGCGACCGGGTGGAGCAGGTGCTGCGCGACCCGCGCGTGGTCGCGGCCACCCTCACCGGTTCCACCCCGGCCGGCAAGGCGGTCGCGGCCACAGCGGGCTCGGAGGTCAAGCACGTGGTGCTGGAGCTCGGTGGCTCCGACCCATTCGTGGTGCTGCCGTCGGCGGACCTCGCCAAGGCGGCCGACGTGGCCACCACCGCGCGATGCCAGAACAACGGCCAGTCCTGCATCGCCGCCAAGCGCTTCCTCGTGCACGACGACGTGTACGACGAGTTCACCCGGTTGTTCGCGCAGCGGCTCGCCGCGCAGGTGCTGGGCGACCCGCGCGACGACGCGACCGACATCGGGCCGCTGGCCACCGAGCAGGGCCGCGCGGACGTCGAGGAGCTCGTGCAGGACGCGGTCGACAAGGGTGCCCGGGTGCTCGTCGGCGGCCGGCGCCCTGACGGGCCGGGCTGGTTCTACCCCGCCACGCTGGTGGAAGGGGTCACCCCGGAGATGCGGATGTACCACGAGGAGGTCTTCGGCCCGGTGGCCCAGCTGCACCGCGTCGGCTCGCTCGAGGAGGCGCTGCGGATCGCCAACGACAGCGACTTCGGCCTGGGGTCCAACGTCTGGACGACCGACGCGGGGGAGCAGGAGCGCTTCGTCACGGAGGTGCAGGCAGGCATGGTCTTCGTCAACGGGATGACGACCTCCTACCCCGAGCTCCCGTTCGGAGGGATCAAGACCTCGGGCACCGGGCGCGAGCTGGCCGACCTGGGGATCAGGGAGTTCTGCAACGCCAAGACGGTCTGGGTCGCCTGAGGAGTGCCAGGATGACGCGGTGGGCCACGGGCACAGCCATCACCGCACCGCGACTGCCGCGTCCGCTGGGCGCCTGCGGCTGGTCCTGGGGTTGCTCCTCGTCCTGCTGACCGCTGAGGTCGTCGGCGGCTTCTGGGCCGGGTCGCTCGCGCTGCTCGCCGACGCCGGCCACCTGCTGTCCGACGCCGCCGGGGTGGGCCTCGCCCTGCTGGCCGTGGCGTTCGCCGCCCGGCCCCCGACCCCGGAGCGCACGTTCGGCTTCCAGCGTGCCGAGATCCTCGCCGCCGTGGCGAACGGCGTCCTGCTGTTCGGGGTGGGCCTGGTGGTGATCGTGCTGTCGATCGACCGGCTCCTCGAGCCCCAGCACGCCGACCCGGGCGTGATGGCGGTCTTCGGCGTCCTGGCGCTCGTCGGCAACGGGGTCGCGCTGCTCCTGCTCGCGGGGCACGCAGAGCACAGCCTCAACGTGCGCGGGGCCTACCTCGAGGTGCTGTCGGACGCGCTGGGGGCTGCGGGGGTGCTGGTCGCAGCCGGGGTGATCGCCGCCACCGGTGAGCAGCGCGCCGACCCGGCTGCGTCACTGCTGGTCGGTCTGCTGATCCTGCCGCGCACGGTGCGCCTGCTGCGCGAGGCCGTGGACGTGCTCCTGGAGGCCACCCCGCGGGGGGTCGACCTGGCAGAGGTGCGGGCCCACCTCGAGGAGGTCCCCGGGGTGCTGGCCTGCCACGACCTGCACGCCTGGACCATCACGAGCGGCACGCCCGTCCTCAGCGCGCACGTGGTGGTGGCCGACGAGGTGTGGGAGCAGGGCCGGGCGCCGCAGGTCCTCGACCTGCTCACCGACTGCGTCGCCGATCACTTCGGGCTCGGCCACGCGACCTTCCAGCTCGAGCAGAGGACGCACGCCGAGCACGAGGCGGCGCTGCACGACTGAAACCGGGCTGCGGCCAGGCTCGTGACGAGTAGCGTCAGGGCCGTGACGAGTCCTCGCCTGCGCCCCCTGCTCGCGTCGATGGGCAGCTACAAGCCCGGCCGCCGTCCGGCCGCAGGGCAGGACCTGTCCCGGCTCGCGAGCAACGAGACGCCGTTCCCGCTGCTGCCGAGCGTCGCGGCGGCGGTCTCGGACGCGCTCGCCGACAGCAACCGCTACCCCGACCCGGCGGCGACCCGGCTGACCGAGGCCCTCGCGGGCAAGCACGGGGTCGACCCGGACCGCATCGCGGTGGGCTGCGGCTCGGTCCAGCTGGTGCAGGAGCTGGTCGAGATCGCCTGCGACGCGGGCGAGGAGGTCGTCTTCGGCTGGCGCTCCTTCGAGGCCTACCCGACCCTCACCACGGTCGCGGGCGCCGTGCCGGTGAAGGTGCCCCTGTCCGGCGCGCACCTCGACCTGCCGGCGATGGCCGCGGCCGTCACGGACCGCACCCGGCTGGTGCTGCTCTGCAGCCCGAACAACCCGACCGGTCCGGCGCTGGCCGCCGACGACGTGAAGTCGTTCCTGGAGACCGTCCCGGGTCACGTTCTGGTGGTGCTCGACGAGGCGTACGCCGAGTTCGTGGACGACCCGCTCGCGGTGGACGGCACGCGGCTGCTGTCGTCCTACCCGAACCTGCTGGTGCTGAGGACCTTCTCCAAGGCCTACGGCCTGGCCGGGCTGCGGGTCGGCTACGCCGTGGCGGGAACCCCGGAGGTCGCCGGAGCACTGCGCCAGGTGCACCTGCCGTTCGCCGTGAGCATCGCGGCTCAGGCCGCCGCGCTCGCCTCGCTCGACGTCGAGGACCAGCTCCTTGCCCAGGTGGCGCAGGTCGTGGCCCGCCGTGAGCCGTTGCGCCAGGCGCTGCTCGCACAGGGCTGGGACGTCCCGCCGACCCAGGGCAACTTCGTCTGGCTGCCCACCGGCGCGGACAGCGACCGGGTGTCGCAGGTGTTTGAGGAGCACGGCGTGCTCGTCCGGTGCTTCTCCGGGGAAGGACTGCGGATCACGGTCGGGACCGACCGCGACAACGAGCGGGTCCTCGGGGCGGCTGCCGCTGCCCGCGCCTGAGAGCGTCACCCGAACGAGCGTCCGGGCAGGGTGGCGCGGTGCCCGAGACCACAGGTGGACCTACCACTTGGTGATCAAGGAGCACCACATGGACGTCACCGCCGCCGGCGCCGCCCGCGCGCCCGGTGCCAGCGTGGCAGCGACCTACGCGACCCTGCAGACGCCAGTGCTGATGGCT
>JBAVRG010000014.1:0-17448 GCA_049694795.1 Mycobacteriales bacterium
GGCGAGCCACAGCGCGAGGTGGCCCCCCGCGGAGTGGCCGACGACGGCGACCCGGGCGCGGTCCACCCGGTCGGCGAAGGCGCCCGTGAAGGTGGCGTCGTAGGCCGCGGCCGTGTCGGCGAGGGTGCCGGGCCAGGAGGCGGGGGCGTAGTCGACGTTCCAGACGAGGAACCCGCGGCCGGACAGGTCCGCCGCGAGCGCGTCCTCGAGGTGGCGGTCGTAGCTGGGGCGCCAGTAGCCGCCGTGCACCAGGACGACAGCCGGGAGCAGGCCGGTGCGGGCGGGCGCCCACCACTCGCCGAGCTGCCGGGCACCGGGACCGTAGTGCTCGACCAGCCGGGTCACGCCCAGTGCGGGCACCGCCCGGCCGCGCAGGAGCTCGACGATCCCCGCGGAGGCCGCGCCGATCAGCCCGAGGGCGCCCAGCACGCGACGACGGGTGACGGTCACCCGCGCATCATGGCGGATCGTCAGTGCGCGGCCGCCGGGAAGACGTGGTTCTCCCGTGCCAGCAGGGCCAGGACCCGCTCCTCGAGCAGGACCGGCTCGACGGGCTTGGCGAGGAAGTCGTCGGCGCCCGCCTGACGAGCGTCCCGCTCCACCTCCGGTGACGAGGAGCCGGTCAGCAGCACCAACGGCAGGGTGAGGGTCCTGGGATCGGAGCGGACCAGCCTGATGAACTCGACACCGGACAGGTCGGGCAGGCCGTTGTCGACCAGCGCCCCGTCGAACGGCTGGGTGCCGAGCAGCTGCAGGGCCTCCTGGGAGCTGAGGGCTGTGACGACCTCGGCCGATCCCGCGAAGGCGGCTGTCGCGAAGGCGCCGACGCTCTCGTCGTCGTCGACCACGAGCAGCCGCGGAAGGGCGACCGGGGCCTGCTGCGCAGGGATGTGGGTGCCTGAGTGCGCCCCGGCGCGGCACCACGGGCACACCGACCACTCCGGGTCCAGCACCCGGTCGCAGCCCGCGCACCGGTGCCGGTCCAGCAGGGCGCCGTCCCAGGGGCAGCACACCATGTCGTCGGCGAGCGCCCGGGCGCAGGTGGGGCAGCGCTGGCCGTTGAGGGTGTCGATCGTGGTGGCGCGCAGCACCTCCTCGTACGTCGTCTCCCCGCGGTGCGCCGCGGCGAGGGCCGCCGCGCGCAGCGTCGTCATGCCGTGCTCGCGGGCCGCCGCGCCGATCGCTGCCTCGGTGGGCGTCGTCAGCAGCACCTTGCGCAGCGCCGAGGTGACGGGCAGCACCTCGAAGACGCCGGTGCGGCCCAGGTAGCCGGTTCCGCCGCACTCCGCGCAGCCCTTGCCGCGCCGAGGGGTGGCGCCCGCGAGGTCGGCCTCCGTCATCCCCAGGAGGGCGAGCGTGCGCGCCGACGGCTGGTAGGCGGCGACGCAGTCCTGGCAAGGTCGCCGTACCAGCCTCTGGGCGATGACGAGCGTGAGCGAGGAGGCGACGAGGAACGGCTCGACGCCCATGTCGACCAGTCGCGTCACGGCGCTGACGGCGTCGTTGGTGTGCAGCGTGGTGAGCACCAGGTGGCCGGTGAGGGCAGCCTGGAGCGCGAGCTCGGCGGTCTCGGTGTCGCGGACCTCCCCGACGAGGACGATGTCGGGGTCCTGTCGCAGGATGCTGCGCAGTCCCCGGGCGAAGGTGAGACCGGAGCGCTCGTGCACCTGCACCTGCGTGATGCCGGCGACCTGCACCTCGACCGGGTCCTCGAGCGTGACGATGTTGCGGTCGGGGGTGCTCACCTGCTGGATCGCGGCGTAGAGCGTGCTGGTCTTGCCGGACCCCGTGGGGCCGGTGATGAGCACCAGGCCCTGGCTCTGGGTGAGCGCCGACCCCGCCAGCTCGAGCTGGTGCTCGCTCATGCCGGTCCTGCTCAGCAGCGGCACGTTCTCGGCGCGGGGCAGCAGCCGGACGACGACCTTCTCGCCGTGCAGGGTCGGCACCGTCGCGACGCGGGCCTCGACGGTCATGCCGTCCACGGTGAGCTTCGCCCGGCCGTCCTGCGGGCGGCGGCGCTCGGCGATGTCCAGACCGGACACGATCTTGATGCGGCTCACCGCAGCGGCGGTGGCGTTCTTCGGGACCGTCATGACGTCGCGCAGCAGACCGTCGACGCGGTAGCGGATGCGCAGGTCACCGGCCTGCGGCTCGACGTGCACGTCGCTGGCCCGGGCGCGTACGGCGTCGGCGAGCACCACGTCGACGAGGCGGACGATGGGGGCGGCGTCGACGGCCTGGGTGGCGAGCTCCTCCGCGCTGGGCTCGGCCTCCTCCATGCTCTCGAAGAGCGTGTGCAGGTCACCGCCGTCCTCCGACAGCGACCAGGCGCGCGACAGCTGGTCCCGCACCTGGCTGTCGGTGGCGACGACCACGTGCAGCTCGGTGGCGCCGGTGTAGAGCTTCACGTCGTCGAGGGCGACGACGTTCGTGGGGTCGGCCGTCGCCACCTTGAGCGCGTTGCCGGTGCGCTCGAGCACGAGCACTCCGCTGCGCTCGGCGACCGCGCGGGGGAGCGAGCGCACCTGCTCGGGCACGACCAGGGTGCGGCCGAGGTCGACGAGCTCCAGGGAGAGCGCCTCGGCCAGGGCCTCGGCGACCTGTCGCTCGGTCGCCATCCCGAGGCCGATCACCACCGTGCCGAGACGACGGCGGGGCTGCCCGGGTGGGGTGTCGCGCTGGGCCTCGAGCGCGGCGGTCAGCTGCTCAGCGGTGAGCAGGCCCTGGCCGACCAGGACCTCGCCGATGCGCCTGCGTGGAGTAGTCACAGGTTCCTCCTCGGCCACCACCGCGGTGGGGTGAAGTCCATGATCGGGATCAGCCTGCGTCGGCTTCCCCCGCGAAGGGCTCCGACAGCTTGCTGCCGGAGGAGTCCTGCTTGTCGGCGCGGCGGCGCTTGCGCTCGGCGCGTCGCTCGCGCTCCTCGCGCTCGGCGCGGGCCTGCTGGTCGTAGACGCCCTCGCTGGTGCGGGCCACGACCTCCTCGGTGAGCTCCCGCAGCTGGTCGCGCAGGAAGTCGCGGGTGGCGACCTCACCGAGCGACAGCCGCAGGGAGGCGAGCTCGCGGGTGAGGTACTCGACGTCCGCCTGCAGCCGCTGGTTCTGGCCGCGGTCCTCCTCGAGCGCGACGCGGTCGCGGTCGGCCTGGCGGTTCTGCGCGAGCAGGATGAGGGGGGCGGCGTAGGAGGCCTGCAGCGACAGGATCAGGGTGAGCAGCGTGAAGTTCGTCGCCGACGGGTCGAACTGCACCTCCGCGGGGGCGAAGGTGTTCCAGCCCAGCCACACGATGCAGAACACCGTGAGGTAGACGAGGAAGCGGCTGGTCCCGAGGAAGCGCGCGATGCTCTCGGACATGCGCCCGAACGCCTCCGGGTCGTACTGCGGCCGTGGGATCGCGCCGCGGGGCGTGACCGGCTGGTCCAGCCGCTGGCGCCGTCCCCGCGGCTCAGCCATGGTCGCGGGCGCGTCCCTCGCGCCAGTCCGCCGGCAGGACGTGGTCGAGCACGTCGTCGACGGTCACCGCGCCCAGCAGCCGCTGCTCGGAGTCGACGACGGGCACCGCCACCAGGTTGTAGGACGCCAGGTGCCGGGTGACGTCGTGCAGCGGGCACTCCGGCGCGAGCGGGTCGATGCCGGTGTCGACGACGGCGGAGATGAGGGTCGAGGGCGGTTCGCGCAGCAGCCGCTGGAAGTGCGCGGTGCCCAGGAAGCGGCCGGTCGGGGTCTCGTACGGCGGCCGGACGACGTAGACCTGGGCCGCGAGGCTGGGCGGCAGGTCGGCGTGCCGGATGCGTGCGAGCGCCTCGGCCACCGTGGTGCCCGGTCCGAGGATGACCGGCTCGCTGGTCATGAGGCCGCCGGCGGTGTCCTCGCTGTAGGCGAGCAGCTGGCGGACCGGCTCGGCCTCGCCCGGGTCCATCAGGTCCAGCAGCCGCTCGGCGTCGGCGGGCGTCATCTCGCCCAGCAGGTCGGCGGCGTCGTCCGGCGCCATCGCCTCGAGCACGTCCGCCGCCCGCCTGTCCTCGAGACCGGCGAGCAGCTCGACCTGCTCGTCCTCGGGCATCTCCTCGAGGACGTCGGCCAGGCGCTCGTCGTCGAGGGCGGCGGCGATCTCCGCGCGCCGCTTGTCGGAGAGGTCGTGCATGACCCCGGCCAGGTCGGCCGGGCGCAGCTTCTCGAACACCGCCAGCAGGTTGGCCGCGCCCTGCTCGCCCTCCGGCAGCGAGAAGCCGCTGACCTCGTCCCAGCCGACCGTGAGCAGCTCGCTGCGCCGCCGGCCGCGGCCCTTGCGCACCGCGACCTTGCTGACGAGCCACTCGGTGCGGGTCTGCTCCATCGCCACGTCGACGACGGTGACCTCGCTACCCGCGTCCTCCGCCGGCGCGAGCAGGGTGACCCGGCGGTCCAGCAGCTCGGCGAGCACCAGCGTCTCGCCGGGTCGCTTGTCGAAGCGGCGCAGGCTCACGGTGCCGGTCGCGAGCAGCACCGCGTCCGCCTCGATCGCGGTCACGCGGCCCATGGGCACGAAGATCCGACGGCGCGCCTGGATCTCGACGAGCACCCCGAGAGCGCGCGGGGCGTCCCGGCCGATGCGCAGCGCGACGACCACGTCCCGGACGCGGCCCACCTGGTCGCCGTTGGGGTCGAAGACAGGGAGGCCGGCCAGACGCGCGACGAAGACGCGGGTGGCGGTGCTCACCGGCCGAGGCTACCGCCGGAGACCCGCGTGACCGCCGTACGGCACGATGCACGCAGCCCGCGTTTCCACGCACCTCCCGGAGGACCTCATGAGCACGCTCGACCGCTTCCGCCTCGACGGCAGGGTGGCCCTCGTGACGGGTGCGTCGTCCGGGCTCGGTGTCGCCATCGCGCAGGGCCTGGCCGAGGCGGGGGCGGACGTCGTCCTGGGCGCCCGCCGCACGGACCGGCTGGAGGAGACCAAGGCGCTCGTGGAGGCGGCCGGCCGCAAAGCCGTGGCCGTGCAGACCGACGTCACCGACCCCGACCAGTGCACCGCCATGGTGGCCGCCGCTGTCGAGACCTTCGGCAAGGTCGACATCCTGGTCAACAACGCCGGCTTCGGCTGGGCCGCGCCGGCGACCCGGGAGACCCCCGAGCAGTTCCGCAAGGTCATCGACATCAACCTCAACGGGCAGTACTGGATGGCGCAGGCCTTCGGTCGGGCCGCCACCGGCGGCGGCGCGATCATCAACATCTCGAGCGTGCTCGGGCTGCGGCCGGGCAGCGTCCCGCAGGCCGGCTACGCCGCCTCGAAGGCCGGCCTGATCGGGCTCACCCGTGACCTGGCCGCGCAGTGGACGGGCCGCAAGGGCATCCGGGTCAACGCGATCGCTCCCGGCTACTTCCCGAGCGAGATGACCGACGAGATGCAGGAGGGCACCGAGGACATGATCAAGATGGTCACGCCCGCCGGTCGTCTCGGGGTGCCCCACGAGATCGCCGACGCCTGCGTCTTCCTCGCCTCTGACGCCGCCTCCTACATCACCGGGATCACGCTGCCCGTCGACGGCGGGATGACGATGCCGTGACCGGCCCGACGCTGGCCTACCAGGTGGTCGACGTCTTCACCGACGACGCCTTCGCCGGCAACCCGCTCGCGGTCGTCCTCGACGCCGACGACCTGTCGACAGCGCAGATGCAGAAGATCGCGTCCGAGTTCAACCTGTCCGAGACCACCTTCCCGTACGCCGCTCCCGACGGTGCGACGTACGGGTTGCGCATCTGCACACCCACCACCGAGCTGCCCTTCGCGGGTCACCCGTCGGTGGGGTCGGCCTGGGTGCTGCACCAGCTCGGGCGCATCGCGGCCGGCGACAACGTGCAGGCCTGCGGCGCCGGGCTGCTGCCGGTGCACGTCGGCGACCAGGTGACGCTGACGGGCGGCACGCCGACCGTCGGTGAACCCCTCGACCCGGCCCCGCTGCTCGAGGCCCTCGGGCTGACCGCCGACGACCTCGCCGGACCGGCGCCCCGCTGGGCGGGTGTCGGCATCGAGTTCGCCTTCCTGCTGGTGCGCCCCGACGCGCCGGCCCGGGTGCGACTCGACGTCTCCCGGGTCGCGGCGCTGGGCCGGTCCGGCATCTCGCTGCTGTCCTGGGACGGCGCGGTCGCCCGCTGTCGCGTCTTCCCGGGAGGGGTCGGGGTGCTGGAGGACCCCGCGACCGGATCGGCGGCGCTCGGCCTCGGGGTCTACCTCGCGGCCAGCGGTCTGGTCGGCGAGGGCAGGACGCCGTACGTCGTGAAGCAGGGCCACGAGATGGGCCGCCCCTCGACGCTGTCCTGCGCTGTCGAGGTCGCCGCCGGTCAGGTGCTGCGGACGACCGTGAGCGGGTCGGTAGTGCCGGTCGCGCGCGGGGAGATCCGGGTCCCTGCCGGTTCCTGACCGACGCCGGCTGCCGCGCCTCAGCGGGTGGGTGTCAGCTTCAGCACGGAGGACTCCGTCGCCCAGCGCTGCGGCTGGGCCTCGCCGTCCGGGGCGTTGCGTCGCTTCTCGTGCAGCAGCGGCACCACCACGTCCCACTCCGGCGACCCCGGTACGACGGGACCGACGGCGACCTCCCAGGGGGCGCCCCCGAGGGTGACGGTGGCGACGTGGGCGCCGGCCGCCCCGGGCAGGTCCTGCTCGAGGCCGCCGCAGACGAGCCACAGCGCCTCGTCGTGCCACAGGTGCCAGGCGACGCGGGTGGGCCCGCCGTCGAACGACACCCAGACCACGCCCGACCTCTTCGCTGCCTCCGGCAAGCTCTGGCCCGCGCCCATGGCTGACATCATGGCCCCGTGACCGCGAGGACCCTTGCCGTGCAGGGTGTCTCGCGACCCCCCGCCCGTGACTTCGGGCTCCTCGTCGTGGCCCTGCTGGCGGTGTCGACGTCCGGGCCCCTCATCGCAGCGACCGCCGTGCCCGCGCTCGCCATCGCCTTCTGGCGCAACGCCATGGCCGGCGCCGTGCTGGCGCCGGTGGTGCTCGTCCGGCGGCGGGCGGAGCTGCGCGGCCTCGACCGCCGGGAGCGACGGCTGGCGCTGCTGGCCGGTGTCCTCCTGGCGCTGCACTTCGGCACCTGGATCCCCGCCATCTCCTACACCAGCGTCGCCAGCGCCACCGCGCTCGTCGCCACCCAGCCGGTGTGGTCGGCGCTCATCGGGAAGTGGCGCGGCGAGGTCGTGCGGCGCCAGGTGTGGCTCGGCATCGCGGTCTCGCTCACCGGGGCGCTGCTGCTGACCGGCGCCGACCTGCAGGTGTCCGGGGACGCGCTGCTCGGCGACGGGCTGGCGCTGGTCGGGGGAGTGTTCGCCGCCGCCTACATGACGGCCGGCAGCGAGGTGCGCCGCAGCGTGTCCACCACGACCTACACCTCGCTCTGCTACACGACCACCGCCCTGGTGCTGCTCGTCGTGTGCCTCGTGGGGCGGCAGGCCCTGGCGGGCTACGACGCCGTCGACTGGGTCAAGCTGGTCGCCCTCACCGCCGGCGCCCAGCTGCTCGGGCACTCGCTGTTCAACGTGGTGCTGCGGACCACCGGACCGACCGTGGTGAGCCTGTCCATCCTGTTCGAGATCCCCGGCGCCGCCGTCATCGCCGCCCTGTTCGTGAAGGGGCAGCACGTCCCGCTCCTGGCCGTCCCGAGCGCCGCCCTGCTGGTGGCCGGGCTGGCGGTCGTGATCCGGTCCACCGGGCACGAGACCGCCCCGGCAGTCCCCGTCGAGTAGCCGGTCGAGTGGCTACGCTGCGGACGGCAGAGGAGGACGCGGGTGCGCGCTCGGCGGTCGGTGTTGGCAGTTCCGGGCAGTGACCCGGCCAAGCTCGAGAAGGCGAAGGGCTTCGACTCCGACGCGGTCTTCCTCGACCTCGAGGACGCGGTGGTGCCCGGGCAGAAGGCGGCCGCCCGCAGCCACGTCGTGGCCGCCCTGGTGTCCGGCGGCTGGGGCAGCCGGCTGCGCACCGTGCGGGTCAACGACCTGACCACCCGCTGGACCTACCGGGACGTCATCGAGGTGGTCGAGGGCGCCGGCGCGCACCTCGACGCGCTGGTGCTCCCCAAGGTCGCCGCGCCCGAGCACGTCGTCTGGTTGGACCTGCTGCTCACGCAGATCGAGCGCACCATGGGCCTCGAGGTCGGCCGGATCGGCATCGAGGCCCAGATCGAGACCGCCGCGGGGCTCCAGCAGGTCGCGGGGATCGCTGCGGCCAGCCCGCGGCTGCAGTCCCTCGTCTTCGGTCCCGGCGACTTCGCCGCCGACCTGGGGCTGGCCTCGCCGTTCGTCGGTGCGGAGCCCTTCCCGGGCGGCTTCGACGCCGTACTGCTCACGATCCGCGCGGCTGCGACGGCGGCCGGCCTGCAGGCCGTCGACGGGCCGTGGCAGCGGGTGGCGGACCTCGACGGCTTCCGCGCGCGGGCCGCCCGGAGCGCGGCGCTGGGGTTCGACGGGACCTGGGTGCTGCACCCGTCGCAGGTGCCCGTGGCGCACGAGGTGTTCACGCCCTCGGCGGAGCAGCTCGAGCAGGCGCAGCAGGTGGTCGCGGCGGTGGCCGAGGGCCGCGGGGTCGCGATGCTCGGCGACGTCATGGTGGACGAGGCCAGCCGCAAGCTCGCGGAGCGGACCCTCGCCCGCGCCGCCGACCGGACCTGACCGCCCGAGCCCGGGGAGTGAGGGTTCTCACCCTCCTCGGCTGGCTACCGGCCAGTAGCCGGTGGGACACTCTTGCGAAACGCTGACCGCTCACGAGGAGCACTTCCATGGGACGCCTGGCATCGACCGAGGGCCTCACCGAGATCCAGCAGGAGATCCTGTCCACCGTCCGCGGCTTCGTGGACAAGGAGATCATCCCCTACGCCACGGACCTCGAGCACAAGGACGAGTTCCCCGAGGCGATCGTCGAGGGCATGAAGGAGATGGGGCTGTTCGGCCTCATGATCCCTGAGGAGTACGGCGGCCTCGGCGAGTCGCTCCTCACCTACGCGCTGGTGGTCGAGGAGATCGCACGCGGCTGGATGAGCGTCTCCGGCGTCATCAACACCCACTTCATCGTGGCCTACATGCTCAAGCAGCACGGCACGCAGGAGCAGAAGGAGCGCCTGCTGCCGCTCATGGCGACCGGCGAGCTGCGCGGCGGGTTCTCGATGTCCGAGCCCGGCTGCGGCTCCGACGTGGCGGCCATCAAGAGCAAGGGCGTAAGAGAAAGCGGAGAGTCCGACCACTACATCTTGGACGGCCAGAAGATGTGGCTGACCAACGGCGCCCGTGCCGGCCTGATCGCGACCCTCGTCAAGACCGACGAGGGCGGCGACAGCGTCTACAAGAACATGACGACCTTCCTCGTCGAGAAGGAGCCGGGCTTCGGCGAGACCGCCCAGGGCGTCACCATCCCCGGGAAGATCGACAAGATGGGCTACAAGGGGGTCGAGACCACCGAGATGGTCCTCGAGGGCGCCCGCGTGCCGGCGTCGTCGATCCTCGGTGGCGAGGCCGGTCGCGGCAAGGGCTTCTACCAGATGATGGACGGCGTCGAGGTCGGCCGCGTCAACGTCGCCGCCCGCGCCTGCGGCATCTCGATCCGCGCCTTCGAGCTCGCGATCGCCTATGCGCAGCAGCGCGAGACCTTCGGCAAGCCGCTGACCGGCCACCAGGCCATCCAGTTCAAGCTCGCCGAGATGGCCACCAAGGTCGAGGCCGCGCACGCCCTCATGGTCAACGCCGCTCGGCTGAAGGACATGGGCAAGCGCAACGACGTCGAGGCCGGCATGGCCAAGCTGCTCGCCAGCGAGTACTGCGCCGAGGTCACCCAGGAGAGCTTCCGCATCCACGGCGGCTACGGCTACTCCAAGGAGTACGAGATCGAGCGCCTCATGCGCGAGGCGCCGTTCCTGCTCATCGGCGAGGGCACCAGCGAGATCCAGAAGACGATCATCAGCCGCGGCCTGCTGAAGGACTACCAGCTCAAGGGCTGACGCCTCTTCCACGGATCCCCGGCACCGAGGTGCCGGGGATCCGGCGTGAAAGGGGGCAGGAACGTGCACGTGCCGTGTCGAAACCCGGGCGTGACACCCGAGCCCCTGGAGTCCTCCCGTGCGCCTGCGTCGCCGTACCCGCTCTCTTGCCGCCCTCGCCGTGACCGCCGCGGTGCTGCCCTTCCTGCCGCAGGCCTCGGCCAGTGCCGACACCGTCGCGATCACGGTGCTGTCCGGCCGGCCCGACCTGGTCTCCGGCGGTGACGCCCTGGTGGCCGTCAGCGGCGTGACCGGCACCGCCGGACTGGTGGCCGACGTGGACGGCAGGGACGTCACGCGGGCCTTCGGGGTCGGGCCCGGCGGCAAGGTCGAGGGCCTGGTGACCGGGCTGCACCTGGGCGACAACGCCCTCACCGTCCGCACGCCCCGCGGCGGCGCCCGCCTGACGCTGGTGAACCACCCGATCGGCGGTCCGGTGCTCAGCGGTCCGCAGATCCAGCCGTGGGCCTGCCAGGCCGGGGCTCTCGACAAGCAGTGCGACGCGCCGGTCGCCTACACCTACTCCTACCTCCCGACGGGCACGGGCGGAGCGCGGGTCGGCGCCTCGGGGGTGGCGGCTGCCAGCGCCTTCCAGGCCTACGACCCCAGCAACCCGCCACCGGCCGCGGCGGTGGCGACGACCACGACCGACACGGGCGTGACGGTGCCGTTCATCGTCCGCAAGGAGTCCGGCTACCTCGACCGCGACCAGTACGCCATCGCGGCGCTCTGGCAGCCCGGCAAGCCGTGGACGGCAGTGCACCCGCAGCCGCAGTTCAACCGCCGCCTGGTGCTGACGCACGGGGCCAGCTGCGACACGACCTACGGCACCGGCAGCGCCCCTGACGTCATGAACCCGACGTGGCTCGGACACGGCTTCGTGGTCGCCTCCCACGCCCTCGACAACGCCGGCCACAACTGCAACCTCGCCACCGAGGCGGAGTCGCTGATCATGACCAAGGAGCGGGTCGTCGAGCAGTACGGCGACCTGCGCTGGACGATCGGCAGCGGCTGCTCCGGCGGCTCCCTGGTGCAGCAGCAGGTCGCGAACGCCTACCCGGGGGTGTACCAGGCGATCACGCCGCAGTGCTCGTTCACCGACGCGTGGTCCTCGGCGATGGAGTACGAGGACTACTACATGCTCCTGAAGTACTTCCAGGACCCGACCCGGTGGACGCCGGGCACGGTCTGGACGCCGGCGCAGATCGCCGCCGTCCTCGACCACCCCAACGTCGGCAACCCGATCACGTTCACCAACGTGATCCCCAACAGCGGTGACCCGAGCCGCAGCTGCCCCGGCGTCCCGAGCGGCCAGGTCTACGACCCGAAGACCAACCCCAAGGGCGTGAAGTGCACGCTCCAGGACTACATGGTCAACGTCTTCGGCAAGCGCAAGGACGGCTTCGCCAACCGGCCGTTCAGCAACGTCGGCATCCAGTACGGCCTGGACGGGCTGCGCAGCGGTGCGCTGAGCGCCGCCCAGTTCGTCGACCTCAACACCCACCTCGGCGGCCTCGACTACAACGGCGAGGTGCAGGCGGCGCGGATCACCCCGGACCTGGTCGGGCTCGAGCGGGCCTACCGCAGCGGGGCCGTCGACAGCGCCAACAACCTCGACAAGGTCGCCATCATCGACCTGCGCGGCCCCGACCCGGGCGCCTTCCACGACGTCTACCGGACCTACGCGCTCCGCAACCGGCTGCTGCGCGACTTCGGCACCGCCGCCAACCAGGTGCTCTGGCGGGGGCAGGCCCCGATCATCGGCGACCAGGGCTACGCCGACCAGGCCGTCCTCGCCGCGGACAAGTGGGTGGCGCGCTTCACGGCCGACACCCGGGCGGTGCCGCTGGCGCAGAAGATCCGCGAGGACAAGCCCGGCGACCTCGCCGACCGCTGCACCGACGGCATGGGTCACGACCTGCCGTTCGAGGTCTGCGACCAGACCGTCGCGGCCTACGGCACGCCCCGCTTCGCCGCCGACGAGCCCAAGACCGACGACGTGCTGGCCTGCCGGCTCAAGCCGCTGCGCAAGGACGACTACCCGGTGACCTTCACGGCCGCGCAGTGGGCGGCGCTGCGCAAGGCCTTCCCCGGCGGCGTCTGCGACTACAGCCGGAAGGGCATCGCGCAGCACGGCGCCACCGCCTGGCTCACCTACCAGGACGCCGACGGCAAGGTCGTGTACGGCGGGACGCCCCTCGGACCGGTCCCGGTCAGCACCCCGCTGGGCTGACCTCCCTCCGCTTGTCCTGCCCGGCTGCCGGGTGGAGGTGTGCAGAGGCCCAGCCGTTAGGTTGGCGGGCGTGAACGGCGACGAGGTGCTGCTGCTCGTCGAGGCGCACCTGCTCACCGTGCTGGGCCAGGACAGCGGCCGGGCGGGGGTGAGCTTCCTCGGCGCCGACCCGATCGACGTGCTGCGGTTCGGTCCCGACCCGGACGGCCTGGTCCGCTACGCCACGCTCGGCATGTCGCGGGCGCCGATGGCCGACCCCGGCGCCGAGCTGGTCGCCCAGCACGGCCCACGGGCCGAGCTGCTGCTCTCGGTGCACGGGCCGCAGGACAGCGTGCTGCGACGCCTGGCCGCCCTCGCCGCCAGCCCGGCGATGGAGGGCGTGGTCGTGAGCCCGGGCGCCGGTCTCGACCTGGGTGAGCCGCTCTGGGACGGCAGCCGGTTCAGCGCGGTGCTCGTGGGCCGGCCTGGTGGCCTGGTGCCCGACCTGGAGCTCGAGGGGGACGAGCCGGTGCGCTTCCTGCCGCTGCTGCCGATGATGCCGAACGAGGCGGCCTGGAAGCGGGTGCACGGCGCCGAGGCCCTCGAGGAGCGCTGGCTCGCGCAGGGCCGGGACCTCCGGGACCCGGAGCGCCCCCAGGCCGACCTGACGTGAAGGACCTGGAGCAGCGCCTGCGTCTGCAGGCCACCCAGTGCCGGGTGCACGGCAGCCCGCTGACCGCAGCGCTGCTGGAGGGCGCCGCTGACGACCTGGTGGCCGGCGGTGTCGTCGCGGACCTGCTGGCACCTCACGCGGGCGAGCCGTCCGGGTCGGTGCCCTCGCTGCGTCTCGCCGGTTCCCTGCACCGCCTGGTCCTGGAGCGGCGGGCACCCGAGCTCGCCCTCCACTACCCGAGCGTCGGCGGGACCGCGCCGGTCGAGGACGTCTGGCCGGCCGCGGAGCGTGCCTGCCGCGAGCACCTCGACGAGCTGCGTGAGCTCGTCACCCGGCCGGTGCAGACCAACGAGGTCGGGCGCAGCGCCGCGCTCTACGGCGCCCTGCTGCTGCTCGGTGGCCCGGTGCGGCTGCTCGAGATCGGTGCGTCCGCCGGTCTGAACCTGCGCTGCGACGCCTTCGCCTACGACCTGGCGGAGGGCGTCGTGCTCGGCGACCCGGACAGCCCGGTGCGGCTGCGGGCACCGTGGCAGGGCACCTTCCCGCCGTACCGGGAGGTGCCAGAGGTGCTGGAACGCAAGGGATGTGACCCCGCCCCCGTGGACGCGACGACCCCGGAGGGGCGCCTCACGCTGACGTCCTACGTCTGGGCCGACCAGGTCGAGCGGCTGGAGCGGCTGAGGGGCGCGCTGCAGGTCGCGAGCCGGGTGCCCGCGGTGGTGGAGCCGGCCGGCGCGCTCGAGTTCCTGGCCGACGAGCTGGCCGGGCGGCCGCACGGCGTGACCACGGTCGTGTGGCACAGCGTGGTGTGGCAGTACGTCGACCCGGCGGAACGGCGGGCGGTCGACGACCTGCTCGCCCGGGTCGGTGCGCACGCGACCTCGGACCGGCGTCTCGCCAGGGTGAGCCTCGAGCCAGATCGGGTGGGGGGCGGCGACTTCACGTTCCGGGTGCACGTGCAGCGCTGGCCGACGGGGGAGCGGGTGCACGTCGCGGACGCGCTGGGCCACGGGCCGCCGGTGCGCTGGACAGGTGCGATGATCGGTCGGTGAGCGCCACCCTCGTGTACGACGGAGACTGCGCGTTCTGCACGTCGAGCGTGCGGTGGGTGACCCGGCTCCACCTCGGTGCGGACGTCGTGATCCCTTGGCAGCAAGCCGATCTCGCCTCGCTCGGGCTCACCCGGCAGCAGTGCGAGGACGCGCTGCAGCTGGTCCGTGACGGCCGGGTGAGCAGCGGGCACGAGGCGGTCGCGCAGCTGCTCCTGGGCAGCGCACTGCCGTGGCGGCCGTTGGGTGCGCTGCTGCTCCTGCCGCCGCTGTCCTGGCTCGCCGCCCGGGTCTACGCGTGGGTGGCGGCGCACCGCAGCCGGCTGCCCGGGGGTACGGCGGCGTGCGCTCTGCCGCAGGACCAGCGCCCGCGGGCCTCCTAGCTCACCCTCGGGCCCGGTGACGGTGGTCACGCTGCCACACTGGACGCCGACGTCCCGCCCCCGCATGAGAAGGAGCCCACCGGTGCAGTTCGGCCGCAGCTACGAGGAGTTCGAGGTCGGTGCGGTCTACAAGCACTGGCCAGGCAAGACCGTCACCGAGTACGACGACCACCTGTTCTGCCTGCTGACGATGAACCACCACCCGCTGCACATGGACGCGAACTACGCGACCACCACGCCGCAGGGCAAGAACGTCGTCGTCGGCAACTACGTCTACTCGCTGCTGCTCGGCATGTCGGTCGCCGACGTGTCCGGCAAGGCGATCGCCAACCTCGAGGTCGAGTCGCTCAAGCACGTGTTCCCGACGTTCCACGGCGACACCATCTACGGCGAGACCACGGTCCTCGACAAGACCGAGTCGAAGTCGAAGGACGACCGAGGGGTCGTCTACGTCGAGACCAAGGGCTACAACCAGGACGGCGTGCTGGTCTGCGTCTTCCGCCGCAAGGTGATGGTCCCGAAGCAGAGCTACCTCGACGCCCGTGGCGGCGAGCAGCCGGGTCGCCCGACCCTGCAGGAGTAGCCGCCTCTTCTGCCCCGCGAAGGCCCGTTTCCCACCTCTGGGAAGCGGGCCTTCGCCATGAGGTGAGACAACGTGCTTTTCCGGTTATTTCCCGCCCTGCGAGGAAGACCGGGTGCCATGACAAGCACCTCGCGCTGGAGCCGACGGATCCGCCGGCAGAGCAACGGCGAGGGGCTGCACCTGGACGTCGCTGCCGACGTCAACGTGGTCGTCGCCCATGGCGGCACCGCCAGTGCGCGGCAGGAGACCTCCATCACCCAGGGCCGCAAGGCCCGCAAGGAGGAGGAGAAGCAGTGAGCGACACCCCAGGCCTGACCCCGGAGGAGCTCGAGGCGCAGGGCGGCGAGGAGCTGCCCGACCGCGAGCAGATGTCCCTCGTGAACGCGAACGTCGCTGTTCCCGTCAACGCGGCGGTCGCCGCCAACGTGCTGTCGGACGGCTCGATCGCCTACGCCGACGCCACCCAGTCCGCCCCCATCACCCAGACCAACTGAGGAGAACGACATGACTGACAACAAGGGCCTGAGCCCGGAGGAGCTCGCCGAGCAGAACGGCGAGGAGCTGCCCGACCGCGAGCAGATGTCGCTGGTCAACGCCAACCTCGCGGCGCCGGTGAACGCGGCCGTGGCCGCGAACGTGCTGAGCGACAACTCGGTCGCGTACGCCGACGCCACGCAGACCGCGCCCATCACCCAGTCGAACTAGGGGAGCGAGATGACTGACGGACTGACCCCGGACGAGCTCGCCGAGCAGAACGGCGAGGAGCTCCCGGACCGCGAGCAGATGTCGCTCATCAACGGCAACATCGCGGCTCCGATCAACGCGGCTGCAGCGCTGAACGTCGCCTCCGACAACAGCACCGCCTACGCGAGCGCGACGCAGGACGCGCCGATCACCCAGTCCAACTGATGTCCCGTGCTGAGGCGGGGTCCGGTGACGGGCCCCGCCTCAGCCGCTCCCCGAGGAGAAGTGCTCCGTGACCCTGGCCCCCGAACGGGAGGCGGCAACCGTCGTCGCCGGCTGCCCCCGGCGCCGCTCGGCAGCCCCGGCGGTCGAGGCGGACGACCGGCCGCGGCTGGCCGAGGGAGTGCACCTGCTCGGTGAGTACGCCGGGACCGGGTACGTCGAGCCGCAGTACCTCGCGGCCCGCGGCCACACCCAGGTGCAGCTGAGCAGGCTGCTGCACCTCGTCGCGGAGGAGTGCGACGGCGGCAGCAGCTACGAGCAGGTGGCCGAGCGGGTGAGCCTCCAGTGGGGGAAGACGGTCAGCGCGGACAACGTCCGCACCCTGGTCGACGACAAGCTCAGGCCCCTCGGCATCCTCGCCGCCCGTGACGGGTCGAGCCCGGACGTGCCGGAGGCCGACCCTCTGCTGGGGCTGAAGCTGCGTCGACAGCTGCTCCCGCCGGCCCTGGTGCAGCGCCTGGCAGCCGTGGCCCGACCGCTGTTCTGGCCGCCGGTGGTCGTCGCGGTCGTGGCTGGGCTGGTGGCGCTCGACGGCTGGCTGTTCTTCGTGCACGGGCTGGGGCAGGGGCTGCGTGCCACCGTCCACCAGCCGGCGGTGTTCCTGCTCGTCGCCGCCGTCGTGGTCGTGTCCGCAGGGCTGCACGAGCTCGGCCACGCGGCCGCGTGCGCGTACGGCGGGGCGCGTCCCGGCGGGATGGGCGCAGGGATCTACGTCGTGTGGCCGGCGTTCTACACCGACGTCACCGACGCCTACCGCCTGGACCGTCGCGGCCGGCTCCGCACCGACCTCGGTGGCGTCTACGTCAACGGCCTGGTAGTGCTCGCGCTGGCAGCCGTGCACGCGGTCACCGGCTACGAGCCCCTCGTGCTGCTGATGTTCCTGCTGCAGGTGCAGGTGCTGCAGCAGATGCTCCCGTTCCTGCGGCTGGACGGCTACTACGTCGTCGCGGACCTCGTCGGGGTCCCCGACCTGTTCCGGCGGATCGGGCCGGTCCTGCGCTCGACCCTGCCGTTCCGCCGGCCCGAGCCGGAGGTGGCCGTCCTCAAGCCGTGGGTCCGTCGCGTCGTCACCGGTTGGGTGCTGGTGGTGGTCCCTCTGCTCCTGCTCAACCTCGTCTTCGTGCTGCTCGCCTTCCCCCGCATCGTGGCGACCACCTGGGAGAGCGCCAGCCACCTCGCCGGTCAGCTCACCACGGAGTCGGGCGGCGCCCAGGCCTGGGCCGGGGTGCAGCTGCTGCTGCTGGCGCTGCCGGCGATCGGCGTCACCCTCACCATGACGCGCGCCGCCCGTTCGGCGGGCAGCAAGGCCTGGTCGTGGTCGGAGGGCTCCGCACCCCGCCGTACGGCGGTCGGGCTCGGCGGTGCGGTCCTGGTGGGGCTGCTCGCGCTGGCCTGGTGGCCCGACGGGAGGGTGACCCCCTACCGCCCTGGCGAGAGCGGCACCCTGCAGCAGGAGGTGCGCCAGCTGCGGAGCGTGGGCCGCGGCACCCCGCAGCTGCGCACGCCGCAGGCACCCCGGCCTGCGGGGGCCTCCACCGGCAGCGGCGCAAGCCAGCCGGGCAGCGGCTCCGCCCC
>JBAVRG010000015.1:0-5290 GCA_049694795.1 Mycobacteriales bacterium
GGGCGGGCTGACAGACAGGAACACCCGTGGCACGCGTGAAGAGGGCGGTCAACGCCCAGAAGAAGCGTCGTGAGGTCCTCGAGAAGGCCAGCGGCTACCGCGGTCAGCGCAGCCGGCTGTACCGCAAGGCCAAGGAGCAGCTGCTCCACAGCGCCACCTACGAGTACCGCGACCGCAAGAAGCGCAAGGGCGACTTCCGCCAGCTGTGGATCACGCGCATCAACGCGGCGGCCCGGCTCAACGGCATGACCTACAACCGGCTCATCCAGGGCCTGAAGGCCGCCGGCGTCGAGGTGGACCGCAAGGTCCTCGCCGACCTGGCCGTCAACGACGAGGCGGCCTTCGCGGCCCTCGTCGAGGTCGCCAGGAAGGCGCTGCCGGCCGACGTCAACGCGGCCCCTGCTGCCTAGTTGACGCTCACCTCGACCCGCTCGCCGCGGGTCCAGGCAGTACGACGCCTGCACCGGCGCTCGGCCCGCGTGGCCGAGCGCCGGTTCGTCGTCGAGGGGCCGCAAGCCGTCCGTGAGGCCCTCGCCGCCGGCTCCCTCGAGGAGCTCTACGCCGTCGACCTCGACGACCCGCTGGCCGTCCGGGCGGCCGCCGCCGGCGTCGAGGTCGTGCCGGTCGACGCCAAGGTGCTCGAGGCTCTCGCCGAGACCGTGACCCCGCAGGGCCTGGTCGGTGTGGCCCCCCTGCTCGACGTCGACCTCGGGACGGCCCTCGCCGGCGGCCCGCGCCTGGTCACCGTCCTGCACGAGGTCGCCGACCCGGGCAACGCCGGCACCGTGATCCGCACCTCGGACGCGGCAGGGGCCGGGGCGGTGGTGCTGTCCGGCAGCAGCGTCGACCCCCACAACGGCAAGTGCGTGCGCGCCACGGCGGGCAGCCTGTGGCACCTGCCGGTCGTCAGCGGAGCGCCCCTGCCCGACGTGCTGGCCGCGCTCCGCCGTACCGGGGTGCAGGTGCTCGCGACCAGCGGTGCGGGCGAGGACGACCTCGACGACCTCGCCGACAGCGGGGTCCTGGCGGCGCCGACGGCGTGGATCTTCGGCACCGAGGCGCACGGCTTGCCGCCCGACGCGCTCGCGGCCGCGGACCGCCGGGTGCGCATCCCGCTGCACGGACGCGCGGAGTCGCTCAACCTCGCCACGGCGGCCGGGGTGTGTCTCTACGCGTCGGCGCGGGCCCAGCGGGCCTAGAGTGGGCGTGCCGGAGGGAGGGGCAGTGGCTGGGAACCACGCTGCGGACGTCACCGCGGGTCTGGACAAGACCGCCTATGACGACCTCCCCGACGGTGTCCTGGTCGCGGACGCCACCGGCTCGGTCGTGCTGGCCAACCCGGCCGTCGAGCGGATGCTCGGCACGAGCGCCGATGCGCTCGTCGGACGTGACCTCGCCGAGGTCCTCCCGCTGGCGGACGAGCAGGGCCGCAGCTGGTGGGAGTGCACGCGGCCCTTCGACGGTCTGGACACGCGCACCCGCCAGCCGGAGCGGAGCCTGCAGATCAGCAGCGGGCCGATGCTGGGGCGCGAGCTGCTGGTGACGGCTGCGTTCGTCCGCGACGAGCACCGCCGCCTGCAGCGCCTGGTCGTCGTGCTCCGCGACAACCGCGCACGGGAGCGCACCGACCGCAGCCGCGCCGACCTGGTCTCCACGGTGGCCCACGAGCTGCGCTCGCCCCTCACCAGCGTCAAGGGCTTCACCGCGACCCTGCTGGCAAAGTGGGACCGCTTCAACGACGAGCAGAAGCAGCTCATGCTGCAGACCGTCAACGCCGACGCCGACCGCGTCACCCGGCTGCTCACCGAGCTGCTGGACGTGAGCCGCATCGACGCCGGGCGGCTCGAGATGCGCAAGCAGGTCGTGGACCTGCCCACGGCCGTGCGCAAGGCCGTGGCCGGCCGGGTGGCCGACGGGGAGCCCGAGGAGCGCTTCGTCGTGCGGGTCGACGGCGACCTGCCCGAGATCTGGGCCGACCCCGACAAGATCGACCAGATCATCGGCAACCTCGTCGAGAACGCCCTGCGGCACGGCGAGGGCACCGTGACGGTGGGGGTCCGTCCCTTCGAGGACGGAGCCGAGGTCACGGTGGAGGACGAGGGCGAGGGCATCGCCCCCGACAAGGCGGCCAGGGTCTTCACCCGCTTCTGGCGCGGCAACCGCGGCCGGGGCACCGGCCTGGGCCTGTACATCGTGAAGGGGCTCGTCGAGGCCCACGGAGGCAGCGTGGAGGTCGGCCGCGGCGCGACGGGGGGCGCGCGGTTCCGATTCCTGCTGCCCGCCGGCGCTGCTCCGTACGAGACCTGACGGAGCCCGGCGGGCGCCTCTGACAGACTTCCGCCGACCCCTCGAACTGGAGCACACGCAGCATGTCCGCGCCCGACTACGACCCCAAGCAGGTCAGCCTGCTCGACGCACCGCAGCTGGAGGCCGCCCGCGAGTCGGGGCTGGCCGCCTTCGCGGGTGCGCGCACCCTCGACGAGCTGGCGCAGGCCAAGACCGCCCACCTCGGGGGCCAGGCCCACGTGTCGCTCGCCAACCGGGAGATCGGGGTGCTGCCGCCCGCTGCCCGGGGCGACGCCGGCAAGCGGGTCAACGAGGTCCGGCGTGCCCTCGAGGAGGCGTTCGACCAGCGCCGGGTGGTCCTCGAGGACGAGCGCGACGCGCGGGTGCTTGTCGAGGAGCGGGTCGACGTGTCGCTGCTCCCGGGCGCCGTCCCGCGCGGCGCCCGGCACCCGCTCACGACGATCCAGGAGCGCATCGCGGACGTCTTCGTCGCGATGGGCTGGGAGGTCGCCGAGGGGCCCGAGGTCGAGCACGAGTGGTTCAACTTCGACGCCCTCAACATGCCGGCCGACCACCCGGCCCGCGAGATGCAGGACACGCTGTGGCTCGCGCCGGAGGGCTCGCAGGTGGTGCTGCGCACCCAGACCAGCCCCGTGCAGATCCGCTCGCTGCTCGCGCGCGGCCTGCCCTGCTACGTCGTGGCCCCCGGTCGGGTGTTCCGCAACGACGCGCTCGACGCCACGCACTCCCCGGTCTTCGGCCAGGTCGAGGGGCTGTGCGTCGACGAGGGCATCACCATGGCCCACCTGAGGGGCACGCTCGAGGCCTACGCCGCGGCGATGTTCGGCTCCGAGCTGGCGAGCCGCCTGCGTCCGTCGTACTTCCCGTTCACCGAGCCGAGCGCCGAGCTCGACATCCAGTGCTTCCAGTGCCGGGGCGACGCTGCCCTTCAGCCGTGCCGGGTGTGCTCCAGCGAGGGCTGGATCGAGGTCGGTGGCTGCGGCATGGTCAACCCCGCAGTGCTCGTCGCCTGTGGTGTCGACCCGGAGCGCTACAGCGGCTTCGCGTTCGGCATGGGGCTGGACCGCACCCTGATGTTCCGGCACGGCATCACCGACATCCGCGACCTGTACGAGGGCGACCAGCGCTTCACGCTCGCCTTCGGATCGGAGGGCTGACGTGCGCGTCCCCCTGTCCTGGCTGCGCACCTTCGTGCCGCAGCTCACCGCGTCGGCGGACGAGGTCGCGCACGCCCTCATCCGGGCCGGGCTCGAGGTCGAGCAGGTCCACCGCGTCGGCCACGACGTGAGCGGCGTCGTCGTCGGGAAGGTGCTCGACGTCGAGGTCCTCGAGGGCTTCAAGAAGCCCATCCGCTTCTGCCACGTCGACACCGGTACGGCGGTGCGCGACGTCGTGTGCGGCGCGACGAACTTCGAGGCGGGCGACCTGGTCCCGTTCGCCGAGCCCGGCGCGTCGCTGCCCGGTGGGTTCCAGATCGCCAGCCGGCAGACCTACGGACGCACCTCCGACGGGATGATCTGCAGCGAGGCCGAGCTCGGGCTCGCCGACGCGTCGGCCGGCATCCTGGTGCTCCCCGCAGGAAGCCCGCTCGGCGCCGACGTCGTGGAGCTGCTCGGGCTGCGCGACGAGGTGCTCGACATCGCCGTCACCCCCGACCGGGGCTACACGCTCTCGGTGCGCGGCGTGGCGCGCGAGACGGCGACCGCCTTCGGCCTGCCCTTCGACGACCCGGCCCTGCTCGCGGCCCCCGAACCCGGCGGCGGCTACGACGTCCGTCTCGAGGACAACGGCTGCGACCGGTACGTCGCCCGCATCCTCACCGCCGTCGACCCGAACGTGCCGTCGCCACCCTGGCTGCAGCGCAGGCTGGTTCTCGCGGGCATGCGCCCGATCTCGCTCGCAGTGGACGTGACCAACCACGTGATGCTCGAGCTCGGTCAGCCCCTGCATGCGTTCGACCTGGCCGCGCTGCAGGGGCCCGTGGTCGTTCGGCGCGCCCGTCCGGGGGAGCGGCTCACGACGCTGGACGGGCAGGACCGCGCGCTGCACGCCGACGACCTGGTCATCACCGACGACAGCGGCCCGATCGCGCTCGCGGGCGTGATGGGCGGCGCCGCCACCGAGATCTCCGGCGCCACCACCCAGATCCTGCTGGAGTCCGCGCACTTCGAGGCGTCCTCCATCACCCGCACCGCCCGTCGGCACCGGCTGCCCAGCGAGGCGTCCAAGCGCTACGAGCGCGGCGTCGACCCTGACCTCGCACCCGCTGCGGCGCAGGCCGCGGTCCGGATGCTGGTCGAGCTCGGGGGTGCCACCGCCGGCCCGGTCACCGACGTCGACGACCGGGCGCCCCGGCCGCAGCTGCGCCTGCCCGTCGACCTGCCGGGCCGGGTCGCCGGCCGCAGCTACGACACCCACACCGTCCTGCGCCGACTCGCCGACGTCGGGTGCGCCGTCGAGGGCGACGGCGTCCTGGTCGTCACGCCACCGTCGTGGCGCCCGGACCTCACTGGCGCCGCCGAGCTCGTCGAGGAGGTCATCCGGCTCGAGGGCTACGACACCGTGCCGGTCGCGCTGCCCACCGCCCCCGCCGGGCGCGGCCTCACCGACAGCCAGCGGCTGCGGCGCACCACGTCCCGGGCGCTGGCCGCAGCGGGGCTCGTCGAGGTCGTGACGCCGCCGTTCGTGGCGGAGACGCTCGTCGAGGTCCTCGGACACGGCCATCACGCGCCGCCGCGGCTTCTCAACCCGCTGTCGGAGCAGGAGGCGCTGCTGCGCCCGGCCCTGCTCCCGGGCCTGCTCCTGGCACTCCTGCGCAACGTGGGCCGGGGGCTGCACGAGGTGGCCCTGTTCGAGACCGGGTCGGTGTTCCGTGGCACGGGCGAGCCGGTGGCGCAGGTGCCCAAGACCAGCGGCCGCCCCACCGACGCCCAGCTGGCGGCCCTGGACGCCGCGCTGCCGGAGCAGCCCCGGCACGCGGGGC
>JBAVRG010000016.1:0-1534 GCA_049694795.1 Mycobacteriales bacterium
ACGGCGTGTTCGCCGGCTTCACGGGGCTGGCGTGGCAGCACGGGCTGCCGTTCAGCCCGGCGCTGGAGGTGGGCTGGCGGCTGGCCGAGCCGTACTGGGGCCACGGCTACGCGACCGAGGCCGCCCGGGCCGCCCTCGAGGTCGGCCTCGAGCACCAGCCGAGCGTCGTGAGCATGACCGCGGTGACCAACCAGCGGTCCTGGCGCGTCATGGAACGACTCGGCCTGCGCCGCGAGGGGGTGTTCGACCACCCGCGCGTCCCCGATGGCAGCCCCCTGCGTCCGCACTACCTCTACCGCACACCGCCGTCGTGACGAGGCGTCAGAGGTGCAGGCCGCACTCGGTCTTCGCCGACCCTGCCCAGCGCCCCGCACGCTGGTCCTGGCCCGGCTCCACCCGCCGGGTGCAGGGGGCGCAGCCGATCGACGGGTAGCCGTCGTGGGCCAGCGGGTTGACCAGGATGCCGTTCGCCTCGACGTAGGCGTCGACGTCGTCCTGGGTCCAGCGGGCGATCGGGTTGACCTTGACCTTGCCCCGCCGCTCGTCCCACTCCACGACCGCGGTGCCGGCCCGCGTCGGCGACTCGTCGCGCCGGATCCCGGACGCGTAGGCGTCGTAGTCCGCGAGCGCGCGGGTCAGGGGCTCCACCTTGCGCAGCGCGCAGCAGGCGTCAGGGTCGCGTCGCCACAGCTCGGCGCCGTGCTCGGCGTCCTGCTCGGCGACGGTGAGCAGCGGCAGCACCGTGCGCACCCGCACGTCGTAGACCTGGGCGACCGCGTCGCGGGTGCCCAGCGTCTCGGCGAAGTGGTAGCCGGTGTCGAGGAACACGACGTCGACCCCTGGGGCGGCAGCGGCGGCCAGGGAGGCGAGCACGCCGTCGCCCATCGAGGACGAGACGACGAACCGCGAGCCGAAGGTCTCCGCCGCCCAGCGCAGGACCTCCTGCGGCGTGGCGTCCTCGAGGTCGCGTCCGGCCTGGAGGGCGAGCTGCTGGTGGTCCACGGCGGTATCCAACCAATCAGGTCGACAAGACCTTCCCGCAGTGCCGCGGAGAGTCATGACAGGCTGAGCACGTGGAACCCGTACCCGCGCTCGTGACGCTGCACGTGTGGCGCGTCTCACCCGGCCGGGTGCCCGTCGCGGTGGCGCGGACCGCCCTCGACCGGGGTCCTGCCCGACGTACTGCGGGAGTGAGGTTCTGCAAGCTGCTCGGCACCGGACGCGGCTTCCTGCCGCACCAGGCCGACCCGACCCGCTGGGCCAAGCTCACGGTGTGGAGCCGGCCCGGACCGGACCCGGTGGCCGACCGCTGGGCCCGCGTCGCGGAGGAGAGCTGGCGGGTCGACCTGGTGCCTCTGAGCAGCCGCGGCCGGTGGAGCCGCAGGGCGCCTTTCGGCGCGCCCACCCCCTCCCGGTACGACGGACCGGTGGCCGTCCTCACCCGGGCCCGCCTCGCGCCCTCCCGGGCGGTGGCCTTCTGGCGGGCCGTGCCCCCGGTCGGGGCCGCGCTCGGGACGGCCGACGGGCTGCGCGC
>JBAVRG010000017.1:0-8597 GCA_049694795.1 Mycobacteriales bacterium
AGTGGCAGCGGATGGCCGATGAGGCGTGGTGCGGGCAGCTGCGGGATGTCGTCGCTGCCACCGCCCGGCTCAGCGCGTCGGACCGGGACTTCGCCGGTGACGAGCTGGCGCTGATGCTGAACGTGTCGCCGACCACCGGTCGGATGATGGTGTGGGAGTACGGCGAGATCGCCGCCCTGCCCGGCCTGGTCGAGGCGGTTGAGGCCGGGAAGATCTCGGTGCGGCACCTGAAGGCGTTCATGCGGGTCCTGGGCGAGGTGGACCTGACGCTGGAGCAGCGGCAGGCCATCACGCTGATCGCCCTGGCCCGGTATGACGGCGCGACGCCGGGTGAGTGGGCGCAGCAGGTCCGGCGGCTGGTCCTCACCATGGACCCGCAGGCCGCTGAGCGGCGCAAGAAGGAGAAGAGCCTCGAGCGGCGGGCGTCGTTCTACCCGCTCGCTGACGAGCAGGGCGGGATGTGGCTGCAGGCCCCTCTCGAGCAAGTTGCCCGCGCGGAGGCCCGCGTGACCGCGGAGGCCCGGGCGCTCAAGGCCACCGGGGACGAGCGGAGCATGGAGCAGCTGATGTGCGACGTCGCGCTCGCGCTGCTCACCGACGGCACCCTGGCCGGCCGGCCCGTGCCCCGGTACGACGTGCACGTCATCACCCCGCTGTCCGTGCTGGAGGGCTCGGACGCCGAGTGCGGACAGATCGTCGGCTGGGGACCTATCAACCCCGCCTCGGCGCGCGAGCTCGCCGAGCAGGCCGGGGCGTTCACGCATGTCACCGTCGGCACCGAGGGGCAGGTCGTCGCGGTGAACGACCCGGTCCGCGCCGACCGGGTCCGCACCGAGGAACCGGAGGTCGAGGAGCCCGCGGCGCGGCCGAAGGTCCTCATGGCAAAAGCTCCCTGCCTGATCACCGTCGACCCGTTCCTGGCCCGGGCTGCCGAGGCGATGCGGCAGCAGCCCGTCATCCGCGACCTCGCCTGCCGCGGCTACCGGCCCAGCCCCCGGCTGATCCGGTTCCTGCAGGCCCGCGACCGGACCTGCGTGTTCCCCGGCTGCCGCCGGCGCGCCGCCCGCACCGACAAGGACCACCGCGACCCGTGGCCGGACGGCGGCACCTGCGCCGAGAACATGCAGTGCCTGTGCCGGCACCACCACCGCGCCAAGCACAGCGGCCTGTTCACCGTCCTCAAAGCCCCGACGGCACGATCGTGTGGATCAGCCGCGGCGGCCACGTCTTCCACCGACGACCCAAGGGCTACTGACGCCCCGCCCCCGCCCCTGCATCGCCTGAGCACCCGGGAACCACGACGGTCCCGGGACTTCGGCATGCCCGCAGCCGCGGCGTACCTTCGCCTGGTGCCGGCACGCGACGTGGAGGAGCGGGTCCGCGCGATCTGCCTCGCCCTGCCGGACGTGACCGAGCGGCCGAGCCGAGGCTCGCCGGCCTTCTTCGCAGGCAAGCAGCTCGTCATGCTCTGGCCGGACGGCCACCACGACCACCAGTTCCCCCATCTCTGGTGCGCCGCGCTACCGGGCGCTCAGGAGGAGCTGGTGGCGACCTCGGACCGGTACTTCCGGCCTCCCTACGTCGGCGGCCGCGGCTGGGTCGGCATCCGGCTCGACGGCGACCCGGACTGGACCGAGGTCGAGGAGGTCCTCACCGACGCCCACCGGGCCGTCACCGGCAGCTGACGGTCAGCCCTGCGAGGTGATGCGTCGCCTCCGGGTGCGTGACCAGGTACAGCTGCCGCAAGTCCTGCACCTACCTGCCGACGACCTCTGCGAGGCGGTGGGCGACCTGGTCGGCCTGCTCCTGGGTGGGCGCCTCGACCATCACGCGCACCAGCGCCTCGGTGCCCGAGGGCCGCAGCAGCACCCGGCCGGTGTCACCCAGGGACTCCTCCTCGCGCGCCACGGCCTCGAGCACGTCCGGCGCCGAGGCCCGGGAGCGGTCGGCCCGGACGTTCACGAGCACCTGCGGCAGCAGGGTCACGGCGTCCGCCAGCTCCGCCACCGGCCGGCCGGTGCGCGCGACCCGGTCCATGACCTGCAGCGCCGTGAGCAGCCCGTCGCCGGTGGTGGCGTGGTCGAGCATCACGACGTGGCCGCTCTGCTCGCCACCCAGGCGGTGGCCACCGCCAAGCATCGCCTCGAGGACGTAGCGGTCACCGACCGCCGTGCGCACCAGCGCGATGCCGGCTGCGGCCATCGCGACGGCGAGGCCCTGGTTGCTCATCACGGTGGCCACCAGGACGTCGCTGCCCGGCAGCCCGGCGTCCTTGCGCGCCAGCGCCAGCAGACCGAGGACCTGGTCGCCGTTGAGGACCCGGCCGGACCCGTCGACCACGATGCAGCGGTCGGCGTCGCCGTCGTGCGCGATGCCGAGGTCGGCGCCCTGCTCCACGACCGCGGCGGCCAGCGACTCCGGGTGGGTGGCGCCGCAGCCGTCGTTGATGCGGTCGCCGGCGCCGTCGCAGTGCAGGGCGGTGACGGTGGCCCCGGCCTTGCGGTACACCTCGGGCGCGAGCACGGACGCGGCGCCCTGCGCGCCGTCGACCACGACGTGCAGCCCCTCGAGGCTGCCGACGGTCGCGAGCAGGTGCTCGGCGTACGTCGGGTCACCGCCCGGTGGGCACCGGTCCGTCACGCCCACCCCGACGGCGGCGCCGCTGACGGGCGGCAGGTCGCCGGCGAGACGGGCCTCGATGGCGTCCTCGTCGGCGTCGGTGAGCTTGCCGCCCCCCACCCCGAAGAGCTTCAGCCCGTTGTCGGCAGCGGGGTTGTGGGAGGCGCTCACCATCAGTCCCAGCGATGCGCCGCGCTGCACCTCGTAGGCGACCGCAGGCGTGGGCACGACCCCCAGCCGTACGACGTCGCACCCGACCGAGGTGAAGCCGGCGAACGCCGCCGCCTCCAGCATCGGGCCGGACGGGCGGGTGTCGCGGCCGATGACCACCACCGGCCGGCTGCCTCGGGCGAGCGGCTCGGCGAGCAGCTCCAGGGCGGCCGCCGCGGCCAGCCGCAGGGTGAGCTCGGCGGTCAGGACCTCACCCCCGGCGAGCCCACGAACGCCGTCGGTGCCGAACAGCCGAGCCACACAGACCTCCAGACATGCCGCGAGGCGGCCCCCAGACGTGCGGGACCGCCTCGACGGTAGAAGAACGACTAGCGCTTGCTGTACTGCGGCGCCTTGCGGGCCTTCTTGAGGCCGTACTTCTTGCGCTCCTTGATCCGCGCGTCGCGGGTCAGGAAGCCCTCCTTCTTGAGGGCGGGGCGGTCCTCGGCGTCGACCTCGATGAGGGCGCGCGCGATGGCAAGGCGCAGGGCGCCCGCCTGACCGGAGATGCCGCCGCCGCCGAGGCGGGCGATGACGTCGTACTGCTCGGTCTTCTCGAGCGTCATGAACGGCTCGTTGATGGCCTGCTGGTGCACCTTGTTCGGGAAGTAGTCCTCGAGGGTGCGGCCGTTCAGCTTGTACTGGCCGGTGCCGGGCACGAGGCGGACGCGGACGATCGCCTCCTTGCGGCGGCCGACGGTCTGGATGAGCTCGGTCACTGCGACACCTGCGTGATCTCGAAGGGCACCGGCGCCTGGGCCTGGTGGGGGTGGGTCGGGCCGGCGTAGACCTTGAGCTTGCTCAGCATCTGACGGCCCAGCGTGTTGTGGGGAAGCATGCCCTTGACGGCCTTCTCGATGATCCGCTCGGGGCGGGTCGCGAGGACCTCGGCGTAGGACGTGCTGGTGAGACCACCCGGGAAGCCGGAGTGGCGGTGCACGCGCGACTGCGCGGCCTTGTTGCCGGTCATGACGACCTTGCCGGCGTTGATGATGACGACGAAGTCACCGGTGTCCAGGTGCGGCGCGTACATCGGCTTGTGCTTGCCGCGGAGCAGGCGGGCGGTCTGGCTCGCCAGACGACCGAGCACGATGTCGCTCGCGTCGATGACGTGCCACTGGCGGGTCACGTCAGACGGCTTGGGCTGGTACGTGCGCACTTCTGCTCTTCTCTCGACGACCGGAGTGTGGGGCGCACGTCAAACAGGCGCGCCGCGCAACAGCCCGTCACAGTACCCGAGAGCCGTCCCGCCCTGCAAAGAGCGGCCCGTGCGCCCGCATGCGGAGCAGGTCGCGCCCGTCGATCCCGGCACCGGGCCGCCGCTCACCGGTCTCGACGAAGCCGAGCTTGGCGTAGGCCCTGCGGGCACGTGCGTTGTCCTCGTGCACGTCGAGCAGCAGGGGATCGGGCGCCGCCCAGCCGGCCACGACCTCCACCAGAGCGGCGAGCACGCCTGCACCGCGTGCGGACGGCCGGACGTAGACCCCGAACAGAAGCGGGGCGCCGTCGGGTCCCAGGAAGCCACCGGCCATCCCAAGCGACCCGCTCCCGCCGTACGCCATCACGCGGACGCCCGGCCTGCGCATCGCCGCCTGCCAGTCCTCGTCGGAGCGCAGCACCGCGTCGGCGTGCAGCTCGCCGAAGCCGATCGGGGTGTCGGCGAGCCCCTCCAGGCGCAGGTCGCGCCAGACCCGCCAGTCCTCGGGGGCCAGCACCTCAACGCGCACGGACGACCCTCCCCTCGTCCCACACCGGCTCCGGCGCCTCGTACACCTCTCCCGAGGAGCCGAAGACCAGGAAGCGGTCGAAGCCGCGGGCGAACCAGCGGTCGTGGGTCACCGCCAGCACCGTGCCGTCGAAGCCCTCGAGGCCCTCCTCGAGCGCCTCCGCGGACGCGAGGTCGAGGTTGTCGGTGGGCTCGTCGAGCAGCAGCAGCGTGGCCCCGCCGAGCTCGAGCAGCAGCACCTGGAAGCGGGCCTGCTGGCCCCCCGAGAGCGACTCGAAGCGCTGGTCCGCCTGGTCCTGCAGCTCGTAGCGGCGCAGCGCGCCGATCGCGCCGCCGCGCTCCAGGCCGCGCCGGCGGTCGTCCCCGCGGTGCAGCACCTCGACCAGCGTCCTGCCGTGCAGCTCCGGCTGGTCGTGCGTCTGCGCGAACCAGCCGGCCACCACCCGGGCACCGAGCCGGACGACACCGGTGTGCGCGACGTCCTGGCCGGCGAGCAGCCGCAGGAAGTGCGACTTCCCGCTGCCGTTGGAGCCCAGCACCGCCACCCGCTCGCCGTAGAAGACCTCGAGGTCGAACGGCTTCATCAGCCCGGTCAGCTCGAGCCGCTCGCAGGTGATCGCGCGCACGCCGGTGCGGCCGCCGCGCAGCCGCATGCTGACCTTCTGGTCGACGACCTGCTCAGGCGGCGGCCCGACCGCCACGAACTTCTCCAGCCGCGTCTGCATCGCGCGGTAGCGGCTCGCCATGTCCGGGCTGATCTTGGCCTGCTCCCGGAGCGTGACGACCAGCTGCTTGAGCCGGGCGTGCTCCTCGTCCCAGCGCTTGTGCAGCTCCTCCAGCCGCTCGCGCCGGGCCGCCCGCGCCTCGTGGTAGGTCGAGAAGCCGCCGCCGTGGACCCAGGTGCCGTGCGCCTCGACCGTGACCACCCGGGTGGCGACGTTGGCGAGCAGCTCGCGGTCGTGACTGACGAACAGCACGGTCTTGGGCGACTCGGCGAGCGCCGCCTCCAGCCAGCGCTTGCCCGGCACGTCGAGGTAGTTGTCGGGCTCGTCGAGCAGCAGCACCTGGTCGGGGCCGCGCAGCAGCGCCTCGAGCGCGAGCCGCTTCTGCTCCCCGCCGGAGAGGGTGTGCAGCTTGCGGTACATGCACGTGTCGTACGGCATCCCGAGGGCGGCCGTGGTGCAGACGTCCCACTGGACCTCGGCGTCGTAGCCGTGTGCGTCGCCCCAGTCGGCCAGGGCCTGCGCGTAGCGCATCTGGGTCTTCTCGTCGTCGTGCTCCATCATCGCGAGCTCGGCGGCCTCCAGGGCCCGGCCGGCCTCGCGCAGCCCGGGCGGCGACAGGTCCAGCAGCAGGTCCCGGACCTCGCTGTCGTCGCGGATCGACCCGATGAACTGGCGCATCACGCCCAGGCCCCCGTCGCGCGCGACCGTCCCGCTGCTCGGCTGCAGGTCCCCGGCGATGATGCGCAGCAGCGTGGTCTTGCCGGTGCCGTTGGCGCCGACCAGCGCGGTCTTGGTGCCGTCACCGACCCGGAAGCTCGCCTCCGCGAACAGCACCCGCCCGTCCGGCAGGACGTAGCTGAGTGCCTGCGCGTCGACGTACCCCATCTGGCCATTGTCGAGGAGCCGACGGCCGGCGAGCGACCGCTTTCCGCGCGTGCGCCGCAGGCGAGGTCAGCAGCGCAGGTTGCGGGTGACCGCCTGACGGCTCGCGAGCTGGTCGTCGGGCGGGTACTCCACCGCCTCGAGCGTCAGGCCGTGCGCGGGGGCGACCACGACGGCGGTGGCGCGGGCGTCCAGGGCGAGCAGCGAGCCGGGCCAGTCGACCGGCCGGCGGCCCTCCCCCACGGCGAGCAGCGCACCCACCAGCGAGCGCACCATGGAGTGGCAGAACGCGTCCGCCTGCACGACCGCCTCCAGCACACCGTCCGCGGCGCGCGCCCAGTCCAGCCGCAGCAGGGTGCGCAGCGTCGTCGCACCCTCCCTGCGCTTGCAGTACGCCGCGAAGTCACGCAGCCCGAGCAGCCCGTCGGCCGCCTCCTGCATCGCCGGTACGTCGAGAGCTCGCGGCCAGGTGAGGGTGTCGAGCCGTCGCAGCGGGTCCACGACCTCAGGGGCGTCCGCCACCCGGTAGCGGTAGGTGCGTGACAGGGCCGAGAAGCGGGCGTCGAAGCCCGCCGGTGCGGTCCGCACCCGGCGTACGCGGACGTCGGCCGGCAGCAGGCCGTTCAGCCGGCGCAGCAGCAGCCGGTCGTCTGCCAGTTCCTGCGGCAGGTCCACGTGCACGACCTGCCCCCGGGCGTGCACGCCCGCGTCGGTGCGGCCGGCGACCGTGACCCGCGGCAGGTCGTCACGACGCGCGATCGTGGCCAGCGTGCGCTCCAGCTCGCCCTGCACGGTGCGCTGGTCGTGCTGGAAGGCCCAGCCCGCGAAGCCGGTCCCGTCGTACGCCAGGTCCAGCCGGACCCGGACCGGGAAAGCCGCGAGCCCGCCCTCCCCGGAAGGGAGGGCGGGCTCGTCAGGCGGGAGTGCTACTTGTCGCCCTCAGGCTCGGCGGCCGGAGCGGCCTCCTCGGCAGCGGGCACCTCGTCCTCAGCGGCCTCAGCGGCCTGCTCTGCGGTGTCCTCGGCGAGCAGGTCGCCCTGCACGGCCTCGGCGACCTCGGGGGCCTCGGTGGCCACCTCGGCGGCCTCCTCGGCAGCAGCGGCCTCGGCGGCCACGGCAGCGGCGGTCGGGGACTCGGCAGCGAGCTCCTCGGCGGCCTCCTTGGTGGCACCGGTCGGGGCCTTCTTCGGCGCGGTCTTGGTGCCACGGGCGCGCTCGGCCTCGCCGACCGCCTGCTGGGCGACCGTCAGGGCCTCGACGAGCTCGATGAGGGCCATCGGGGCGTTGTCGCCCTTGCGCGGGCCGAGCTTGACGATGCGGGTGTAGCCGCCGGGACGGTTCTCGTAGCGCGGGCCGATCTCGTCGAACAGGGTGTGCACGACGCCCTTGTCACGGATGACCTTCAGGACCTGCCGGCGCGCGTGCAGGTCACCGCGCTTGCCGAAGGTGATGAGCTTCTCGACGTACGGGCGAAGGCGCTTGGCCTTGGACTCCGTCGTGGTGATCCGGCCGTGCTCGAGCAGCGCGGTGGCCAGGTTGGCCAGCATGAGGCGCTCGTGCGCGGGGCTGCCACCCATGCGGGGGCCCTTGGTGGGCGTGGGCATCACGTACTCCTGTCAGAGGCGGGGAGAGGGTGTCTCCCGTGGGGGCGGTACCGCG
The DNA here is from genome assembly GCA_049694795.1 of Mycobacteriales bacterium. GTDB lineage: Bacteria > Actinomycetota > Actinomycetes > Mycobacteriales > SCTD01 > RYN-111. The sequence goes on from JBAVRG010000017.1 coordinate 7,822, forward strand.
GTCGCGGTGTCCCTGTCTGCTGTCGTGCGGGTGGTGGTGCGGGTCCTGCAACCGGTACGGCGACCCGGGCGGGTCGCCGTACCGGGTCTGGCTAGAGCTGCTCGGTCTCGGCCCAGCTGCCGCCGGCCTCGTCGTCGCCACCGGTCTCGGCCTCGCCCTCGCTGAACGGGACGTAGTCGTCGGTGCCGAAGCTGTGCGCGACCTGCGACGGGTCGAACCCGGGCGGGCTGTCCTTGAGGCCCAGGCCCATCTGGTGCAGCTTGACCTTCACCTCGTCGATGGACTTGCTGCCGAAGTTGCGGATGTCCAGCAGGTCCGCCTCCGACCGCGAGACGAGCTCGCCGACGGTGTGGATGCCCTCGCGCTTGAGGCAGTTGTAGGAGCGGACGGTGAGGTCCATCTCCTCGATCGGCAGCGCCAGGTCGGCGGCCAGGGCGGCGTCCGTCGGCGACGGGCCGATGTCGATGCCCTCGGCCTCCTCGTTGAGCTCCTGCGCCAGGCCGAACAGGCCGACCAGCGTCTTGCCGGCGCTGGCGACCGCGTCGCGCGGGGTCATGGAGTTCTTGGTCTCGACGTCGAGGATCAGCTTGTCGAAGTCGGTGCGCTGCTCGACACGGGTGGCCTCGACCTTGTAGGTCACCTTGAGGACCGGGCTGTAGATCGAGTCGACCGGGATGCGCCCGATCTCCTGGCCGGCCTGCTTGTTCTGCACGGCGGAGACGTAGCCGCGGCCACGCTCGACGGTCAGCTCGATCTCGAGCCGGCCCTTGCCGTTC
>JBAVRG010000018.1:0-2823 GCA_049694795.1 Mycobacteriales bacterium
GTTGCTCACCGTGCGCGAGCCGCCGCTCTGCAGCGGGACCGTGCCGGGCGCGTCGAGGGGCGGCAGCGACCGCGCGCTGCCGCCGTCGCCCGCCGACCGGTCCCACCGGAACACCGGCCCGGTGCGCACCGAGGTGTCCTTGCCCAGCCACCGCTCGAACCAGGTCGCCGTCATCGCCCGGATCCGGGCGTCGCCCTTGGTGCCGAACGGGCTGTCGTGCCCGCCCTTGACCCAGGCCAGGTGCACCGGCACCCCACGGGCCTGCAGCGCGGTCGCCGTGCGCAGCGACTCCGACAGCGGGAACAGCGTGTCGTCCTCGCCCTGGATCAGCAGGGTCGGCGCCGCGATCCGGTCGGTGGGCGGGCTCGACCACCGCAGCAGAGCGAGGTCGGCTGCGCTCGCCGTACCGGTCTGGGCGATGTGGGTGTAGGCGTCGCAGACCCGCTGCGCGAAGCGCACGCAGCCGCCGGAGGCCGCGCCGGCGAAGAAAACCGAGGCGTACTGCGCCTTGAAGACCCCGCCGGGCAGCAAGGAGCTCGCGAGGCTGTTCCAGGTGATGACGGGGACGATCGCGTCGACCCGGTGGTCGTAGGCGGCGCCCATGAGGCTGATCCCGCCGCCGTAGGACTGGCCGCTGAGGCCGACCCGGGGGTCGCCGGGGCCGTCGAGCAGCACGTCGGGACGGGTGGCGAGCCGGTCGATGAGCCGGCTCAGGTCGGCCACCTCGGTGTCCGGCGCGTCGAGCGCGATGCGGCCGCCGTCGACGGCGAGCGGGTTGAAGCCGCGCATCGTCCAGGCGAGCGCGACGAAGCCGTGCCGGGCGAGGTCCCGGGCGTTACGCGCGACGGCGTCCTTGGTCTGGCCGAAGCCGGGCGACACGATCACGGCCGGGTGCCGCCCCTTGCCGCTCGGCAGGTACAGCGTCGTCCGCAGCCGCACGTCACCGGGCGAGGTGGGGCCGCCCGGGACGGTGACGTCCTCGTCGACGGTGCGGACCGAGGTGGGGCCGTCGCTGCTGGCGCGCACCACGCCCGTCGTCAGGGTGGCGAGCGCGAGCACGGCGATGGCCGTCGCCGCCAGCCGCTGCCGCATCGGACCTCCTTGCCGCCGACCCTATGCGGCGCGTCGCACGCCTGCTTGCCGAACGTTGTCAGAGGCCCCGCCTAGCGTCGGCGACGTGCTGCAGACGAGCTCCCAGATGAGTCTCGACGAGCTGGGGACCCCGCTGCGGGACACCACCTTCGTCGTGGTCGACCTGGAGACCACCGGCGGCTCGGCACGCGACTGCGCGATCACCGAGATCGGGGCGGTCAAGGTGCGCGGCGGCGAGGTGCTCGGCGAGTTCCAGACCCTCGTCAACCCGGCGCAGGCGATCCCCCCGTTCATCGCGGTGCTCACCGGCATCACCGACGCGATGGTCGCGGGCGCCCCGCGACTGGCGGAGGCGCTCCCGGCGTTCCTGGAGTTCGCCCGCGGGACGGTCCTGGTGGCGCACAACGCGCCGTTCGACCTGGGCTTCCTCAAGGCCGGTTGCGCGTCGCTGGCGCTGGCCTGGCCCGGCTTCGAGTCCCTCGACACCGCGCGGCTCGCGCGCCGGGTGCTGACCCGAGACGAGGCGCCCGACTGCAAGCTCTCCTCGCTGGCCCGGCTGTTCCGCACCGGCACGACACCCGACCACCGGGCGCTGCACGACGCGCGCGCCACCGTCGACGTGCTGCACGGCCTCATCGGTCGGCTCGGCAACCTCGGCGTGCACTCGCTCGAGGAGCTCGCGAGCTTCTCCGCGCAGGTCACCCCCCAGCAGCGCCGCAAGCGGCACCTCGCCGACGCCCTGCCGCACGCACCGGGGGTCTACCTGTTCCGGGACGGCCAGGGCCGGGTCCTGTACGTCGGCAAGTCCCGCGACCTGCGCTCGCGCGTGCGCACCTACTTCACGGCCTCCGAGACCCGCACCCGGATGGCCGAGATGGTCGGGATCGCCGAGCGGGTCGACCCGGTGGTCTGCGCCACCGAGCTCGAGGCCGAGGTCCGCGAGCTGCGGCTCATCGCCGAGCACCGGCCGCGCTACAACCGGCGCTCGAAGTTCCCGGAGCGGGCGTCGTGGGTGAAGCTCACCGTCGAGCCCTTCCCCCGGCTCTCCCTGGTACGGCGGGTGCTGGACGACGGAGCCACCTACCTCGGGCCGTTCTCGTCGGCGCGGACCGCCGAGCTCGCGATGGCCGCGGTGCACGAAGCCATCCCGTTGCGGCAGTGCTCGAAGCGGCTGTCGGTCCGCACCCCGTCCAGCGCGTGCGTCCTCGCCGAGATGGGGCGCTGCGGCGCGCCCTGCCTCGGGCCGGAGCTCGGCGAGGCGGTCGAGCTCTACGCCCGGCACGCGGACGCCTTCCGCACCCTGGTGCGGTCGGACCCGTCGGCGGTGGTGGCGGTCCTGCAGGGCCGGATCGCCGAGCTGGCGGCGGCGGAGCGGTTCGAGGACGCGGCCTTCCAGCGCGACCGGCTGGTCGCCCTCGTGCGCGCCGTCGCCACGCTGCAGCAGACCGTCGCCCTGACCGCGGTGCCCGAGCTGGTCGCCGCGCGACCCACGACGGACCTGGGCTGGGAGCTCGTCGTGGTCCGGCACGGGCGGCTGGCGGGAGCGGGGGTCGTCCCCCGGGGCGCGCACCCCGCGCCGTACGTCGATGCGCTGGTGGCCACCGCGGAGACGGTGCTGCCGGGCCCGGGCCCGCTGCCCGCCGCCACCTCCGAGGAGGTCGCCTGCGTGCTGCGCTGGCTCGGGTCCGACGGCGTGCGGCTGGTGCGGCTCGACGGGGTGCTCGCCTCACC
>JBAVRG010000019.1:0-6640 GCA_049694795.1 Mycobacteriales bacterium
GGGACGGTCCGTCCCTGCACCACGCCGACGCCCTCGGTCATGGCTGCCGTCGCAGCCGCCAGCCAGCCCGGCCGCGGTGCGCAGTCGCTGTCGGTGAAGGCGACCACCTCGCTGCGCGCCGTGCGGGCTGCGGTGTTGCGCGCCGCACCGAGGCTGCGCGGGTCTGACACGACCACCACCCGCGGGTCACGGGACGCCCTGTCCTGCAAGGCTTCCAGCGTCCCGTCGGTGCTCCCGTTGTCCACCACGACGACCTCGCACGGAGCCGGCTCCTGAGCGAGCACTGCCTCGAGGCAACGCAGCATCAGCTCCCGGCGGTCCTTGACGACGACGCACACCGACACCGAGACCGTCACCGGCGGGCCTGCGCGTAGACGCGCTCCAACGCCGGTACGACGGCGCTGTCCCAGTCGTAGGCGCTGGCCCTCTCGCGGCACAGCGCAGCCGTGCCGGGTCGCTGCGCCAGGTCGAGGCTCTCCGCGCAGGCGCGGGCCAGGTCCTCGGCCGTCGCCGCCGCCCGACGTCCGAGCCCGACGTCGTCCACGATCTCCGCGGGGCCGCCCCCGTCGGCCAGGACCACCGCGGGCGTGCCGCTGGCCAGCGACTCGACCACCGTCATCCCGAACGACTCGGCCCGCGACGGCAGCACCGTCACCCACGCGCGGGCGTAAGCCTCGCGGAGCTCGTCGTCGGGGAGCGGCCCGCACCGGGTCACCGCCGCCCGGGCTGCCGCGGGTGCTGCCGCCAGCAGCGGACCCGCGTCACCCTGGCCGAGCAGCCAGAGCTCGGCGTCCGGCACGCCAGCGCGCAGCAGCGCCACTGCCTGCAGCAGCAGCGGCAGGCCCTTGCGCGCCTCCACCAGGCTTCCGGCGTACAGCAGGACGGGGTGCGGGTGGCGCCGGTCGGCAGACCGGTGAGCCGACAGCCTGACGCCGGGCGACACGACCTCGGCGGCGCGGCCGTAGTCGGCGGCCAGGTATTGCGCCGCTGCACGGGACACGCAGACGTAAGCGCCGATCCGCCGGACGACGTGGCGGTGGAGCGCCCGGTCCGGGCGGGCGTCCCGGGAGATGCGGGCCGGGAAGCCGTGGTCGGTGAACACGGTGGCCAGCCCGTCCCGCAACAGCCCCGCCGTAGCCGCGGCGGCCGCGTCGCCCGTCGAGGTCGCGTGCCAGACGTCGATCCGCCCGGCGAGAGCCCTGGGCAGCAGGTGGGCGGCAGCCTGGGCACCGAAGGCCGCCTCGGGCGCGAGGTGCGACCACGGAGGAGGGAACAGCCGGGTCGGCGCCTGCCGGACGGGTAGGCGCCGCACAGGGACGTCGAGCACTCGGTCCCGACCCGGCTGGGACCCGGTCGAGAGCAGCTCGACCTCGTGACCGGCCCGGCACAGGGCGGCGGACAGCTCGTGCACGTAGCGCTCGCCACCGCGGCGCACGTCGGGCCAGGAGTGGACCGACGTCAGCGCGACCCGCATGCCCCCTCCACCGCCGCTTCCCGCGGGGCCTCGCAGCACCGGCTGCCCGCTTCGGTGCGATAGTGTCGCATCTTCTCGGCGCCCCGGAGGACGACGCGTGCGACGACCGGCCGTCCTGCACGTCGTCGAGCACTGGGGCCGCCCGAGTGAGGGATTCGTCCACGACCTGATCCGCTCGACGACCTCGACGCGCGCCGTCGTCGCCGCCCAGAACCGCGTGCCGGGCAGCGCTGCGGCCGCCTGGCCCGGGCGGGTCCACGACCTGTCCGCGTGCGCCGGGGCCGTGACGCCCGACCCGGCCGTCGGGGCCGAGCCGCCTCCTGCCGGTTACCGCGCCCTGCGCGGCGTGCCGGTGCACGCCACGGTGGCCGGTCTCGCGGTCCTGGAGCGGGCCCAGGTGCTGCACGCCCACTTCGGCATGGCTGCCCAGCCCACCTGGCGAGCGGCGCGCCGGCTCGGTCGGCCGTTCGCGGTCTCGCTGCACGGCTGGGACCTACTCGTCGCGGCGCGGCGCGGCGACTCCGACCTTCTCGAGGCCCTGCGTGCGGCGGACCTCGTCGTCACCCCGTCGCAGTTCCTGGCCGACCACGCGGTGGGCGGTGGAGTCGACCCGCGGGTCGTCCGTGTGGTGCCGAGCGGCCTGGACCTCGAACGGCTGGCGTTCCGGGAGCGGACGGCCCCGGCGGGGCCACCTGTGGTGACGTTCGCGGGCCGGTTCGCCGAGAAGAAGGGCGTGCTCGACGTCGCGCGCGCGCTGGCCGTCGTCCACGCCCGGACCCCGCTGTGCGCGCGCTTCGTCGGGCACGGGCCCCTCGAGGCCGAATTGCGAGCCCTGCTGGCGGCGCTCGCGCTGCCGGCGGAGGTCGTCGACGGCCGACGGCCGGGCGCGGTGCGGGAGGCGCTCGAGAGCACCGACCTGGCGGTCACGGCCAGCCGTACCGCCACCGACGGCGATGCCGAGTCGCTGGGGCTCGTGAACCTCGAAGCGCAGGCGTGCGGCGTGCCGCTGGTCACCACGGCGCACGGGGGCATCCCCGAAGCGGTCAGCCCGGCCGGCGCCCTGCTCGTCCCCGAGGACGGCGACATCGTCAACGGCCTGGTCGAGGCCCTCGACCAGCTGCTGGCCTCCCCCGAGCAGTGGCCGAGGATGGGCCGGGCCGGGCGGTCCCACGTGTCGAGGTGCTTCGAGCTCGGTTCCCGCACGGCCGACATGGAGCAGCTCTGGCTCGCCCTGTCAGCCGGCGCCCGGGGCAGCGAGATCCCTTCCGTGCCAGCGCCTCTGGACCACCGGCCCACGACAAGCGTGGTCCTCGTGACGCACGACCGGCACGACCTGCTGGACCGGACCCTCGACGCGCTGGCAGGCCAGACGCTGCCGCCGGACGAGGTCCTGGTCGTCGACAACGGCAGCTCGGACGGCACCTCCACGCTGCTCGCGGACCGGCTCTCCCGGGGCGTGCCGGCCGGGCTGCGCGTCCTCAGGCGAGACGCCAACCTGCCCGTCGCCGAGGGGCGCAACCTCGCGACCGCCATGAGCAGCGGCCAGGTGGTCGTGTTCACCGACGACGACTGCCGCCCGCGGCCGGCGTGGCTCGAGGGGCTCGTCGCGGGCTTTCGCGAGGGGGTCGGCCTGGTCCAGGGGCGCACGACGGCTGACCCGGCGCAGCCACTGGCGGCGCTCTCGCGGACCCAGTGGACGCCGGCCGAGTTCGGCCTCTACGAGACCTGCAACATCGCCTACACCCGGGCCGCCCTGGAGGCCGCCGGGCCGGTCCCGCCCGAGGGCCCGTTCGACCTGCGGTTCGCCGACGAGGTGGCGGCCACCCTCGGGCCGAGATGGGGCCACCTGCCCTTCGGTGAGGACACCGAGCTCGGCTGGCGGGTCAAGCGCGCCGGTGCCGCCAGTCGCTTCGCAGTGCACGCTGTGGTCGAGCACGAGGTCTTCGCCCCCGACCCGGACCTTCTGGTGCGCCGGGCGGCGCTCGCCGCCGCCTTCCCGGTGCTCGTCCAGCGGGTGCCTGAGCTCCGCGAGACCTTCCTCTGGCACGGCTTGCTGCTGGGACGGCGGCGGGCCGGCCTCTGGATGGCCGGCACCGGCGCCGCGGCAGCTCTGGTGCTGCGTGACCCGCGCCCGGCGCTGCTGGCGCTGCCGTACCTCGCTCGCATCACCGGTCTGCGGCAGCTCGGCCGCCCGGGCGGTCGTCGCGCTCGCCTGGCCGCGGCGCCGGTCCTTCTGCGCCGCGACCTTGTCGAGACCGGAGCGCTGGCCAGGGGGTCGGTGCGGGCGCGGACCCTCGTCCTCTAAGCGCGCCGCCGCGGCCTGAAGTGACCCGCCTCGAGGGGTACGACGACGGCACGGGCGAACCCCAGCAGGTAGCCCGCCATGCGGACGACGGCGACCGCGCTGCGCCGCCGGTCGTTGTCACGGACGTGCTGCACGAGGGCCAGCAGCCCCCACTCCCACAGGCACTCCTGGGCGACGAGCAGGAAGCGTCGGCGGTCGGTCCGGAGGAGCTTGGCGAGCCGCGCCCCGATACCGGTGCCGTACCTCAGGTGCAGCCGCACGATCTGGGTGCCCGACCGCCACTGGTCGTGCCAGGCCCGCGCCTCCGGGCAGAAGCGCCCCGTGCCGCCGGTGCTGAGCAAGCGATCGAACAGGTCGACCTCGGGAGCCGACTGGAACCTGCCGCCGGACCCCAGGGCCTCGTCCCAGCCGCCGACGGCACGCAGCGCCTCCCTCCGGACGGCGAGGCTTGCGCCGTGGCCGAGGACACCCCGCGTGGTCCGGTCCAGGACAGCCGGCTCGGTGTCGTCCTTGACCGCCACCTCGTAGCCGCGCTCCTGCCCGTCCGGGACGCCGATCCAGCCGGTGAGGAAGTCGGCCTCGGGATGCTCCGCCGCGCACCGGGCGAAAGCGTCGGCCCAGCCCTCGTCGACGACCACGTCGTCGTCGGTGAACAGCACGAGCTCGTGCGTCGTGGCGCGCCAGCCGGCGTTGCGGGCCAGATCCACGCCCGGTACGTCGCAGCGGACCAGGCGGCCGCCGTGCTCGGCCACCACGCGGGCCACCGCGTCGGCGTCCAGGGAGGCGGAGTCCACGACCACGAGGTCGTCGGCGGCGCCGAGGGCCTGGCGCACCGACTTCAAGCACCGGGCGAGCATCTCCGGCCGGTCGCGCGACGGGACCACCACGCTCAGGGCGGGGCGCAGCGGGCCGTCAGCCGACACGCACACCCCCTCCTCACCCAGCCCCGCGGATGATCTCGCGCTGCTAGCGTGCCACAGGCTTATGCCCACAAAGCGAACGGGGAGGCGTGACCATGTCCGAGGACGGGGGCGGACGTGGAGTGACACCACGACGGCGCAGCTCAGCTCCTTCACCGGCACCTGACGGGAACGGGGTGGCGACCAAGCCGGCCGCCCGTCGCAGGCCCGCCGCTGCGGCCGTGCCGACGGTGCTGGCGGGCGGGCAGCGCCCTGCGGTCCCGGAGCCAGTCGCTGTCGTACCGCCGGTCGCCGAACCCACGGTCCCCGGCCCCGCGCGACGCCTGCGCAGGCCCCGCAACGTGCTCGTGGCAGGGCTCGTCCTCGGCGTGCTCCTCGGCGGCATCGGCGCGGGCTACGTGCTGTCCCGCCACGCGGTCTACCGCAGCTCCGCGGTCCTCATGCTGGACCAGGAGCCGGCGCTGGCCAAGAGCGAGAACGACGCCCTGCTCAGCAAGCTGGTGCGGCTCCGGCTCAAGTACGTCGACATCGTCTCGACCACGGTGTTCGCCGACCCGGTGGCGAAGGCGCTCGGGCGCCCCGTCGGCGAGGTGCACGGGGCCCTGTCGGCGACCGCGGCCCCGACGAGCCTGCTGCTGACGATCCAGGCGCAGGCCGGCTCGGCCGACGCCGCGCGTGAGATCGCACAGGGGGCAGCCGACGAGCTGGTCACCTACCTGCAGGACGAAGAGGTCGCGGCACGGATTCCCGAGGACAACCGGGTGACCCTCACGGTCGTCAGCGCCGCGCCCCAGGGCACGAAGGCCTCGCCGAGCGGACGGCGTGCCCTGCTCGCGGCGGTCTTCCTGTTCGCGGTGGTCGCTGCAGCCGGAGCCCTGGCCGCGGACGCCCTGCGCCGCAAGGACCGCTGACCGCATTGCCGGGCTTCGTCGTCGCGCTGCTCGCCCTCGCGGGGGCAGTCGCCGTCGTCCGCCTCCGGCCCCTCGGAGCACTCGCCGTCCTCGTGCTGGCAGCGGTGCTCGTGCCCGGCCCGCTGGCCGTGCCCTTCCTGCACAGCAGCTACCTGACGGTCCAGCACGTCCTGGTGCTGGCGGGTGTCGCCCGGCTCGTGCTGCAGGAGAGCGACCACGCGGCCGCCCGGCTGGCACTGCGGCCGACCCCCGTGCACGTGGCGCTGGCCGCCCTGCTGGTGGTCGCAGGGGTCGTCGGCATCGTCCTGTCGCCGCAGTCGGGGCGGCTCGGCTTCGCCGGCTACCGCCTGCTGGACCTCGCCGACCAGCTGGTCTTCTTCGTCCTCTGCCTGACGCTGGTCCGGCGCGTGGGTGACGCCCGGCGGGTCCTGGCGGTGGCCGCCGTCGCCGTGGTCGCGAGCAGCCTCATCGCGGTCGGCGAGCACATCACCGGCGGCTCCTACGGGCACTGGCTGTTCTCGCGCCTGCCAGGTCAGGCCGGCACTGACGCCGCCTACCCGCTGTCGATCCGGGGCGGCGAGTCCAGGGTGCGCGCCGGGGGGGAGTTCGCCCTGCAGTTCGCCTGGATGAGCGTCACCTTGCTGCCCGTCCTGATCGCGGTCGGCCTCCGAGCCAGGCGAGCGCGCCTGCCGCTCACGGTCGGTGCGACCGTCCTGGTGACCCTCGGGGTCTACTGGTCGTTCACCCGCACCGCTCTAGCAGCGCTCGTGGTCGTCGTCGTCGTCCTCGCCCTGCTCAGCCGGGACCGCGTCCTCACCGTCCTCTCGGCCGTGCTGGGTGCCGTGGCCTACGCCGGCTACCTGGCTGTGCCGTCGATCGCCGAGCACCTGAGCGCCTCGGCGGACGTGGGCTCGATCGACGTCCGCACCCAGCGCCTCGCGCCGATCATGCACGCCGTCGCCCAGCACCCGCTGCGCGGCCTGGGCCTGGGTGAGCTGGTGAGCTCGGGCTTCCAGACCACCGACAACGC
>JBAVRG010000020.1:0-4077 GCA_049694795.1 Mycobacteriales bacterium
GTCTCGTAGTCGTGCGGGTCGATCTTGGGACGGAGCTTCATCTCCTTGATGACGGTGAGCACCTGGTTCTTGCGGCTCTCACGCGCCTTCTGCGCCGTCTCGTACTTGAACTTGCCGTAGTCCATGAGCTTGGCCACCGGCGGGCGGGCCATCGGGGCGACCTCGACCAGGTCGAGGTCGCTCTCCTGGGCCATCTGCAAGGCCACGCCGATGGCGACGATGCCGACCTGCTCGCCGTTCGGCCCGACCAGGCGCACCTCGGGCACGCGGATCCGGTCGTTGATGCGGGGTTCAGCGCTGATGCTGCCTCCAAAGCAAGGGGTGTGGACGGCGACCTGGCGCCCCGACGAGAAGGGCCCCGCGCTCAGCGCAGGGCCCACCACGCCGTCCTGAGGACGGCTCCGACTCCGACGGGACGTGCCCGTCGGGCCGACCGGACCTGGCTGCCTGGCGGCGGCTCAGGTGGGAGGTGGGACCTCCGCTTGCGCGACTCCCCCGGGGAGGAGCCTGGTCGCGTCTGAAAGGGTAGCAGCATGCCGCACGAACCTCAGGACACTGCCGGAACTGCGGACGAGCTCCGTGATCTCGCCGACGTGCCCGCGGCGGAGGTGATCTCCGCGGTGGCCGTCCACCTCATGAGCGCTGCGGCCGTGAAGTGCGGACTCACCGAGCGGGGCGACGCGACGCTCGACCTCGACGAGGCCCGCAAGCTCATCACCGCCCTGGCCGGGCTGGTGACAGCGGCGCGGCCCGACCTCGGGGTGCACGCGGCCCCGCTGCGTGACGGTCTCCAGGCGCTCCAGCGTGCCTTCCGGGAGGCCTCCGCCGTACCGGACGAGCCTGGCGAGGGGCCGGGAGAGAAGCTCACCGGCCCCGTCTGAGCAGGCCGCGCCGCAGCAGCTCCTCCCCTGGCCCGCGGGGCGCCACCTGCGCCAGGTCCAGGCCCTCGGCCGGCAGCGCCGGACCCAACCGGCCGAGCACCCGGTGGGCGAGCGCGGCCAGTGCCGCCGGGTCGAGCGGCGCCCGACCGGCGACGCCGAGGACCCAGCCGTCCGGCCCCTGGAGCAGCCGCGCCGACCGCAGGCGCTCGGGGGCGAGCGCCGACCGCAGCGCGCTCACGAGGGCGGCCGGGGCGGGACCGGTCGGCGCGACGAGCTCCGCCTCGCCGGTGCGGGACTGCAGGCTGCTGCCCTCCACCGGTACCCAACCAGCGGCGAGCGCGCTGAGCTCGTGCACGGTCACGGCCGCCCCGGCGGGGTCGACCACGACCGCCTCCGCTCCCTCGTCGAGCGCGGCCGCGCAGGCCTCGGCGCCGGTGAGCGGGACCGGGCGCCCGTCGAGCCGCCAGCGCTTCAGGGCGGCGAGGTCGGAGAAGACCGGGAGCGCCCGCGCCCCGTCGGGGGCTTCGAGCAGCACGACGGCCATCTCCGCGCTCGACTCGGCGCGCAGCCCGGTCGCGGCGGCAGCCTCCTCGGCCGTGGCCGTCGCCGTGATCGTGGCGAACACGCGGGCGTCGACGAGAGCCGCGAGCACTGCAGCGCGGTCCCCGCTCTCGAGGGCCGCTGCCAGCCGCGGGTCGGCGCCACCGGTGTCGGTCACACGGCCACGCTAGTGGTGCATCACCCGGTCCTGACGGCGGACAGCAGCACCACGCAGCGGTCGAGTGCCGCACGGGCCTGCGTGCCGCTGCGCGCCCCGCTCAGCTCGAGCGCGAAGCGCACCCGGTGCCCGTCGGCGGTCGTCGTCCAGCCCGTCAGGGCGTAGACGCCGGGCAGCGTCCCGGTCTTCGCCCGCGCCTTCCCCGCAGCCGCGGTCTGGCACATCCGGTGCTGGAGGGTGCCGTCGACGCAGGCGACGGGCAGCGAGTCCCGCAGGGCGGTGTACGACGGGGAGCGCTCGGCCGCAGCGAGGAGCGACAGCTCCTGGCTGGCGGTCTGCCGGTCCCGGGTCGACAGGCCGGAGCCGTCGGTCATCGTGCCGATGCCCACGCCGAGCGGCCCCAGCACGTCGTGCACCGCGGCCACTCCGGCGCCGGTGCTGCCGAGGTGTCGCACCCGCGACCCGACCTGCTTCAGGAGCAGCTCCGCGGCGAAGTTGACCGAGTCCTTGTTGGTGCGCCGGACCAGCTCGGCGACGGTCCCCGACTGGTAGCGCGCGAGCACGCGGGCGCCCCCTGGCGCGGCGGCCCGGTAGAGGCCGCCCCGGACCGTGACCCCTCGACGTGCCAGCAGGGTGCGGAACCTTTCGACCGTCGGGGTCCCGGGGTCGGCGAGGTACGTCGCGTCCTTCCGCCAGCCGTTGCGGTCGACGGCCAGCGCCGACAGCGGCCCGCTCTCGTCGGGGACGTAGGAGGTCTTCCAGCCGGGCGCGCGCCGGGCGGTGTCGAACAGCCGGTCGTCCACGACGAGCGGACCGCCGATGGTGACGATGCCCGCGCTCCGGACCGCCGCTGCGAGCCGGTCCAGCTGCGGCGTGGTGAGGTACGGGTCGCCCCCGGCGACGAGGTACAGCCGGCCCGGCAGGTAGGAGCCGCGCGGCGCGTAGTCCGCGCGGACCTGGGTCTGCAGGTGCGCGGTGGGCGACAGCGCCTGCAGAGCGGCGAAGGTGGTGAACAGCTTCTCGGTCGACGCCGGAGGCAGCCCGGTGGACGACCCCCACCGCAGCACGGCCCCGAGCCCGTCGACGTCGACCGCCGCCGAGATCGAGCTCGCGGTGCCCTGGACCAGCTCGTGCTGCAGGCGGGCCTTGAGGTCTGCCGCGACCCCCGAGGTGGCGACGAGGCGGACCCGCGGAGCGGGACCAGGTGCGGCCGTCGTGGTGACGGCGGTCGGCGCCCCGAGAAGGGCAGCGGCCACGAGGCTGACGGGCAGGAGGGCTCGGAACACGGTCACCTTCCACGTCTCGGCAGACCTCGCCGGTTCGTGAAGGTCAGGATCCGGTGTCCCGCGCAGACTGCAGCAGCCTCCGCAGCGAGAGCACGGCATCGACCGCGGTGTCGCCGTCGTTCGTCTGGATCGCGAGCAGCGCCACCGTCTCGTCGTCGTGCAGCTCGAGCTGCGCCCAGGAGGCGCTCTCGGGCAGGTGCACCCCGACGACCACCTCCCAGGGGAAGAAGCGGTCGCCGAGGACGTTGCGGACCCAGATCCCGCGACCGTCGGCTCGCACCCGGGCACGGGTGAACGCCAGCAGGCCGGCGGCGAGCAGCAGCCCGATCCCGAAGAAGGAGAGCTGGTCGGCCACGCCGAACTCCTGGCCGCCGCTGGCACCACGGGGCAGCAGCACTGCCAGTACGGCGAACACCACCACCACGAGGGCAGCGAGGGCCCTGCACACCGCGGTCAGCCGCCGCGGCTGAACCTGCACGCTCACGACCCCCGCCTCCTGCCCCACGTCGCACCGCTCACGACGACAGCGCCCATCGTGAGGGTCGCCGCGACGAGCGTCGTGGCCGCCACTCCCCGCCGTACGTCGAGCAGGATGGCACCGACGAGCTGGCCCGCCGTGACGGCCAGGCCCAGCCGCAGCACACCGAGCTGGTGCACCACGACCGCGGCCAGCGCGACGAACGAGGCACCGATGGGGCCACCGAGGTAGAGCCACCACTGGCTCGGCCAGTGGTGGACGTGCACCCCGCCGAGCAGCGCCGCCAGGCCGAGGCCGACGAGCAGCGCGCTCGTCCCGACCACGAAGTTGACCAGCGTGGCGACGGCGGCGTCGGACGCCTGCCGCACCCGCCCGTTGAGAGCCTGCTGGCCGGAGATGAGGCAGCCGGCGACCACGACGAGGGTGAGCAGCAGCGGGCTCGCGGCGCGCAGGCCCTCGACGGCGCTGATGCCGATCGCCAGCAGGCAGAGGGCGGCACCGGCGAGCCGCGGGCCGGTGATCGGGCGGTGGCCGCCCGGACCGAGCCCCACCCGGTCGACGAGCAGGCCGCCGACCGTCGCGCCGGCGACCAGCCCGACCGTGAGCAGCGCGACGCCGATCTCCGGCGCCGCGGTGGCACCCACCGCCACCAGCGAGGCGCCGCCGAGACCGCCGAGGCACGTCCACCACGGCAGGCTGCGCACCCTCTGCAGC
>JBAVRG010000021.1:0-1559 GCA_049694795.1 Mycobacteriales bacterium
GCTCTGCGGCGACCACCCACCGGCCCCGGCCGAGGCGGGCAGCGGCGCCCCGAGCTGCGCCTGCGCGGCCGGACGTGAGGGCACCACGGTGGCGAGCACGACCTGAACGGCCACGAGGACGAGGAACGGCGCGTAGCGGCGCAACGGCAGCATCAGGTCTCCAGCGCTGCAGCCACGGCGGGCTGCGTCAGGGACGGGCGAGGGGTCAGCTCGGCGTGCCGAGCAGAGCCTTCACCGTCGGGGACAGCGGCACCTGTTCCTTCGACGGGTTGGTGCCGAGTACCTGGTCGCCGAACCGACGGGAGACGCCGTACCAGTAGTTCTCGTTCCTGAAGTGGTGCAGCCGATGACCCTGGTAGAGCTTGCGGTAGGCCGCGCTCTTGGGCTTGTAGTCGGTGTGGATGAGGAAGTGGATCCACTCGTAGCCGAGCATGAACACCGCTGCGGTGACCGCGAGGGACAGCCGGTCCGCGAGGTTGCCCATCAGCATGGCGACGCCCGTGACGACCAGCGAGAAGGTGATGAGACCCGGGATCGGCATGGCCAGGATCTCCAGGTTGCGCGGGTCCGCGTGGTGACGGCGGTGCTTCTTCGCGACGTACAGGTCGATCTCCCGGCCCAAGAACCGGCGCGGCTTCGCGTGCAGGATCCACACGTGCGTCGTCCACTCGACGAAGGGCTGCACCGCGAACACCGCGGCCACGATGAGCAGCTGCTGCCACCGCCAGTCGCCGACGGCGATCCGGGCCACGGTCACGACCGCCGTGATGACCATGATCAGCAGTGGCGACAGGTGCGAGGCGAAGATCGGGAACGCCTCGCCGAGGGTGCGGGCCCGGCGGGAGCTGGGGGCGGAGCCGGCCGTGTCGCCGGTCACAGTCAGGGAGGCCATGCGACGGACATTAGGGGGTGAAACGGAAACGAACAAGACAGGTTCTTGGATTTTTGGAAGTAGTCTGACGCGCGTGAGCTCAGAAGGGGCAGTGGCGAACGGCCGCCCATATGCCGGGCGCTCCCCCGACGAGCGCCGGCAGCAGCGCCGGCAGCGCCTGCTGGACGCCGGACTGCGGGTGTTCGGGACGGTCGGCTACGACGAGGCCACCATCACGTTGCTGTGCGCCACCGCCCGGGTCGGCACGAAGGCCTTCTACGAGGAGTTCCCGACCCGGGAGGCGCTGCTGCTCGCGGTCGCGACGGACGTCGTCGCCACGGCCGCAGTGCGGCTCGAGAAGGCCCTGAAGGACTCCCCGCCCGACCTCGAGCAGCGGGTCCGGGCCGGGCTGACCGCCTACATCGGCTACCTCACCGAGGATCCGCGCCGGGTCCGCATCGCCTACCGGGAGATCCGGGTGGCGCCGCTGGAGGCCGAGCGCCAGTTCGCGTCGGTGGCGTTCGCCTCCCTGGTGAGCGAGCAGGTGACGGAGCTCGGGATGAGCGGTCACGCCCACGACAACCTGCTGCTCGCCCTGGCGCTCACCGGCGGCGTCGGCGAGCTGCTCAACCACTGGACCAGCGCCCTCGACAAGCCGCCCACCGAGCGGCTCGTCGAGGAGCTGACG
>JBAVRG010000022.1:0-1963 GCA_049694795.1 Mycobacteriales bacterium
TCTCGTGGGCTTCCGGCGAGGATGACGGTGTCGCCGCGACCCCGCAGCACCGTCGCCAGCGCTTCCGCGAGGAGCTGGTGGTCGTCGCACACGAGCACCTTCACCGAAGCTCCCAAAGCAACCTGCACGACGTGCTTCCGCGACCACCGATCCGCACACTCACCACCAACCATGCGCTTTCCGGCAGAACAAGCAATCCCACCGAGAGCGCTTGCCTGTTGGGAGCCGGATCGGATCGGCCTGATACCGCAGGCCCCGCGTGCAGCGAGTCACGTCAGGCGGCGACACGCTTCCCGACTGTCGTCGGTGAGGAGGATCTGGCGCTGGCGGCTACCTGCACCGCTACCGCCGCGCGTACAGCCGCCGTCCCCAGCTCAGGGCGCGCCACTGCTGCCCTCCGGTGGTCTGCCAGGACCACAGGCTCACGGCCCGGGCCCCGTTGTGGCGTGCCGCGAGCAGGAACATCTGGACGCTGCGGCCGGGTGCCGGGTCGGGTCGCAGGTACGGCGCGTCCAGCCGACCGTCGTACCCCTGACCCACGGGCATGACCGGCCGGTGGAAGCGGCGCAGGTAGCGCATCGAGGTGGTGGTCACGCCCGCCGGGGACCGGTTGTACCAGTACGCCATCGGGATGAGGGCGTCCGCGTGCCGGGCGGTCTGGGCGTACGGGTAGCGCCCGACGCGCAACTCGCTCGGCCACGGGACGGTCGCCAGGATCGCGACGTCTCGGGGCAGGAGCGACCGCAGCGTGCGGTAGTAGGCCTCGAGGGCGCGGCCCGACAGGCGAGTGCCCTCGGACCCCGTCTCCACGTCGGGGGCGACGGCCGCGACGCGGGGACAGCCGCGGCAGCGGAAACGGGCCGCCGCGGCGAGCCGCCGGGCGTCGCCCACCGGGTTCGACAGGACCGGGAAGTCCCAGGCGACGACCCTGATGCCGGTGCCGCGGGTGGCCGGCAGCAGCGCGTGCAGCGTGGGGGTGCCGATCCAGCCGTTCTTCGAGCTGCCGGTCTGCACGTACAGGGTGCTGAGCCCCACCTGCCGTGCGCGCGCGACGACGGCCCGCGCGTTCCCGCCCTCGGAGCGGCCGAACTGGTGCAACCACATCCCGGTGCCTGACGGGAGCCACCGGCGGACAGCGACCGGCTTGCGTGCCGACCGACGGTGCGGCCGGGCCTTGGCCTTTGCCTTGCTCCGCACCGGGTGTGGCGCGACTTGCCGGAGCGGGGGGACGGGCCTCCGGGCCGGGACCAGCGGGACCGGGGACGGCGCCACCTCGGACGTGAGGCGGACGACCGCCTGCGCACGCGGCCGCGCTGGCGCCGCTGAGCCGCCAGAGGCCACGACGACACCGAGCAGCAGCACCGCGGCGACCGCCGCTCCCACGAGACGAGCGGTGCGGTGACCGGGCGGAAGCAAGCGGTGAGCACGGCGAAGCACCCGCAAGACGTTAAGTGCTACCCCACCGTGATCGTGCTCAAACTCCTTCTCCGTTGCCGTGACACCCTGCTTGCTCCTCTTGCTCACCCTGATCGGATCGGCAGGACCCGGCAGAAGCCGAAGCGGCTACCGGCCGGTGAGGTCGGCCCACAGGTCACGGACCTGCTGCTCGAGCGCCTCCACGGTGCCGGTGTTGTCCAGCACCCGGGTGGCGACCGCGAGGCGCTCCTCCCGGGAGGCCTGCGCCGCGATCCGCGCTCGGGCGTCGGCCTCAGGCATCCCCCGCAGCCGCACCAACCGGTCGAGCTGCTGCTCCGGGGTCGCGTCCACCACGACGACCTCGTCGTAGAGGGGCGCCAGGCCGTTCTCCGCCAGCAGCGGCACGTCGTGCACCACCACCGGCGTCCCTGCACGTTCCGCTGCCTGTTCGAGCGCCGTGCTGCGCTCCCCCACCAGCGGGTGCACGATCGCGTTGAGCACGGCCAGCTTGTCGGGGTCGCCGAACACCAGCTGCCCGAGCCGCGGG
>JBAVRG010000023.1:0-13790 GCA_049694795.1 Mycobacteriales bacterium
GGCCGACACCGGCCGCGGCCGGGTGACGACGGGGCGCACTGTGGCGTGGGTGGCTGCGTGGGCGGCGACGGCGAGGCCGTGCGCGGCAGGGAGGTCAGCGGGAGCGGCAGGAGCCGAAGCCGCGGCAGGCACGGCGGGGGAGGCACCGGCGGCGGCCTGGCTGAGCAGGACCGCTCCGGCGGCGGGCGTGGTGAGCGCGACGACGGTCGAGAGGATGACCAGCGGGCGGCGGGTGCGACGCAACGGACACTCCTTGTAACCGGGGTGCCTTGGTGTTCGTCACGTTCGGTGAATCCCTTGAGCGTGTCGCACGTGTGCAGGTGTGCGTATCGTCACCCGCTGTGCCCGAGTTGAGAGAGCCTTGATTACTCTGCGTGATCAACAATCGGTGCCGCCGTCCCTTGGAACGCAGGGCGAGCTGTCAGGTCCCGGGCGCGTTCTGGCGCTCCACGGGCCTGACAGCGTGGTAGTCCGGGGGTGAGGGGGCGGGTCCTCTGGACCTGTCAGGCTCGGGGGTCGCTCTGGCGTTCCGGGGGCCTGACAGCTCCGAACCCGCGGCAGGGGCCCGCGGTACGGCGGGAGCGCGGCCGGGTGGGGACGCCGTACCGGTGACCGGTCAGCGGTGGCGCAGCCGCCGCATCGCCCGCCCCACCGAACCGGGACGGGCAGCGCTGGTGAGCAAGCCGAGCGTGAGCAGCGCGAACGGCACCGCCACCACCACGAGCAGCACCTGCGCGGACGTGCGCAGGCCGCCGAGGTGGGTGAACAGCGGTACGAGGAACAGCAGGAAGAACGCCGCGAGGGCCAGGTTGAGGACCCGCGGCACCCAGCTCTGCGGGAGCTGGTCGCTCAGAGCCGTTCCACCACGTGGTCGATGCAGGCCGTGAGCGCCTCGACGTCGGCCGGCTCGACGGCCGGGAACATCGCCACCCGCAGCTGGTTGCGGCCCAGCTTGCGGTAGGGCTCGACGTCGACGACGCCGTTGGCCCGCAGCACCTTGGCCACCGCGGCCGCGTCGACCTCGTGGGAGAAGTCGATCGTGCCCACGACCTGCGAGCGCAGCGCCGCGTCGGTCACGAACGGCGTGGTGTAGGCCGTCTTCTCGGCCCAGCCGTAGAGCCGGCCGGAGGAGCCCGCGGTGCGGGCCACGCACCAGTCCAGGCCGCCCTGGTCCAGCATCCACTCGACCTGGTCGGCGAGCATCAGCAGCGTGGCGACCGCGGGGGTGTTGTAGGTCTGGTCGAGCCGGCTGTTGTCGATCGCGGTCTGCAGGTCGAGGAACGGCGGCACCCACCGGTCCTTCAGCTCCGCGACCCGCGCGATGGCAGCGGGTGACATGACGGCGAGCCACAGGCCGCCGTCGGAGGCGAAGCTCTTCTGCGGTGCGAAGTAGTAGACGTCGGTCTCGGCGACGTCGACGGGCAGGCCGCCGGCGCCGGAGGTCGCGTCGACGACGTGCAGCGCGTCCGCGTCGGCGCCCACGGGCCGGCGCACCGGGCGCGCGACGCCGGTGGAGGTCTCGTTGTGCGGCGTGGCGTAGAGGTCGATCCCGGCCTCCGGGGCCCAGTCGGGCGCCGAGCCGGGGTCGGCCTTGACCACGACCGGGTCGCCGAGGAACGGCGCCGCGGCCACGCCCTCGGCGAACTTGCCGCCGAACTCGCCGAACACCAGGTGCTGGGCCCGGTCCCGGACGAGGCAGAACGTCGCGACGTCCCAGAAGCAGGTCGACCCGCCGTTGCCCAGCACCACCTCGTAGCCCTCGGGCAGCGAGAACAGCTCGGCCAGCCCGGTGCGGACCCGGTTGACGACCTCCTTGACGGGGGCCTGGCGGTGCGAGGTGCCCATGACGCCGGCCGCCGCCGTGAGGGCCGCGAGCTGCTCGGGTCGGACCTTGGAGGGCCCGGAGCCGAACCGGCCGTCCTTGGGCAGGAGGTCGGTGGGGATCGTGATCGTCATCAGACCGCGTTGCCCGCGGGGAGCTCGCCGGAGGGCACGTCGCTGACCGGGCGCGGGGCCGGGCCGACGTACTTGGCGGAGGGGCGGATCAGCTTGTTGAGCTTCTTCTGCTCGAGGATGTGGGCGCTCCACCCGGCCGTGCGGGCGCAGGTGAACATCGACGTGAACATGTGCGCGGGCACCTCGGCGTAGTCGAGGACGACGGCCGACCAGAACTCGACGTTGGTGCGCAGCGGCCGGTCCGGGTAGCGGTCGGTGAGCTCCTCGATCGCGGCCTTCTCGAGCGCGTCCGCGACCTCGTAGCGGGTCGAGCCCAGCTCCTGCGCGGTACGGCGGAGCACCCGCGCACGGGGGTCCTCGGCGCGGTAGACGCGGTGCCCGAAGCCCATCAGGCGGCGGCCGGCGTCGAGCTCGGCCTTGACGTAGGCCCGCGGGTCGCCGCTCTTCTCGACGTCGTCGAGCATCGTGAGCACGCGGGACGGGGCGCCGCCGTGCAGCGGGCCCGAGAGCGCACCGATGGCGCCGGAGATGGACGCGGCGGCGTCGGCACCGGTGGAGGCGATGACGCGGGCCGTGAAGGTGGAGGCGTTCATGCCGTGCTCGGCGGCGGAGACGAAGTAGGCGTCGACGGCCTTGGTGTGCTTCGGGTCCGGCTCGCCCTTCCAGCGGATCATGAAGCGCTCGACGATGGTCTCCGCCTTGTCGACCTCGCTCTGCGGCACCATCGGCTTGCCGAGGCCGCGCGCCGACTGCGCCACGAACGCCAGCGCCATGACCGAGACCCGGGCGAGGTCGTCGCGGATCTGGTCGACGCCGATGTCCAGCATCTGGTTCAGGCCCCATGCGGGCGCGAGCATCGCGACCGCCGACTGCACGTCGACGCGGATGTCGCCGGAGTGGACCGGCAGCGGGAAGGGCTCGGCCGGCGGCAGCCCGGGCCGGAACTTGCCGTCCACCAGGAGGCCCCACACGTTGCCGAAGGAGACGTTGCCGACCAGGTCCTCGATGTCGACGCCGCGGTAGCGGAGAGCGGAGCCCTCCTTGTCGGGCTCGGCGATCTCGGTCTCGAAGGCGACGACGCCCTCCAGCCCGGGCTTGAACGCGGTCTCGTCAGCCATGTCTGTGCGGCTCCATCGTGGTCTCGGGGGTTGCCCTTCACTGGCATTCTGCCGTGTCTGCGATCCGGCTGTGCGAGAGGCTGCGGTCATGACGTCCGACCCGGCCTCCCTGCGCCGCGAGTACCGCCTGGCCGGGCTCGCGGAAGCCGACCTCGCGCCGACCTGGCACGCCCAGCTCGCGGCGTGGTTCGAGGACGCGCAGGCGCTGACCGAGCCCAACGCCATGGTGCTCGCGACGGCCGACGCGCAGGGCCGCCCGAGCGCTCGCACCGTGCTCCTCAAGGGCTTCGACGAGCGCGGCCTGGTCTTCTACACCAACCGCACCAGCCGCAAGGGCCGCGAGCTCGCCGTCAACCCGTGGGCCTCGCTGGTGCTGCCCTGGCACCCCCTCGAGCGACAGGTCCTGCTCGAGGGGCGCGTCGAGGAGCTCAGCCCGCGGGAGTCGGCGGCCTACTTCCGCTCCCGTCCGCGCGACGCCCAGATCGGCGCGTGGGCGTCCCGCCAGTCGGAGGTGATCGCCGACCGCACGGTCCTCGAGGCCAGGGCGGCGGAGCTCACGGAGCGGTTCGCCGGCGAGGACGTGCCGGTGCCGCCGTTCTGGGGCGGGCACCGGGTGGTCCCCGACCAGGTGGAGTTCTGGCAGGGGCGGCCGTCCCGGTTGCACGACCGCCTGCGCTACCGCCGTACCGGCTCGCTCTGGGTGGTGGAGAGACTGTCCCCGTGACGGAGGAGGTGGCGACCCGCAGGCGGGTGGTGCTGGACCTGTCCCCGGTGCGGGAGAGCCGCGGCTTCCGCCACCTGCTGATCGGCGATGCGGTGTCCGTCGTCGGCTCGCAGGTCACCGCCGTCGCCGTCCCGTTCCAGGTCTACCAGCAGACCGGCAGCGCCGCGGCCGTGGGCCTGGTGGGTGTCGCGGGCCTGGTCCCGCTCATCGTCTTCGGCCTGTACGGCGGAGCGATCGCCGACGCGGTGGACCGGCGGCGGCTGGTGCTCGCGACCACCAGCGGGCAGGCCGTGCTCTCGACGGTGCTCCTGGCGCAGGCGGTCGCCGGACTGCACTGGACCTGGCTGCTCTACGTCGTCGTGGCGCTGCAGGCCGGGCTGTTCGCGCTCGACTTCCCGGCCCGGCAGGCGTTCCTGCCGCGGCTGCTCGACGCACGGCAGCTGCCGGCGGCGAACGCGCTGCGGCAGGTCCAGTTCAACGTCGGGCTGGCCGGCGGTCCCCTGCTGGCCGGCGTGCTGATCTCCGTGTTCAGCTTCGCCGCGGCGTACGGGCTCGACGCCGTGTCCTTCGCGGCGTCGCTGTGGGCAGTCGCGTCGCTGCCGGCCATGGCGCCCGAGGGCGGCGGCCGCAAGGCGGGGCTGGCCAGCGTGGTGGAGGGGCTGCAGTTCCTGCGGACCCGGCAGGTGCTGCTGATGACCTTCGTGGTGGACCTCATCGCGATGGTGTTCGGGATGCCGCGGGCGCTGTTCCCGTCGATGGGCGACCAGGTGTTCCACGGCGGAGCGGCCACCGTGGGGGCGCTCTACGCCGCGCTGCCCGCCGGTGCGCTGCTGGGTGCGGTGCTGGGCGGGTGGTTCAGCCGGGTCGACCGGCAGGGCTTCGCGGTGCTCGCGGCGGTCGTGGCCTGGGGTGCGTGCGTCGTCGGCTTCGGCCTCACCGGCCGGCTGTGGGTGGCGCTGGTGCTGCTCGCGGGTGCCGGCGTCGCGGACATGGTGTCGGCGGTGTTCCGCACGGCGATCCTGCAGACCGCCGCGCCCGACGAGATGCGCGGCCGCCTCGGTGGGGTGTTCATCGTGGTGGTCGCCGGGGGGCCGCGCCTGGGCGACGCCCGGTCGGGCGGCATGGCCTCGCTGATGGGGCTGCGCGCCTCGGTCGTCGTGGGCGGCCTGCTGGTGATCGGGCTCACTGTGCTGGTGGGGGTCCTCGTGCCACGCTTCGCGTCGTACGACGCACGCACCCCGCACCCGTGAGGAGGACGACGTGCACGAGGTGACCAGCGCCGAGGCGCTGCTGGCGCTGTACGGCGAGGTGTCGGAGCGGGCGGCCGGCAAGGTGCACCCGGCGCTGGACGAGCACGACCGGCGCTTCATCGCGCACTCGCCGTTCCTCGTGCTCGCCACCAGCGGGCCGATGCTCGACGTGTCGCCGCGCGGCGACCTGCCGGGCTTCGTGGAGGTGCTCGACGACGGACGGCTGCTGCTGCCGGACCGACCCGGCAACAACCGCGTCGACTCGCTGTTCAACGTCGTCGCCGACCCTCGGGTGGCGCTGTTCTTCCTGGTCCCGGGCATCGGTCACACCCTGCGGGTGAACGGCACCGCGGTCGTGTCCACCGACCCGGCGCTGCTCGCGCTGGGGGAGGTGCGCGGCCGGCTCCCCACGACGACGATGGTCGTGACGCCGGTCGAGGTCCTCTACCAGTGCCCACGGGCGGTCACCCGGGCCGGGCTCTGGGAGGCCCACCGGCACGTCGACCCGGCCGCTCTGGCGACCCTCGACGAGGTGCTCGCCGACCAGGTCGACGGGCTCACGCTGGAGCGCTCCCTGGCGCTGGGGAAGGCCGGGCTGAGCAAGCCGCTCTGGTAGCCCCGCGCGGACCTGTCAGGGCCCCGAGCCGCCGGGGCGTGCGGTGGGCCTGACAAGTCGCAGCGGGCCGGGGCGTCAGCTCAGCGCGATCCAGGTGGCGGCGGCGACAGCCAGCACGCGCCCGCTCGCGTCGTACAGGGCACTCCCGGTCCGGACCTTGCGGCCCTCGCTGCCCAGGTGCCAGCCCATCACCACCTGGCGCTCCCCGGGAGCGGGCAGGGCATCGGTCCGGCACGCCATCCGGCCCAGCACCATCGGCCGCCCCGGCAGGTCGCAGGACCAGCCGCCCGGGCAGTCCAGCGCCGCCCACACCATGACGGGGTCCTCGTCAACCGGGGTCCACGTCGCCGCGACGACACCGTCTCCCACCGGGCCCGCCGTGATCCGCAGGCCGTCCTCGCGCGTCGGGCTGCAGACGAAGCAGGTCGGGAACGGGTGGGCGACCAGCCCGGCGAAGCGCTTCTCGGCCTCGGCTGCCCTGGCGACGTCGACCGGGGCGGGCGGGGTCAGGTCGACGCTGCCCGGGAGCGCCTGCGCGACGAGCACGTCCCCGTCGTACAGGGCGCCGTCCGCGACGCGCAGCTCGGTCTCGAGCGGCGGAGGCTTGCGCAGCGTCACCTCGACCACGGCTGCGTCGACGTACGCCGCGAGCATCCCGGCCGTGACACCGCCGTTGCCGGAGTCCGGCGGCCCGCAGAAGCGGCGCTCGATCCTCATGGTCCTCCTCCGTCGGGGATCCCGAACCTACCGGCGTGAACCCGCGTGCTCCCGTGCGCGAAGGGCAGAGGAGGAACATCGAACCGAGGAGGCCCCATGACCACCCTGCCCCGTGCCCTCGGCGCCGCGACGCTCGCCTACAGCCTGGCCGTCGTGGCCAGCCCCAAGCTGCTCGCCGGGCCCTGCCGGCTCACCGACGAGCAGGGCGAGGTCCCCCGGGACGTCGCGACCGCCGTACGCGCCGTGTCGACCCGTGACGCGATCGTGAGCGCCGCGATGCTCACCGTCCCCGCCGGTACGGCGTTGCGGACCGCCACGGCGATCCGGGCGGCCTGCGACGTGAGCGACGCGGTGGTCTTCGGCGCGGTGACCGAGGACCCGGGTGCCCGGCGGAAGATCGTCGCGGTCGCGCTCGGCTGGGGATCGCTGTGCTGGCTGTCCCGCCGCTGGGCCTAGCGGTCGGGCGCCTTCCCGTGCGGGAGGTGCAGGTGGTGGTGCTCCGCGTCGAGGCGCTCGGCCTCCTCGGGGCTGGGGGCGCCCCCACCCCGGTGCGCCGGCACCCACCAGGCACCGGGCCCGGGCTGGTCCGGGTAGTCGTCCTGGGCCTGCACCAGCAGGTCCGCCATCACCTGACGGAGCTTGTCGGTGACGCTCTGCGGGTCGTCGTCGCGCGCGACCTCGATCGGCTCGCCGAACAGGATGGTCACCGGCGTCCCGCGGGTCCGCCAGAGGTGGGTGCGGTGGGTGCGGGTCAGCACGCGGTGGCTGCCCCAGATCACGCACGGCACGATCGGGGCGCCGGACTGCGCGGCCATCCGGGCGGCGCCGGTCTTGAACGGCAGCAGCGTGAAGCTGCGCGAGACCCGGGTCTCCGGGAAGACCCCGACGACCTCGCCGCGGTCGAGCGCGTCGATCGCGTAGCGGTAGGCGCTGGCCCCCGCGCCGCGGTCGACCGGGATGTGGCCCATCGACCGCATGAGCGGACCGGAGACCTTGTGCTCGAAGGACCTCATGGTCGCCATGAAGCGCGTGTAGCGCCTGCGGTCACGCCAGATCGCCCACTCCGCAAGGGCGAAGTCGAGGTAGCTGAAGTGGCTGATCGCGAGGACCACGCCGCCTGACCTCGGCACGTGCTCGGTCCCGCGGACCGTGCGGCGCAGGGCGAGCAGGTTGAACAAGCCGCCGCCGATCGCCACGATCAGGCGGTAGACGCGGTCCTTCCAGCGCACCTGAGGCCTCCGGTTCCCTGGTCGCCGGCTCAGCGCCGGGGGCTGTCGAAGTCCCTCGTCCACGGCATCTCGCTCACCCCGTCAGGGCTGCGCTTGACCGCCAGGACCTGGTCGACGCCCATCCGGCCCTCGTCGAAGACCAGCCAGCCGCCCACGAGGTAGAGCCGCCACACCCGCGCGACCTCCTCGCCGACCATGGCCACAGCCTTGTCGAAGTTGGTCTCGAACGTGTCGTACCACGCCCGGATGGTCCGGACGTAGTGCTCGCGCATCGCGTGCACGTCGCGCACCTCGAGCCCGGCGTCCTCGATGAGGGCGACGGTCTCGCCGACGGGGCGCATGTGCATGTCGGGGGCGATGTAGGCCTCGATGAAGTCACCGCCGCCGGGCCGGTCGCGGCGCGACATCTGCTGGATCAGAGCCCGGCCGCCGTACCGCAGCCGGCTCTCGATGAGCCGCACGAAGGTGGGGTAGTTCTCGGCCCCGACGTGCTCGCCCATCTCGACCGAGGACACGCTGTCGAAGCCGGTCTCGGGCACCTCGCGGTAGTCCTGCAGCCGGATCTCGACCTTGCCCTGCAGGCCGCGCTCGGCGATGCGGGCGTCGATGAACGCCTTCTGCTCCTTGGAGATCGTGACGCCGAGGACCTGCGCGCCGTAGCGCTCGGCGAGGTGCAGCGACAGTGAGCCCCAGCCGCACCCGATGTCCAGGTGCCGGCTGCCCTCCTTCACCCCGAGCTTGCGGGCGATCAGGTCGAGCTTGTCGCGCTGCGCGTCCTGCAACGTGTACGACGGGTCGTCGCTGGTCCAGTAGGCGCACGAGTAGGCCATGTGCGGGTCGAGGATCAAGGAGTAGAAGTCGTTCGACAGGTCGTAGTGGTGGCTGATGGCGGCACGGTCGCGCAGCAGGCTGTGCAACGTGCCCTGCAGCCGCGCCTGCGATGCCGGGGCCTTGGGCGGCAGGCCGACGACGCCGTACCGGAGGGCGGTCCTGACGGCAGGCAGGAGCTCGGGTCGGCCGCCCGACAGGCCGCGCTCGCGGACCACCCGCCAGACGCGCCTGAAGCCGTCCGCGAGGTCGCCCTCGACGTCGAGCTCACCGGTGACGTAGGCCTGCGCCAGGCCGAGCTCGCCGGGACGGTAGACGAGCCGGCGCAGCGCCCGGCGGCTGTGCAGGACGACCACCGGGGCGTCGTCCGGCCCGGCCTCGGAGCCGTCCCAGGCGCGCAGCCGGACGGGCAGCTCGCCGCCGAACAGCGGGGTGACCAGCGCGGCCAGGGCCGGTGCGGCACCTCCTTCGCGGGGGAGGGACTTGAGGAGCATCAGCGGCCCTTCTCGAAGACGAGCTGGTGGACGTCGAGGTAGCCGGACGCGAAGCCCGCCTCGGAGTAGGCGAGGTAGAGCGACCACATCCGACGGAACGTCTCGTCGAAGCCCAGGGCCTCGACCTCGTCGGCGTGCGCCTCGAAGCGTCGGCGCCACAGCCGCAGCGTCTCGGCGTAGTGCTTGCCGAACGCGAACCGGTCGGTGATCCGCAGGGAGGTGTGGGCGAAGACGTTCTGCTCGATCGCGGTCACCGACGGGATGAGGCCGCCGGGGAAGATGTACTTGTGGATCCACGTGAAGGTGTCGCGTGAGGCGACCATGCGGTCGTGCGGCATGGTGATCGCCTGCAGCCCGACCTTGCCGCCCGGCAGCAGGTGCCGGTCGAGGGTCGCGAAGTAGTCGGGCCAGTACTTGTAGCCGACCGCCTCGATCATCTCCACGGACACGACCGCGTCGTAGCGGCCCTGCACGTCGCGGTAGTCGCAGAGGTCGATGGTCACGCGGTCCGACAGGCCGGCCGCAGCGACCCGCTCGATGGCGAGCGCGCGCTGCTCCTCGGACAGGGTGATCGAGTGCACCGTCGCCCCGCGGGCGGCGGCGCGCAGCGACAGCTCGCCCCAGCCGGTGCCGATCTCGAGGACCGTCGTGCCCGCGGTGACGCCCGCGCCGTCGAGCAGCCGGTCCACCTTGCGGTGCTGCGCGGCCTGCAGGTCGCCCCAGGACGAGGGCAGCTCCTCGAACAGCGCCGAGGAGTAGGTCAGCGTGGGGTCGAGGAACAGCGCGAACAGGTCGTTCGACAGGTCGTAGTGCCGCTCGATGTTGCGCTTCTGGTTGCGCTTGTCCTGGCTGTCGGTGGACGGGTGGCGCAGCAGGGCGACGTCGCGCAGCCGCTGCAGCGACGGCGGGATGAGCTCGCCCACCCGGGCCGCGAACACCGTGAGGACCTCGGCCAGGTCCTCGGTCTCCCAGTCGCCGGCCATGTAGGCCTCGCCGAAGCCGACCAGACCCGAGTCCCCGATGCGCAGGTAGAACGCCTCCGGTCGCCGCAGGCGCATGACCGGACCTGCGAGCCCACCGGCGCCGAGCACCCGGCCGTCGGGGAGCAGCACGTGCAGCGGCAGCCTGCGCACGACCCGCTCGAAGAGCAGCTGGGCGACGCGGGCGCGGGTGCTGCTGCTCGGCAGCGTGGCGATGCTGGGCCAGCGCTGCGGGTCGACGTGCGAGAGGGCCTGCACGGCCTCGCGCCGACGCTCGTCGATCACGCTCACGGGTTCTGCTCCTCGGGTTCACGGGGGATCACTGGCAGCTTGCGCAGGTAGAGCCGGACGCCCTGCGCGCGGATGCGTGCGGAGACCAGGCGGGTGGAGAGGGGGTGCCGCAGGGCGGTCGTGACGACCCTCCCGGTCGTGGCGGCGGACCGGGTGCCCCGCACCGTGGCGACGAACGGCTCGGCGCCGGGGCCGTGGTAGGTGATGTCGAGGCGGAGCTGCTCGCCCGGCAGGGGCAGGCGCATGTCGTAGTGCCCCTCCACGCGGTGGAAGGGCGAGACGTAGAAGACCTTCTCGGCCGCCGCGCGCCCCGCCTCGTCGGGGCGCAGGACGTAGGCGTGGCGTCCGCCGTACGTGTTGTGGACCTCGGCGACGACGGCGACGACCTCACCTGCGGCCGACAGGCACCAGTGCACCGTGATCGGGTTGAAGGCGTGACCGAGCACCCGGGCGTTGCCCAGCATCAGCACGCGCTCGGCCTCGAGGCCCGCGGCGGCGAGCAGCGCGTCGACGTTGGCGCGGATCGACCCGGACGGGTCGCCGACGTGGTCCTGCGGGCGGAACCTGGCGAGGGCGCGCAGCCCGCGCGGCAGCACCGGCAGGTGGTCGAGGTCGACCAGCCACCAGTAGCTGCGGTAGGTGAACGCGTGCCGGAACGGCGACCGGCGCACGTGCTGGACCGTGGTCTCGTAGAGCGCCGGCACGGTGGTCGTGACCGGGCTGGCCATGACTGTCACCAGGTCGCTCCCAGCGAGCGGGCCGCCTCCACGCCGGAGCGCGCGCCGTCCTCGTGGAAGCCCCAGCCGTGGTAGGCGCCGGCGAAGGCGACGACCCCGTCGTTCAGCGCGGGCAGCCGGCGCTGGGCCGCGACCGACTCCGGGGTGTAGGCGGGGTGCTCGTAGTCCATGCGGTCGAGCACCGTGGACGGGTCGACCCGGTCCACGCCGTTGAGGGTCACGACGAACCGCTCGGGCGCGTCGAGGGACTGCAGGCGGTTCATGTCGTAGCTCACGAGCACCGCGGAGGCGTCGCTGTCGCACCGGTCCATCAGGTAGTTCCACGAGGCCTGCGCACCGGCGCTCCGGGGGAGCAGCGAGGTGTCGGTGTGCAGCACCGTGGGGTTGTCGGTGTAGGTGATCGCGCCGAGCACGGTGCTCTCGTCCTCGGTGGGCTCGGCGAGCATCGCCAGCGCCTGGTGCGGGTGGGTGGCGATGACGACCGCGTCGAAGTGGTGCGTGGTGCCGTCGGCGTCCACGAGCGCGACCCCGTCGCCGGTGCGCCGCACGCTGGTCACCGGGGAGGACGTCTGGACGGCGCTCAGCTCCTTCGCCACCTTCTCGACGTAGCTGCGCGATCCACCCACGACGGTCCTCCACGTCGGCGAGCCGGTCACTGCCAGCATCCCGTGGTGGGCCAGGAAGGAGAACAGGTAGCGGGCCGGGTACCGGCCCGCGGTGCTCGGCGCGCACGACCAGACGGCCGACACGACCGGCGTCATGAAGTGCGACCGGAAGTACGGCGAGAAGCGGCCCTCGTCGAGGAAGGCGTCGAGCGTCTGGTCCTGCTCCGCGGGCGAGGCGAGCACGGCCCGCGCCCTGCGGTGGAAGCGCAGCACCTCGAGGAGCATCCGCAGGTAGCGCGGGTCCGCGGCCTTCCGGACGGCGAACAGCCCCTTGGCGCCCTTGGCCCCGGCGTACTCCAGGCCGCACTCGTCGCAGCGCACCGACATGCTCATGTCGGAGTCCTGGGTCGCGACCCCGAGCTCGGAGAACAGCCGGAGCAGGGTCGGGTAGGTGCGCTCGTTGTGGACGATGAAGCCGGTGTCGACGCTCTGGACGCGCCCGCGGCGGTCCACCACGTCGTGCGTGTCGGCGTGGCCACCGAGCCGGTCGTCGCGCTCGAAGAGGGTCACTCGCGAGCCCGACCGCTCGAGGACGTAGGCCGCCGTCAGGCCCGACACACCGGAGCCGACGACGGCGACGCGCCGAGGGGCGGACTGAGGTGCAACCACGAGAGAACCGTCCGAGTGTTTCGAGGGCCTCGGCTAGACCGTGAGCGTCGTCGCTCCGGCAGCCGCTTCTGACAGGACGTTCGTCGCCGCCCGTCCGACGGATGGGTGCAGACCCAGCCAGCTGAGGGTGAACCCGGTCGCGAGGTCGCTCCACAGCCCGGCGCGCCGGAGCATGAAGTGACCGGTGCGCCGGACCCGGACGTAGGTGACGGACTCGGCCAGCGGCCGCGCCGCGTCCGCCCACTCCCGGGTCTCGCGCGGGCTCGTCCAGCGGTCGATCACCCCGTGCGCGATCACGACCCTGCGGTCCCGGGCGACGTCGACCGGTTCGCGCGGCAGCCAGGGGCAGAGCGCGACCATCCCGATCACCGAGGGGTCGCCCAGCACGTGCACCGCCGCCCGGCCTCCCATGGAGTGCCCGAGCAGCACCACCGGCACGTCGCCGTGCCGCCTGCGCACCTCGTCGAGGGCCCACTGCGCGTCCTGGGCCGGTGAGCGCTCCGGGCCGTTCCAGCCGCGCACCCGGTAGCGCACCTTCCACACCGCGACGCCGTGCTCGGCCCCCCGGCGGTGCACGGCCCGGGTGAAGGGGTTCATGCGGCGCGAGCTGAGGTGCTTGGGCTCGGACCGCTCGTAGCTGTCGGCCTTGCCGCCGTGCAGCACGAGGACGACCGCGCGGGTCGGGCCCTTCGCGGGCAGGACGTGCACGCCGGGGTGCAGGTCGGTGGTCGTGATGCTCATGACGCCGGGGTCGCACTCCTCGCTGACCTGCACGAACTGCTCGTCCACCTACTCTCGGGCCCTTCGGTACCGCTCCAGGGCTTCCTGGCGCTCCGCTACGTGGTCAACCACCCGCGGTGGGTAGCCGTCAGGGAGGTGTTCGGCCCGCCAGGGCTCGTGGATGGCTGTGTCGTCCAGCTCGCGCAGCTCGGGCAGCCAGCGACGCAGGTAGTCGCCCCCCTTGTCGAAGTCCTGGCCCTGCTTGACCGGGTTGAAGACCCGGAAGTACGGCGAGGCGTCGGTGCCGGTGCCTGCCGTCCACTGCCAGCCGTGCTGGTTGCTGGCCAGATCGCCGTCGACGAGGTGCGCCATGAAGTGCCGCGCCCCGTGCGGCCACCACACGTGCAGGTCCTTGGTGAGGAAGCTCGCGACGATCATCCGCACCCGGTTGTGCACCCAGCCCTCGGCGAGCAGCTGCCGCATCCCGGCGTCCACGATCGGGTAGCCGGTGCGCCCCTGCTTCCAGGCCTCGAACGCCTGGTCCGGCTCGTCGTGGTTCATGCGCCGCAGCGCGTCGGTGAGGTCGGTGCGGGCCGACTGCGGGTGGTGCCACAGCACGTCGGCGTAGAAGTCCCGCCACACCAGCTCCTGGCCGTAGACCCGCGGTCCCTCACCGCTTCCCAGGTCGGCGTGCAGCGTGCGCGGGTGCAGCAGGCCGTACTTCAGGTACGCCGACAGCCGGCTGGTCCCCTCGGTCCCGGGCCGGTCCCGGTAGCGGGCGTAGTCGTCGAGCCGTTCGTCGCGGAAGCGGCGCCAGGCCGCACGCGCCGCCTCCTCGCCGGGCTCGGGCAGCGTG
>JBAVRG010000024.1:0-1512 GCA_049694795.1 Mycobacteriales bacterium
TCGATCTTGTCCTCGCGGACCCGGTCGTGGGTGTCGGTGCGGTGCTGGCCGGGTGGGGTGGCCTTCGGGCGAGCGGTGTAGGCGGTCGCCGGGGTCGCGGAGTGCGGTAGCGAGCGGTGCGGGCGACGGTGGTTGTAGGTGTCGACGAAGGTGTCGATGTGGGCTTGCAGCTCGGGGAGGGTGCGGGGCTGGGAGGGCTGGGCGTGCAGCCAGTTCTTGAGGGTCTGCTGGAAGCGCTCCACCTTCCCGCAGGTGGTGGGGTGGTTCGGCCGGGAGTTCTTCTGCGTGATCCCGAGGTGGTGGAGCTCGGCCTCGAGGGCGCTGCGGCCGCCGCGGCCGGTGGCGAATCGGACGGTGTAGACCATGCCGTTGTCGGTCAGCGTGGACGCGGGAACGCCGTACTGGCCGTAGGCCTCGCGGAAGGCGGCGAGGACCAGCTGGCCGGTCAGGCGGCGGTGGGCGCTGACGTGCAGGGCGTAGCGGGCGTGGTCGTCGAGCCAGCTGAGGATCTCGGTGTCGGTGCCGTCGGCGAGGGGGTAGTGGGTGAAGTCGGACTGCCAGCACTCGTTCGGCATGGCGGCTTCGAAGCGGATGTAGGAGCTCTTCGGCCGCTTCTTCGGCTCCGGGATGACGAGTCCCTCGCGGGTCAGGGTGCGGGCGATCGTGGACTGCGAGATGCGTAGCTGGTGGTGGTGCTGCAGGTGCCAGGCGAGGGTGGCTGGGCCGGCGTCCAGGCCTTGCTCGCTGAGTTCCTTGCGCAGCCGCACGATCAGCTCGATGGACTCGGCTGTGGTCGCGGTCGGTGAGGTCCGGGGGCGCCGGGAGTGGGGCTCGAACGCGGCCTCGCCTTCAACCTTGTAGCGGGCGACAAGGCGGCTCACCCAGCCCTGGGAGACGCCGTAGGCACGGGCGGTCTCGCCTTGCGTGCGGCCTTCGAGGACAACGGCAGTGATCACGAGGCGGGCCTTCGACACCCCCCAGACATCGGCGCGCGATCATTCCGATGTCTTGACAGACCCCATGCCTATGTCCTGACGCACGACACCTTCGGGTGCACCCAACGTCCCTGGGCAGCGCGGACCTCGGAACGCCGACGCCTCCACCCTCAGGTGAGGGAGCACTCCTGCAGCCGATCCGCTGACAGACTGGACGCGCAACGTCCTGCGGCGTGAGGTGGCGGTCCTGTGTGCACGGTCGTGGTCCGCTGGGCGCCGGGGCAGCCCGTCCTCGCGCTGGCGCTGCGTGACGAGCTGACGGGCCGCGACTTCGACGACCCCAGCGCCTGGTGGCCGGAGCAGCCGGATGTCGTCGGTGGCCGCGACCGGACCGCCGGTGGCAGCTGGTGCGTCACCGATGTCGGCTCCGGCTGCACCGCCCTGGTGCTGAACCGGCCGCAGCGCCGGCAGGCCGCTCCGGGTGCCCCGTCGCGGGGCGTCCTGCCGCTGCTCGCGGTGCAGCACGGCCAGGACTGGCCCGCGTACGTCGACCTCGTCGGCATGGCGAGCTTCGCCT
>JBAVRG010000025.1:0-21365 GCA_049694795.1 Mycobacteriales bacterium
CGGGTCGGTGTTGCGCACACGGACACCTGCCGCGTCTGGCGCAGCGCCAGCGTGTCCGCAACGCCCTGACGCGAGCCGGTGAAGCGGACCACCACCGGATCCCTGTCCGGACCCGCGTCCAGGGAGAGCAGCACGGAGCTGCGCCGCGGGAACGGGCGCACTCGGGCAACGTCCACGTGCAGCCACCGCCCGACGGCGAGGACGCGGAGCCCGCGCCGCCAACGGCGGAAGGTCAGGGCGCCGGTGAGGGCAAGCATCAGGCTGGCCGTCGGCAGCACGACCATGGCCGTGTCGAGCAGGTTGCCGTTGTTGACGTCGTCCGGCGTGCGGAAGCGACCCGGTTCGCCCTTGTCGTAGATGACGGTGACGCGGCTGCCGCGGGGAAGCTGGTCCGGGTTGGACCCGTGCAAGGTGCCGTCGTGGACGCCGCCGGAGGCGTCTGTGTAGCGGACCTCGACGTAGCCCTGGCTGTTGCGGCCACCGTACCCGCCCCCCTCGACGGTGCCCGTCGTGCGGAGCCCATCGCGGAGCAGCTGGGTGTCGCGGTGGGCCACGACAGAGATGAGGATGGTCGCGGCGGCCGCAGTCACTACCGAGGCCAGCAGCAGGCGCTTCGCGGTGCGCCCGTACCGATCCCAGCCTCGCCGTCGGCGCACGTCCGCGTTCTCCGGGTGCCAGTACAGCGGCGCAGCTGAAGCCGGACGGTCGGCGCCGACCTGCGCCGGCGCCCTGGCAGCCCGGAGCAGCGGCCAGGTGAGCGCTGGGTCGCAGCCGTGCGCTTCCGCGCGGCGCGGCCGCAGGAGCGGGATGAGCACGAGCAGCAGGCCGGCAGCCAGCGGGACGGCGCCCTGCGCGAGCGCGGTGACCCGCAGGGCCGAGTCGTTGGTGTAGTACTCGTCGTCCGGCCGGGCCGGCGTGCGGTGGGCCGGGTCGTACCGGACGTCGAGCTCGTCCCCGACCGACCAGTTGTCGGTGTCGGTGTCGAAGCGCGACGTGTGCGGGGCGCCCCGCAGATCGGTCCAGGTGACAGTCAGGCGGGAGTAGACGTCGTGGAGTGCGGCGACGCTCGTGACCGTCCCCGTCGCACTCCGGGTGAGGTGATGCCGCGCCCGCTGGTCACCGACCGGTCGCAGTCCCACCAGCAGCCCGACCACGACCAGGACGGAGCCGCACGTCATGGCGCGGACCAGCCCGCGGGTGAGCCGCGACCTGACAGGTGCGTTCACGCGTCAGCGTGCCGGGGGTGTGGCGTCACGACCGACCACTCCTCCTCGACCCGTTCCTGTGAGCACTCACCCTGCGCTGACGACCTGCACGATGCGGCTGCGTCGCAGCGGGTCGTCGTACTTCCTCATGCTGGCCGCGATCCAGGCGGCGCTGAGACCCGCGATGGGCGCGGCGACCGCAAGCGGTAACCACCAGTGGGGGCCTTCCGACGTGCCTTCGAGGAGCAGACCGACCACTGCCGCCGGCATGGCCAGCCGGGTGCTCGCCAGGACGAGGGCACCAGGCGGTGCGACCGAGTCGCGCGGGCCGTTGAGGTCGGCGCGGTAGGGACGCCGTACCGCTGCAGACAGGCACAACGCGACGACCAGGGCGCAGCAGGTGATCGCGGAGGCGACGAGGGCGACGAGCTCGGTCGGTGTGGGGGTCCCGAGAGCGCGGACGGACCCCATGCCGGCGACGAGGAGCACGCCCACGAGGACCACCTCGGCCGTGACCCGAGCCTTCGCGCGGATCACCAGACCTGGCGGATGGGGGAGCGACGCCACCCAGACGGCGCCGGACGCGTCGAGGCAGAAGGCGTTGAAGCCGAACAGGAGCCCCGCGCCGGCGGCGACCAGACCAGGCAGGAACACCAGGGACTTCCAGGGCAGTCCGATGCCCGCGGCGGCGAGCCCGGGAAGCACTGCGAGGACGAGGGCCCCGCGACGCAGCGCGGGTGCCCGCCACACGCTCGCCCGGTCGACCGCGACCAGCGCCGCCAGCGGCGTGCGGGGCGTCTGGCGTCGGCGGACAGGGCGGGAGGAGGGCTGGCTGCCTCGGTCACCGGGACGGCGCAGCGACCAGCGGCAGGCGCGCCCACCGGCCACGAGGGATCCGAGGGCGACGAGGGCCAGGGTGATCGTGACGGGCAGCCAGCCGGCCAGGTCTCCGTCGCCCCCGGCGGTGACGGCGTGCACGACGGCGGGAGCGAAGGACGAGCGGACGACGTCGTTGCCGTGTCCCGTCCGCACGACGGTGAGCACCGTGACGGCGAGGACCGCCAGCGCCGCGCGCAGCAGGTGCCGCCCCCTCTGGGTGCGGCGCAGACCCACGGTCGTCCAGGCGACGGCTTGCCCGAGGCCGGTGCAGGCCACGACGTAGAGCACCGTGGTGACGGCGCCGCGGGCGAGGGAGGGCGTGCCGAGCGTGAGGAAGCCCGTCTCGGCCGTCAGCACCAGCAGCTGGATCACCCAGACCAGGTTCACCGGGGCGAGCACGAGCGACGACAGGAACAGCGTGGCGGGACGGATCGGGTAGGCGACGAGCTGGTCGCTGGGCACCAGCTCGTTGCCACCCCCTGCGGTGAGGGGAGCGATGACCGCGAGGGCGCCGAACCCCAGGAACGCAGCAGGGGTTGTGTGGAGGGCCGCAACGAGGGCAGCGGGGTCGACCCCGGTGCGCGCGACGACCATGAGCCAGCCGAGCAGTGGCACGAGGGCGAGCAGGAGAAGCAGACCGAGACGGATCGCCCGCGACCGCACCAGCCGCCAGCGCAGGGCGACCAGGGCGCGGACCTGGTGCCAGGCGCTCATGAGATGAGGCTGCGGTAGCGCTCCCGGCCGTCCTCGCCGACCAGCTCCGCAGCGGGTGCGGCACCGACGACCCGGCCGCCTTTGAGCACCACCGCCTCCGCGCAGGCCTCCACCGCGAGGTTCAGCAGGTGGGTCGACACGAGGACGGCGGCACCTGTTGCCCGTGACTCGCGGACCACCTCCAGCGTGGCGTCCACACCGAGCGGGTCGACGCCGTCGAAGGGCTCGTCCAGGAGGAGGACGCGGGGCTGGTGGAAGGTGGCCAGCACGACCGACAGGCGACGCCCCATGCCGTGGGAGAACCCTGCGGTGATCCGGTCGGCGGCGCTCGTCAGCTCGAAGCGGTCGAGCAGGTCGCGGGCGCGCTCCTCCCAACCAGGTGCCATGCCGCGCAGGCGGGCGGCCAGCTGCAGGTGCTCCCACGGCGTGGCACGTGGGATGAGACCACCCACGTCCGGGCAGTAGCCGACCTCGGCGCGCACCCCCGACGGGTCACGGGCGGCGTCGCGGCCCGCGACGACGACGCGACCGGCCGACGGGGGCAGCACGCCGCCGAGCACGCGCATGGTGGTCGACTTGCCGGCGCCGTTGCGCCCGACGAGGGCGACGGAGGTGCCTGCGCCCACGGACAGGTCGAACCCGTCCACGGCGCGCACCTCGCCGAAGTCGACGACGAGTCCCTGGGCCAGGAGGACGGGTTCCACAACACTCCTTCGGCAGGAGGCTCGTCACGCTACAGCGAACTGCCGCTTTCGTCCGGCTGAGCGCAGACCGAGGGCGACGCCGGCTGCCAGCGTGGCGGCCGCCGCCGTCGCGCCGACGGAGAGCACCGGTAGCAGGCCGTGCTGCTGCACGAGCACCGCCGCGTCGAGGGTGGTCCAGGGGTCGTAGGTGGTCGAGGTGGGCACGTAGAAGACAGCGCCGACGGAGATGAGGGCGGCGCTGACCGCGACGAGGAGGGTGAAGGCCTGCAGTCGGACCGCCGACCGGGCCACGGTCAGCTCGAAGCTCCGCACCAGCAGGGGGGTCGCGAGCACCAGGGACTCGAGCGGGTGTCGGTAGCCGTAGAAGCTGTCTCCGCCCTGGGCGTCCACCAGGAAGACCGTCAGGATGAAGGAGGCGGCGCCGCCGAGCGCGGCTGAGCGACACCACCACGGGCACTCGCGCCAGGCGGCCCGCAGGCCGGGTAGCAGCAGGAGGAGGAAGGGCGAGAGCACGACAAGTCCCCGCTCGGGGCTGAACAGCCCCAGGGGGAGAGTGGGCATGCCACCCAGTGGGTGACCGTCGTGGTACGGCGAGAGGTCGTACCCACCGTGGATGCTCCATCGGCCGTACAGCCAGCGGTTCCAGAGCAGGAAGGACATCGCTCCGAGCGCCAACCCTGCAGCCGTGCTCCGCGCGGCTCGCAGGTCGCGTCGCAGCACCTGATGGCACATCATCACGCCCCCGACCACCACCAGCTGCGGACGGACGAGGACCGCGAACCCGAGCCAGGGGCTCGGGGACCGCTCCCGTGCGCAAGCGAGCAGGGCCAGTGCGAAGCAGAGCTGCGCGGGACCGTGCGTCCACAGCGCGGCACCGGAGACGCTCCACGTCGGCGTCGCCAGGGCCAGGACCAGCGTGGCGCCCAGTGCGAGGCGGTGGCCGTGCAGGCGCGCCAACGTCGCGAACAGAGCGGTCATCGCGCCCGCAGTGACCAGCGCGGCGCAGACGGCAGCGGGGAAGGCGGGGACGTGGACGCCGGTCGGGGAGCGCATCAGCCAGTAGAAGGGGACGGCGAGGAGCACGGTGCCGGGGAAGCGGTTGCTCGCCAGGTGTCCGTGGCTGCCGACGACGTACCAGGGGTTGGGCGGGAGAACACCTTCCAGCCAGGGAGTGCCGTGGACGGCCAGGTGCCAGGCAGGCGTGGCCGAGGCGACGGTGTCGATGCTCTGCGCGCCGTAGTCGGCAGTGAGCAGGAACAGCAGGAAGAGGCCGACGAGCAGGACGCCGCCCGTTGTCCGGGTCGTCATGGCGTCACGCTGGCAGGTGCGGGCGCGGGCGCCGGTGCGACACGCGTCGTGATGTCGGCCCCACCAGAAAGGGCAGCCTCCCGCGCGCGCCGAGCACGGCGCAGCTCGACGACGAGGCCGACCAGCGCGAGGTCGCGCGCCGTCAGGAGCACCAGGGTCAGCGGATCGTGCTGGAGCAGCTCGTCGTACCGGAGCGGGTAGACCAGGTGGGTGAGGAGGAGGCTTGCGGCACCAAGCGCCAACGCGCTCGCCGGCAGGCCGTGGGGGCGGCAGGCGGCCAGTGCGAGGAACGGCAGGAGCCAGAGGAGGTACTGCGGGCTGAGCACCTTGTCGGTGAGCAGCAGCCAGCCCACGGCCTCCGTGGCCAGCAGCAGCAGATCGCCTGAGCCGCGACGGGCGGCGCGGAGCAGGGACAGCAGCGCGAGAGCGCAGACGGCCATCAGCCCCCAGGCGGTGACGTCGGCGAGGGAGGAGGCGACCTCCCACGCGCCGTGGCGGTAGACGACCGGGTGACCGGCCCAGAGGGGTGCGAGTGCAGCAAGGGACTCGACCTGCACGCCTCGCTGCAGCTGGTGCCGGACGGCGGTCCAGGCGGCAGGGAGGACACCGGTTGCGGCAGCCGCTGCCGTGGAGAGGACGAGCGCCGCAGCGGCGCCGGCAAGCACCTCGCGACGCCGACGGCTCCTGACGAGC
The DNA here is from genome assembly GCA_049694795.1 of Mycobacteriales bacterium. Classification (GTDB taxonomy): domain Bacteria; phylum Actinomycetota; class Actinomycetes; order Mycobacteriales; family SCTD01; genus RYN-111. Next base: position 5,504 of record JBAVRG010000025.1, read on the forward strand.
AGCAGTACGAGCAGGACGGCGGGCCACAGCTTGGTCGTGGCGGCGCACACGAGCAGGGCGCCAGCGGCCACGGGCCCCGCGACCAGGGCGATGGCTGCCAGCACACCGGGCACGAGATCGAAGCGGGTGAGGGCAACCGGGCCGAGGAGCATCGGGCCCACGAGCCACACCAGGGGCCCCAGGTGCGAGCCTGCCCGGGCGGCGCGCCGGAGGAGCAGGACCAGCATGAGCAGGTCGACCGCGAGCATCGCCAGCGCCAGCACCGCGAAGGTCGCCCAGGGGCCGCCATCACCGACAGGCAGGAGCAGGAACGGAGCCGCGCCGTGCGGGTACTCCCAAGCGAAGTCGCGCCCCGGCACGACGCCGTACCGCCAGAAGCCGACGGACCAGGTGTGGAAGGTCCTCACGTCCGCCAGGTCTGCGGCCTCTGCCGGGAGCAGAGCCAGGGAGACCAGCACAGCTCTGGTGAGGACCCAGGAGACCGTGATGCGGCGTCGGAGACCGGCCGGGCTCACGACGACGCCTTCGGGAACAGCAGGGCCCACCGGCCGCTGCGCGCGTCCTCGGTCCACCCGTGGTCCAGCAGCCAGCCGGCCACCGGGCCCCGCGCCTCGACAAGCGCTGCTGTGGGTGTCAGGGCAGCCAAGGTGTCACGCCAAGCCCCCCGGCCCTCCGTCATGGACAGGTAGCGCTGGAGGAAGGCCGGGTCGTACACCTCGGTACGGCCGTCCACCGCTGCTCGCACGTCGGGCGCCAGGCCCACGACGACGCCGCCGACGTCGTAGTCGACGAGAACCCTGGCTCCCGGGTGCTGGCTCAGCCTGTTGGTGAGCGCCACGGGCACGCTGCCGGAGATCGACGGGCCCGCGAGCAGCATGACCATCGCGGCCCCGACACCTGCTGCGAGTGCCAGTCGCGGCAGGAGCCAGGGGGCGGTCTGCCCGGTGTCGGGCAGCAGGCGGTGCAGGGCGTCCGCGAGAAGCGGCGCCAGTAGGACGGCAGCCGGGGCGACGAAGCGTGCTGCCGTCACCGCGACCAGCAGCGTCGCCGCGCCGAAGACGAGTGCGTTGCCTGGGAGGCCCTTCCACCAGCCGGCCACGAGGACGGTCAGCATGAGCACGAGCTCGCCAGCCTGCCAGGACAGCGGGCGCACCGGGGCCCACTCGGCGATCGCCTGGGCGCGGTCCGCGATCACGAAGGGCTGGCCGAGCAGGTGTGGGCCCACAGGTGTGACGGCGGCGGACACGAGCGCGGCCAGGGTGAGTGCGACGGCCCGTCGTGGTCGGTGGCCCAGCACACCGGAGGCAAGCAGAGCGACGGGGGCGAGCACCCACATGCCGTGCAGGTTCGCCCAGAGCCACGTCATCGCAACCACGCCGGGAACACCGACGGTCCGTCCCTCGAGCTGGGCGTGGCACCGCACCGCGAGCCACGTGCAGAGCACGAGTGAGACCGCCTGTGGGCGCTCCCGGAGGTACCCCGCGCACACCACCGCGACGAGCGCGAACCCGGCAGCGGCGGCTTCGGGGCTGCGGCCGGCGGAGACGCACCGTGCCAGGAGCCAGCAGAACAGCCCGGCGACGAGCACGGTGAGGACCCGCACCCCGTCCCAGCCGGCGACGCGGTGTGCCAGCCCGAGAGCCACGTCCGAGGCCCAGGAAGTGGGCACCCACGGACGACCCTGCGAGGTCCAGCTCCACGTCTCGCTGTGGGGCAGCGCGTGCTCGGTGAGCGTCTGCTCACCCGCGCGGACGTGCCACCACAGATCGGGATCGTCGAGAGGACGTGCTGCGAGCAGGACGACGAGCCCGGCCGTCGCCGAGGTGAGGGAGCGCCAGAGCGGGGTGCGCCGCATCCCGCTCATGCAGCGACGAGGTCGATGCCCGGGGCGACGAACAGCGCGTACTCGTGATCCACCAGCACGCGACGCCAGCCGAGCTGGACGACGAGCAGCCGGCCGGTCAGGGCGTCCTTGCCGAGCACGGCGACGTCAGGGTCGAGGTGCCGGATGAACGGCTCCCAGTCCTTCCCTGCGTTGAGCGCGTCCGTGTAGGCGGTGAGGTACGCGTGCCCGTAGCGATCTGCCCGGCCGTCGACTGCGAGCCGAGCCTTGCCGTGGGTCGTGGAGATCAGGTAACCGCTCACGTTGTAGTCGTTCAGGACCCTCACGGGCTTGGGCTGGGAGGCGAGGACCGCGGCGATCCTGGCAGGCCTGAGCGGAGCCAGTGCGGGATGCTGCAGGTAGGAGCCGCACGCGGCGGCGAGCGCCAGAGCAGCGAGCGCGAGCGACGGCTTGCGGGGGAGGGTCAGGGTGCTCGAGGTGTGCCAGGTGCCGGTCATCCGTCGCAGCAGCACGGGTGCGAGCAGGATGGAGACCGGACCGGCGTTGCGGATGGCCGAGAAGCCGATGAGCGCCAGGACAGCGACGACCAGCAGCTCGGAGCGGGGCGCTCGGGCTGAGTTGCGGCTGTAGCAGAGCAGGAGCAGGGTCAGAGCGCCGAACAAGCCCCACGAGGCCGGCAGCCCGATGTTGGTGGGGAACCACTCGGCGATGATGCCGCGCGCCGCCGAGGACACGGTCAGAGGCGCCAGCAGGAGGCGTGGACCCATCGGGGTGAAGGCCGCCGCTGCGGTCGCGAGCGCGCTCGTGACGACCAGGGCCCTGACTGTGGACAGGGCAGCACGGCCGTGGTCGAGCAGCAGGCCGAGCGCTCCGAGCAGCAGGACGCCCGGGGCGAGGACGAACAAGCCGTGCACGCAGGCCCAGAGCCAGCTCATCGCGACGAAGGTCCAGCGCCGCGGAGCCTGGCCGTGCGCGAGCAGGGCCTCGAGCCTTGCCGCGAGCCAGACCAGGAAGAGCAGCGATGCCGTCTGGGGGCGCTCCTGCACGTAGAACACGAGCGGCATGCCGATGACGGTGAAGACGACCGGTCCGGCCCACCCGTGCCGGCCACGCAGGAGCAGGCGCGCGAGTGCGGCAGTGACGAGCACGCAGACCACGAGCCGTAGACCGACGACGCCCGCCCATCCGGTGCTGCGCTGGGCTGCGGCCAAGACCAGCTCGGACAGCCATGACGTCGAGTGCCAGTGCACCCCCGGCAGTGTGTAGGCCCACGGATCGGGGTGCGGGAAGCCGTGGCCGCGCAGCGTGTAGGCGCCGACCTCGACGTGCCAGAAGACGTCGACGTCGGAGACGGGTCCGGCGCACAGCGCGATCATGGCGGAGGCTGCCGCAACTGCCAGCAGGTTCCAGCCGGGGAACCGGGCAGTGGTGGACCCGGTGGTCGCCCGGACCTCACCCTCGGTCTTGGTGCTCAGGAGATCTCCTCGGGTCGCTCATGGCGACGAGGCGGCGCCCCTGTCCTCGGGCGCCGCCTCGTCGTGACCACTGCCGCCTAGCAGGTGCTGGAGACGCTGGCGCCCGTCTTGACGCTGCTGCAGGTCTTCTCGAAGACGTTCTTGATGACGCCGCCGAGGGCGAAGATGATGATGACGATGACGGCCGCGATGGCCGCGACGAGCAGGCCGTACTCGACGGCGGAGGCGCCCTCGTCGCCCTTGGCGCGGACGGACTTGCGGATGGCACGAAGCATGGTGTTCTCCAGCTCAGGGTTGTTGGGGTTCGTCAGGAGCAGGACGAGGTGGTGGCTGCCTTGGCCTGCACGCTGTCGCAGGTCTTCTCGAAGACGTTCTTGATGACGCCGCCGAGGGCGAAGATGATGATGACGATGACGGCCGCGATGGCGGCGACGAGCAGGCCGTACTCGACGGCCGACGCGCCCTCGTCACCCTTGGCGCGGACGGACTTGCGGATGGCGCGAAGCATCTTGTCTCCTACCCCTGGCGTCCCGCCGATGTGCGGGTCTTCTGCGCATCAACAGTGCCAGTGGGAGGGTCTGCGCGAATCGCTCCGGCGTACGGACCAGTGTGGACGCAAGGAGGATTGACAGAGAGTGACCGCGGCGGTATCAGCCCGCGTTGACCAGCCCCAGACGGATGGCGACCATGAGGGCCTGCGCCCGGTTGGAGGCGCCCAGCTTCTCGTACACCTTCGAGATGTGCGTCTTCGCGGTCGACTCGCTGATGTAGAGCTGCGCGGCGAGCGCCGCGATGGGCAGGCCTTCCGCGAGCAGCGTGAGCACCTCCCGTTCGCGGGTGCTGAGCCGGGGTCCCGTCGGCTCGAGGCGGCGGCGCATGGCGGCCGCCAGGTCGGCGGAGGAGAACGCCGTCGGGTTGGCCGCGGCGTGTCTCGCGGCGGCCACGACCTCAGCCGAGGGCGCGTCCTTGTTGAGGAACGCCGAAGCGCCCGCCTCGAGCGCGGAGAAGAGGGGTCCGTCCCCGCCGTACATGGTGAGGATGACGATCCCGGTCCGGGGGTGCGACGCGCGGATGCGCTTGGCCGCCTCGAGGCCGTCGCCGTCGGGGAGGCGGACGTCGAGCACGACGACGTCCGGCGAGAGGCTCTCCACCAGCTCCAGCGCCTCGGCCACAGTCGCGGCCTCGCCGGAGACGGTGATGTCGTCCTCGCGCTCGAAGGCACGCCTCAGCCCCTGGCGGATGAGTTCGTGGTCGTCGACCAGCAGGACGGTGATCATCGGGGGAGAGGTTATCCCCGCTCCAGGCGGCAGGTGACGACAGTGCCGCACGGCTCGCGGGGGGCGACCTCGAGCTCGGCGCGCAGGCGCTGCGCGCGCTCGCGCATGATCTGCAGCCCGAAGCTGTCCTCCCGCGCCTGCGCAGGGCCGACACCGTCGTCCTCGACCACGATGAGCGCTTTGGGGGGTGCCACCTCGCAGCGGATCCAGAGGTTCTCGGCCTGCGCATGCTTGCGGCTGTTGTTGATGGCCTCCTGAGCGATCCGCAGGAGCTCGGCCTCGGTGTCGGCCGCGAGGCGGTTGGGGCTCTCGTCGAGGCTGAGGTGGACGTTCAGACCCGAGGCGTTGCCGACCGTCCGGGCGAAGTCCGCCAGCGCCGAGCCCAGGCTGGCGCCCTGGCCCACCTCGGAGCGCAGCTCGAAGATGGAGTGCCGCAGCTCGCCCACGAGGGCCCCCAGGTCCTTCCGGACCTTGAGCACACGGTCGGCCGACTCGTCAGGGTCGCTGGCGGACCGCACCTCGTGCGCGAGCGAGTCGAGCTGGTAGCCGAACGCCGCCAGGTCCTGCGCGACCCCGTCGTGGATCTCGCGCGCGAGCCGCCGACGCTCCTCCACTGTCGCGACCTCGCGCAGCTCGTCGAACAGCAGCGCGGTCTCCAGGCGCAGCGCGCCGTCGCGCACGGCCTCGAAGGCGCGCGTCAGGTCAGGCCCGCGAAGGGTCGCGGTGGGGGAGAGCGTCAGGACGAGCAGTCCGCTGGTGCGGTCACCGGCCACCAGGGGGAGCACGCCGGTGCTGTTGTGAAGTGCAGGGCGCTGGGTGCTCCAGGCCTCGGCGAAGACGGAGTCGCCGCTGACGTCGACGCTCGCCACCGCGAGAGGAGCGCCAGAGGTCGCGAGCAGGGACAGCCGGTTGCCGTGGCCGCGCACCAGGACGGCCGCGCCTGCCGCCTGCGGCACGCTCCCGCGGACCTCGCGCACCAGCCCGTCCGCCACCGCGAACCGGTCCAGGCCGGCAGGCAGCCGGCGGGCCACGGCACGCAGCTGCGCGAGCAGCCGGTAGGCCTGCAGGTAGTTGTCGGGGCCGGGCAGGTTCGCCTGCAGTCGCTGCACCCAGGACGCAAGAAGTCCCACGAGCAGCGCGAGAACGACCCACTCGCCGGCGGCACGTGCGATCGCGCCGAAGCGCTCGGCGGAGACCAGGGCGGGGGTGCCGGCCAGGATCGCCAGCGCCGCTGACCCCACCGGGACCAGGACGCCGTCGAGACCGAGGTAGAGGCCGCCGGCGAAGGCGGGAGCGAGCAGGTAGGGGAGCAGGGGGCTGGAGTCGGCACCGGTGGTCAGGACTCCGGCCGCCCAGATGCAGGCCTCGACGAGGACAGCGAGGCGGATGAGCGTGCGGGAGGGCTTGCGCGTACGGGCGAGCACGACGGCGACGGCCGCCAGCAGCGCCAGGCTGGTGGCGAGCGCCGCCGCGTGCGCCGTGCCACCGGCTATCGAGAGCAACGCGCAGAGCGCCAGCAGCAGGGCACGTGCAGCCGTGGACGCGCGGGAGGCAGCGAGCGCACGAGCGGGCACGCCGCACCGTTGCACGCCGCGGTCGACCGGGCAACGAGGCGCGAGCGACAGACAAGACCCCTTCGGTCTGCTAGGTATCTGGCATGACCGAGGAGATGGTGTCGCTGCTGTCGGTGCTCAACGCGGCGGAGCAGGAGCTGTCGAGTGGCGGGTCGGCTGCGCCTCGCACCTGGGAGACCGGCTTCGACCTGCTCGACACCTACCTCGGCGGCGGCATGCGCGCCGGTGAGCTCGTCCTCCTCGGTGGCCCGCAGGGGCTCGGCAAGACCACCTTCGCGCTGCAGGTGCTGCGGCACGCGGTGGCCAAGGGGGGACGGGGCCTGCTGTTCTCCTTCGAGCACGACGAGCAGACCCTGCTGGAGCGCTTCCTCGCCCTGGAGGCAGCTGAGGTGGCGGGCGAGGAGGGCATGCCTCTCCGCCTGATCCGCCAGGCGATGCAGCAGCGGGATGCGGCTGGAGGCGGGCTCGCGGGCCGTCTGACGTCCTCGCCCGGCGGAGCCGAGGCCCTGGCTGCCGTGAACGCCTATGGCGACCGGCTCACCATCCACCGCTCGAGCGGCCGTCACACCACGGTGGAGGTCATCCGTGAGCGGCTCCTCGAGCTGCTGAAGACCGGCGACGCTCCTGTGGTGGTCGTCGACTACCTGCAGAAGGTCAGCGCGCCGGGGGCTGCCGACGAGGAGGACCGCGTCACCCAGGTCGTGGAGGGTCTCAAGGACCTCGCGCTCGAGGCGGGAGTGCCGGTGCTGGCGGTCGTGGCGGCTGACCGCGACGGCTTGATGGCCGGCAAGCGCCTTCGGGTGCACAACCTGCGTGGGTCGTCAGCTCTCGCCTACGAGGCGGATGCGGTGCTGCTGCTCAACGACAAGTACGACATCGTGGCGCGCCACCACCTCGTCTACGACGCGGGCAGTGCCGAGCGCTTCCGCGCCTATGCGGTGCTCAGCATCGACAAGAACCGCTCCGGCCTCGACAAGATCGACCTGGAGTTCCGCAAGCACTTCGAGCAGGGACGCTTCGAGCGCAGCGGCCGTCCGGTTCAGGAGCAGCTCGTCGACGAGCGGGTCTTCGTCGAGTGAGGTCAGTCCTCGCTGTCGCAGAACGGTGAGAGCAGCCGAGCCAGGCGGCGGACGTCGACCGCGTCGGACAGCAGGTGCCCTGCCTCGTCGCAGAACGGCAGCAGCGCTTCGAGGTCGGCTTCGGTGAACTCACGCCCGTCCCGGGCGAGGAGCAGGATCGCGCCGAGGGGCGGCAGCGGTGCGGCCAGCAGGAACGGCTTGAAGGAGAGCGGGGCGCCGTAGAGCTCCGACCACCGGCCCTGGCCGCCGGTCAGCAGGACCCCGTGCGACGAGCGGGACACCTGGTGGACCAGCCAGTGCTCAGGCGTCAGGGTGAGCCGCTCCTCGAGCGGTCTGGTGCCGATGCCCGCCGACACCCGCCAGGTGGCTCCGTCGCGCACCATGACGGTGCCCGCATCCGACGGCACCACCCGCATCGCCTCGCTGAGAACGACGTGGGCGGTCTCGCGGACAGTGCTCAGGTCGTCGACCGCGGGCGTCAGCGCGCGCACCAGGCTGGTCGCCCGCGGTGCCGGTGGCTCCTGCGCAGCAGCGGGCCAGCCGAGCTCAGCCGACGGCGCCGGAGCCGCAGGCGGCCTGTGACCGTTCCCGGACGGGGCGGGTGGGAGGGCGCGGTCGCGTACTGCGTCCACCGAGGCCGGGGCGGTCAGGGTCGTCTGCACGTGGCGTGCCGAGGCGACCTGGGCCGTCTGGACCACCGCGGGGCCTGCCGGGGGAGCCGCGACCTGCACCGGGCGTGGCTCGGGCTGCTCGGGGGCCACCAGCGCGATGGCAGGCTCGGCCGGGTACGGCGCCGCTTGCGTGACAGCCTGCGGGCCGTCATCGACGGTCGGCTCCGAGGCCTCCGGAGTGGCCGGCCCCGCAGGGAGGTGGACGACGCTGCTCTCGAGCGGTTGCTCCACAGGGACGTCGTCCGCGTGGTCCAGCGCGGCTGGCTCGTCCGGCTCGACCGCCGCGGGCTCATCAGGGACGGCGTCGCTCGGGGGTGCCGCTGTCGGTGCCGGGGACGCGGGCGGCTCGGGGCCGGTGTCGGGTGCCGGTCCAGGTTGCCGGTGGCCGTCATGCACCACCAGCGGCGGTCCGGCCGTCAGCTCCTGGAGAGCCTCGGCCAGCCGCGGCATGCTGAGCGGCAGGGGCAGCACGTGCACGCCGGTCGCCTGCTGCTCCAGGATCGTGGACCACCCGGGGTTGCGGTTCGCGAGCAGGAGCACCCACACCGGTTGGCGAGCTGCTTGCACGAGCCCCTCGATGAGCAGCGCGCAGGCCGAAGGGTCGTCCACGTCGAGCAGGACGACCTCCGCCATGGCGCTGTACTCGGTCCAGCGGACGTCGCCGTCCTCCTCGACGACGACGACCTCGTGGCCCGCGCTGTTGAGGGCGAAGGGCAGGGCCGCGTTGCGCGAGACGACGACCAGTCGGGCCATCTACCGCACGATGTTTCGGAAGATGTTGATGGCTGCCGGTCCGATGACGACGATGAACAGCGCAGGAAGGATGCAGAAGATCAGCGGGAAGAGGATCTTGACGGGCACCTTCTGCGCCAGCTCCTCGGCTCGCTGAGTGCGCTTGATGCGCATCTCCTTCGCCTGGACGCGCAGCACGTTCGCGATCGGGATCCCGAAGCTGTCGGCCTGCACCATCGCGCTCACGAAGCCGCGAAGCTCAGGAAGGTCGCTGCGCTCGCCGAGTGCGCGCATCGCCTCGGTGCGTCCCAGGCCGATCTGCATCTCCTGCAGGACGCGGAAGAACTCCTCGGCCAGAGGGCCGACGGTGTTGCGCGCCACCTGGCTGAGGGCGGCGTCGAAGGCGAGCCCGGCCTCCACCGAGATGGTGAGCAGGTCCAGGGCGTCCGGCAGCTCGCGCCTGATGCGCTGCGTGCGGTTGTAGGCGATCTGGTACAGCGCCAGGTTGGGCGCGTAGAACCCCAGGAGGGCGAGCAGGACCGTGGTCCCGAGCGTGACCAGGAGACCGCCCCCGAGGACGAGGGTGACGAAGAACCCGAGGAAGGCCCCGAGGAGCAGTCCGAGGAACTTGAAGGCGATGACCCGGTCGACGTCCCAGCCTGCGGGGCTGCCGGCGAGGTCCAGCCGGTGCTGGAGGTCCTGCTCGCGACCGCTCGAGGAGAGCTTGCGACCCCAGGAGGTGAGACGGTCCAGCGCGGGCGTGACCACTCGCTCGCCGAACGGCTGGTCGAGCTCGCGCAGCATCCCCCGCGGCGCGTTGCCGATCGCCTCGACGGCCGACAGCGAACGACCCACCTGCCGCCTCTCGGAGGTCAGCACCCCGATGGTGGCCATGGCCGTGAACAGCCCGACGAACAGGGCCACCAGACCGGCGACACCGAGCAGCCCCATCTAGACCTCCACCTTGACGACCTTGCTGAGCCAGAACGCTCCCACCGTGATCTCCACGACGAGGACGACGAGCATGAAGATGCCGATCGGGTCGGTGAAGAGCACCTGGATGTAGCTGCGGCGCACCAGCACCAGGTAGAGCCCGAAGACGGGGGGAAGGCCGCCGAGGATGTAGGCGGAGAGGCGGCCCTCCGCGGAGAGCACCTTGACCTGCCGGCGCAGTCGCTCGCGCTCACGCAGGGTCGAGGCCACCGTCGTGAGCACCTCGGCCAGGTTGCCGCCGACCTCGCGCTGGATGCGGATCGCCATGACGACCCAGCTGAAGTCCTCGCTCTGCATGCGCGTCGCGATCCCCTCGAGCGCGTCCTCGACGGGCACGCCGAGCCTGGACTCGACGAGGGCCCGGTTGAACTCGCCTGCGATGGGCTGCGAGCCCTCCCTGACCACCGCGTCCAGCGCCTGCGGCAGCGAGTAGCCCGCCGAGAGGCTGCCCGCGACCAGCTGCAGGGTGTCCGGCAGCTGCGCCAGGAACGCTGCGGTACGGCGACTCTCCTTGATGACGAGGTAGAGGAAGGGACCGGCGAAGCCCACCAGGAGCCCCAGGAGGGTGGCCACGGGGTCGGCTCCGCTGAGCAGGAAGAGCAGCACGGCCAAGCCGACCGCGGAGCCGACGTGCAGCAGCAGCCACTCGGCCGGCCGCAGGGGCACCCCTGCGGCGTCGAGCTTGCGCTCGAGTCCCGAGTCGATGTCGCGGCGCGCGACGACGCGGCCGGCGAGCTCCACCGCGCTCCGGGCCACGGCGCTGTCGCCGAGGACGGTGGCCTCCTTCACCGCCGGTGCGTGCCCGCGGCCGGTGAGGGTGTAGATCGACAGCCTGCGCCGGACAGCGGTGCGCTCGCTGGTGGTGACTCTGGTGACCCCGAGGGCCAGCAGCGCGAGCAGCCCGATGAACAAGCCGATGGTCGCGACGTACAGGGTCGTCTTGTGCTGGAGCAGGCCGGTTCTCGGCGACACGGCTCGGGGTCCGTAGTCCGCGGGTGCTGATGCCGCCTTGCTGAGCGAGGTGAAGACCTGGTCGGTGAGAGTCGCGCCCCCGGCGGAGGCGGTCACCGTCACGGTCGCGGAGGTGGCCGCGAAGTCCTTGGGGAGCTGGGCGGTGACGAGCACCTGCTGGCTGATGCTGCGGGCTGCCTCGCGGAACGCCGCGGCGAGGTCGCCTGCTTGAGGTGCGTTCAGCACGCTGCCGCCCGAGGCGCCGGCGATCTGACGCAGGGGAGCGGCTCCGGTCGCGCCCGGGCCGAGCGCGACCGCTGAGAGCAGCACGCCGCTGCTCCTGACCGCGGCCACGGCGGAGGGGAGGCTGGTCCGGCTGCCGTCGTCCTGGCCGTCACTGAGCAGCAGCACCGTGCGGGCACCGCTGGCTCCGGCGGTGCGCGCGGCGAGGGTCGCTGCGTCGTACAGGGCGGTGTTGCCGGTGGCCGCCAAGCCCTGTACGGCGGCCCGGACCCGGGCCCGGTCGCTCGTCGGTGCGACGTCCACCCGGGCGGTCGTCGAGAAGGTGACCAGCCCGACTGCCACGTCGGTGGGCAGCGAGTCGAGGAACGTGCCGGCGGCGCTCTTGGCACCCGCCAGGCGGGCCCCGGCCATGGAGCCGCTCGTGTCGATCGCGATCACGGCGGTGCGCCGCACAGGTGCCGACCCGGCGGTCACCGAAGAGGCCCTGGTGGGGAGGGCGGTGCCGTCCACGGTCACCTTCACGGAGGCCGGGTCGACGGTGCTGCCGGCGCCCAGGTCCACCCCGGAGAACAGCAGCGAGACGGTGCCGTTGGCGCTCGTCACCTCGAGGATGCGGCCCTTGGCGGCGGCGCCTGCGGAGGGCAGCTGCAGGAGCAGGAGCAGCCCGGCGAGCGCGGCCGTGAGGGCTGCGCGGCTGCCCGTTCTCACCGATGGCCCTTGGGGAACGCGAAGAGCTCGGCCGGCACGGTGACCCCCGACGCCGCCAGCTTGTCGAGGAACTTGGGGCGCAGTCCCGTCGAGCGCAACACGCCCAGGGCCCGTCCTGACTCGTCGAAGCCCGCGCTGTGGTCGAACGTGAACAGGTCCTGCATCGTGATGATGTCGCCCTCCATGCCGACGACCTCGCTCACGTGCGTGACGTGCCGGGTGCCGTCCTTGAAGCGGGCCTGCTGCACGATCAGGTCGATCGCGCTCGACACCTGCTCGCGGATCGCCCGCACCGGCAGGTCGACCCCTGCCATGAGGACCATCGTCTCGATACGCGCCAGCGTGTCGCGCGGGGTGTTGGCGTGCACGGTGCAGATCGACCCGTCGTGGCCGGTGTTCATGGCCTGCAGCATGTCGAGCGCCGCGGCGTCCCGGACCTCACCGACGACGATGCGGTCAGGCCGCATGCGCAGTGCGTTGCGCACCAGGTCGCGGATCTTGACCTCGCCCTTGCCCTCGATGTTCGGCGGGCGCGCCTCGAGCCGGAGGACGTGCTCCTGGTGCAGCTGGAGCTCCGCCGCGTCCTCGATGGTGACGATCCGCTCGTCCGGGGGGATGAACCCTGACAGGACGTTGAGCGTGGTCGTCTTGCCGGCGCCCGTACCGCCGGCGACCAGCACGTTGAGCTTGCCACGGACGCAGGCCTCGAGGAACTCCGCCACCGGCCGCGTCACGGTGCCGAAGCCGATGAGGTCCTCGACCTGGTAGGGGTCGGCGGAGAACTTGCGTACGGTGAGCAGCGAGCCGTCGAGGGCCAGTGGCGGGATGACGGCGTTGACGCGGCTGCCGTCGGGCAGGCGCGCGTCGACCATCGGGCTGGACTCGTCGACGCGGCGGCCGACCCGCCCCACGATCTTGTCGATGGTGCGGCGCAGGTGGTTCTCGTCGTTGAACCCGGCCTCGACCTGTGTGAGCTTGCCGGCCCGCTCGATGTAGATCGCGTCGTAGCCGTTGACCATGATCTCGGTGATGTCCGGGTCGCGCAGGAACGGCTCCAGGGGCCCGTAGCCGAGGATGTCGTCGGCGACCTCCTGCGCGATGCGCGTGCGGTCGGCGACCGTGAGCGGCGTCTCCTCGCGCTGGAGCACCTCCTGGAGGGTGCGTCGCACGTTGCCCTCGAGCTCGGTCTGCGTCATGTGTGCGTCGTAGAGCTTGGGGCCGAGGTTCTCGAGCAGCGACTGGTGGATCGTTCGCTTGAGGTCGGCGAAGGGGTCGGTGTTGCGGCGGGTGCGCTGGGGCGCCCCGCTCATGCTGTCCTCGGGCTCGGCGGGGCTCTCGGTCCGGGACTTCTTGGCCTGAGCGAGGCGGTCTGCGAGCGTCATGCGTGCTTGGCCTTCCGTCGGAGCAGGCCCCTGCGGTCGCTGCGCAGGGCCGCGGGCAGGGCGGGCGTCACGTCACCGGTCGACAGGGAAAGGACGTTTCGGGCAGCGAAGTCCTTGATTGCCAAGGAGACGGGATGGTTCGGCTCGTCGAGCACGATGGGAACACCCCGGTTGATCGACGCCGGCACCGAGCGTGAGGACGGGATCTCCACGGCGATCGGCACCCGGAGCGTCTTCTCGACCTCGTTCATCACCAGCCCCACCTTGGAGTCGGCTCGGTTGAGGACCACCCGCCACCGCTCCCGGGGGTAGTTGAGCAGGTCCAGCGCCTCGAGGGAGAGCTTGAGGTTCTTCAGAGCTGGGATGTCGAGCGTGGTCAGCAGTGCGATCACGTCGCTCTCGTCCAGAGCGGCGAGCACGTGATCGGTGAAGGCCGGAGGGCTGTCGACGACGACGTAGGAGAAGTTGCGCTTGAGAGCGCTGAGAATGCGAGCGATGACGTCGGCGCTGATGCCCTCCGAGATGCCGGGCTCCATCGGGGCCACGAGGGTGCTCAGGCCGGGCGAGTGCGGCGTGATGAGCGAGAGCACGCCCTCGTCGTCGAGGCTGTCGGCCATCGGGATGGCGTCGGCCAGGGTGTGCGCCGGGAACAGCTGGAGGGCGATGGCGACGTCGCCGAAGGCGAGGTCGAGGTCGACGAGGCACACCTCTCGACGGCCGCCGTCGGCGAGCGCCGCCGCGAGGTTCGTGGCGAGGGTGGTCTTGCCGCAGCCGCCCTTGGAGGAGAAGACCGTCACGAGCTTGCCGTGGACGGTGTCTGCATCGCTCAGCGCGCTGTCACCGCTGGCCTGCCGGAGCTTGCGGGCCAGCTCGTGCACGCTGCGCACGGCGTCGACGAGCTCGCGCAGGTCGCGCTCGGCCACCACCTCTCGTACGCCGGCACGCAGCGCCTCCCGGAGCAGCGAGGACTCGACGCGCTTGCGCACGAGGACGACCCCGAGCGTGGGCCGGGTGAGGCGCTGCGTCTGGGCGAACGCGAAAGCGAGGTCCTTGTCGACCCCTGGACCGACGACGACCGCGTCGACCTCGGGCTCGCTCTCGAGGTGCCTGCGCAGCTGGTCCATCGTCGGCAGCACGGTCGTGGCAGCGCCGAGCGCAGCGCTGAGGGTCTGGGCCTCGGCGGTGTCGGACTCGACAACGACAGTGGTCATGGGGGGTGAACCGCCTACCTGCTAGGAGAAGAGGTTGGTGAGGGTCACGGGACCGCCCCTGCCGGTCTTCGAGTCCTTGTCCAGCAGGCCGAAGTAGAGCTGGCCCTGCTCCTCGGCGAAGATCAGCTTCTGTGCCTCCTGCTGGGTCAGCGCGAGCGTCAGGATCGCCCGGGGCAGCGCCTCGGTGTTGGCAGCGTCGTTGCCCGACGCCTTGGTGATCGTGGTCGGCCCGACGGCGATGACGGAGGCGCGTGGGAGCAGGACGTTCGTCAGCTGCTGAGCGGTCTTGCCGTTGAGCGCTGCATTCAGCGTCACGAAGACGGCAACCTCGGCGCCGGGCTGTACGAAGCCCGCGACGCGAGCCGGGTCACCGAGCTGGACGCTCACCGCGATCTTGCCGGTCGGGATGGCGAGGATGGACGAGGAGCCGGCGGACCCGAACTTCGCCTGGAGCACCTGCTCACCCGGGAACAGAGGCGCCAGCGTCACCATCTCGCGCACGGGCGCGAGGTCGCTCAGGGCGCCGGGAGCGATGGAGGAAGCCGCGAACTCCTTGAGCTCGAACGCCCCCGACTTCTCGGCGTCGCTCACGCTGGTGCCCTGCCCGACCAGCTTCTTGACGACGAGGACCTTCTTGGGGTTCTGGTCGGCCAGGGCGCGGTTGTCGACGTTCGACACGTAGGCGAAGACGAGCCCGGTGCCGACGGCTGCGATGAGGAAGGCGGCGACGAGCAGAACGGTACGACGGCCCATGGGGTCACAAGCTCCTGGATCGGAGAGAGGTCACGGCGACGCTGCCTGCGCGCCAGAGGGTGGGGTTCAGCGGTTCGGGCGTGGCCGGCGGCGCGGAGCTCATCGGCAGCCCGTCCGGGCGCGCGCGAAGCGGACGTCGAGCAACTGCTCGTCGCAATCCCGACACGTGCACCCCCCTGCCGTGACACAGGCCATCGCCCTCACCCCTCGTCGGAGGAACCGGCTGGGGGATCGACCGACAGACGACACCATAGGCCTACCCCGGTGCGCAGCAGGTCACAAGGAGATAGTTCTTTGTGACTGGTTGCCGACACTCACCCGGCGGCGACGGTGCAGATCACGTAGGCCCGGGCAACTGGATCGTCGAACGCGCTCAGGGTCCGGCCCAGCGAGCGTGCGGCCCAGAGCAGCACCACGCCGGCGAGCGCAGGACCAGTCATCGGAACGCCGCTCTCGCCGGCGGCGACGAACAGCGTGCCGGCGACCGTCGTCGACAGCGCGAGGCGCAACGAGTAGACCGCCATCGTCGCCGGCGGGGCCGGCGCATCCCGAGGGCCGCGCAGGTCGGCACGATGGGGGCGCTCCACGGAGAGCCGCATGCAGGTGGCGACGACCAGGGCCGTGCCGGCCAGCCCGCTGGACACCAGCGCGCTGACCTCGGAGGCCGTGGGCGTGCCAGGGGTCCTCAGGATCGCAGTGAGGACCGCGATCCCCACGGCGGCGAGGCAGGTCTCGGCGGTGACGAGCGCCTTCGCGACCGCGCTCTCCCGAGGGCGGTGCGGGAGCGAGGCGAGCCACGTGCCGCCCGGACCGTCCAGGCAGAACGCGTTGACCCCGAACAGCAGGCCGGTGCCGGCTGCGACCAGGCCGGGCAGCAGCGGGAGCGACCCCCACTCGACCCGCGCGCCCGCGGCCACCAGCCCCGGGAGCAGCGCCAGCACCAGCAGCCCGCGGCGCAGCGGGGTCGAGC
>JBAVRG010000026.1:0-1693 GCA_049694795.1 Mycobacteriales bacterium
CGCCGAGCCCCGCGAGGGGCAGCGCGAGCAGCGTCGCGGACGCGAGGACGACGCGCAGTCGGACCGAGGGCACCCCGGAATGCTACGAGGGATCGCCGCCGAGGTGCGCCCGGCCGTCGGAGGTGAGGTCTGACGCCCCCGCGCGAGACGTCCGGGGCCCGGTCCCCGTGACCTACAGTCCGATCATGGCCTCGCTCGTGCAGGATGCGCTCTCGAGCGTGCCGGCGTGGGTCATCTACGCCACCGTGTTCGCCCTGCCGTTCCTCGAGGCCAGCGTGTTCCTGGGCTTCGTCTTCCCGGGCGAGACCGCCCTCGTCTTCGGCGGCGTGCTCGCCAGCCAGCACAAGGTGAGCCTGTCCGTCCTGATGCTGCTCGCCGTCGTCGGGGCCATCAGCGGCGACGCGGTCGGCTACGGCGTGGGGCACCGCTACGGCGCGAGCCTGCAGGCCAGCCGTCTCGGGCGGAAGGTCGGGGACCACCGGTGGAAGACGACCGAGGAGTTCCTGCAGCGCCGGGGCGGCCCGGCGGTGTTCTTCGGGCGCTGGACTGCGCTGCTGCGGGCGATGGTGCCGAGCGCGGCGGGGATGGCGCGGCTGCCCTACCGCACCTTCGCGCTGTGGAACGCGGTCGGCGGCACGCTCTGGGCAGTCGCCTGCGTCGGCGGCGGCTACCTGGTCGGTGACGTGATCGGCACGTACGTGTCGGACGTCGGCTACGTCATCCTCGCCCTGGCGGCGCTGCTGGTGGCGGTGCACCTGGCGCGCAAGCACCGGACGCGGTCTACCAGCGGCCTGTCCGGGCGCTGACCACCGCCGCCGCCGCCGCTCCCGCCGTCGACGTCCGCAGCACGGACGGTCCCAGGCGTACGGCGGTCGCTCCGGCGGCCTGCAGGACCTCCAGCTCCTGGCCGGTGACCCCGCCCTCCGGGCCGACCACCAGCACCACGTCGCCGGGCAGCGGGACCGACGCCAGCGGCGTCTCGGCGCCCTCGTGCAGCACGAGCAGGGTGCCGGGCAGCGAGGCGACCTGACCGGTCGTCGCGAGCTCACGCACCACCGGGAACCACGCCCGCCGGGACTGCTTGCCCGCCGCCCGCGCGGTCGAGCGCCACCGCTCCAGGGCCTTGGCTCCGCGCTCCCCGCGCCACTCCACCACGCAGCGGGCGGCCGCCCAGGGCACGATCTCGTCGACGCCCACCTCGGTGGCCAGCTCGACCGCGAGCTCGCCCCGGTCCCCCTTCGCCAGGGCCTGCACGACCGTGATCCGCGGGCTGGGCGCGGCTTCGAGGACACGGGAGGTCACCGCGACGGTGAGGGCGTCCTTGGCGACCTGCGTCACCTCGCCCGTGCACCGCGTGCCGACGCCGTCGACGAGGTCGAGGACCTCCCCCACCCGCAGGCGCACGACGACGGCGGCGTGCCGGCCCTCCGGCCCGTCGAGGACCACCCGGTCCCCCGCCAGGTCGGGGCACAGGAAGACCGGGTTGCTCACCGCCCGTCGAAGGCGTCGCGCAGCCGGCCGAACAGGCCGCCCCCGGCCTTCACCGACATCCCCGGCCGCTCCTCGCCGCGCAGGGCGGCCAGCTGCTGCAGCAGCTCGACCTGCTTGTCGTCGAGCCTGGTCGGCACCTGCAGGTCGAGGTGCACGTGCAGGTCGCCGCGACCGGTGCCGCGCAGGTGCGGCACGCCGCGGG
>JBAVRG010000027.1:0-12066 GCA_049694795.1 Mycobacteriales bacterium
CCCTTCGTCGTCACACCCGATGACCTCGCCGCGGTCCGTCTTCCCGTGCTGGCGATCCTGGGACTGGACAGCGATCCCTTCCTGCAGAGCACAGCGCGGGTCCTCGCGGCAGCTGTGCCGTCCGCGGCGCTCCTCGAGCTCCCCTCGTGCGGGCATGTGACGTACGCCGAGCAGCCTGAGGCCTTCGCCGAGGCGGTACGTGCCTTCGCCCGGCGGACCTTCCGCTCCGCCCTCTGAGCGGACCGCACCCGGTGCTGCACGGGACGCGCGCCGGCTGATCGACGCGGCAGCTTCACGGCGAGTCGGGGGAACAGGGGACCTTGGCCCCTTTGCGTGGTGCATGGCCTTGACGGACGCTCGGGTCATCCACTGCGACCGGGTGATCGGGGCGCCGCATGACCGTCCTGGCGGACCAGCTCGACCGCCGCTTCGAGGCGGTCGTCCTGGTCGGGGGTGCCGACGCACGCGTCGCCGCAGCGGTGGCCGCGGCCACGGCCGGTGGGCTGGCGGTGCTCGAGGTCCCCGCCGACGGGGAGGCTGTCGTCGCCGGGCTGGACGACCTGTGGCGGCGGGGGATCGGCCCGAGTGCGGTGCTCGTCGTCCTCGACGGGCGGCGAGACCAGCGGGCGGCCGTGCCGCTGCTGGGCAGCAGGGTCACTGTCGCCTGCCAGGCCGATGGCGCCACGACGCTGCTTCCAGGTGCCGTCCGGCTGGGACGGGGCGACCTGCAGGCCCTGCTGGCGGACCAGCTGGACCGCCGTACCAGGCATGAGCTGCCGGAGGTGCAGCCGGAGCCGGGCTGGGGCCTCGACCTCGGCGGCTTCGAGGTCGACACCGAGCGCGTCCACGAGGCGCTGCTCGCCATCGGGGACGGCCGGGTGGGGACCACGGGGGCGCCCGTGGCGCGGCACGACAGCACCCGACCGACCGTGCTGGTGGCCGGCGTCTACGACGGAGACGGCACCGAGAGCCGCCTGCTCTCCGCCCCGGTGGCGCTGCGGCTGCCGTACGAGCTGGGGCCGGAGCCGCAGGTCCGCAGGGTCCTGGACCTGCGAAGCGGCCTGCTCCGCGAGGACGAGACGACGACGAGCGGTGAGGTCGCGGCGGTGCGCTTCGCGGCCCTCCGTCGGCCCGGGACCGTGGTGCTGCGCGCGCGCTGCCCGGACCGCACCGTGGACCTGCCGCTGCTGCCGCCCCTGGACGACCGGCTCCACGACGAGGGAACGGCCGACGGATGCGTGTGGATGCGCGTGGCGGGGCCGTGTGGCGGCGTCGTCACCGCCGCGTGCGGGACAGCCCTCGACGTGGGGGCGGGCGGCTCCGTGCAGGACCGGTTCGCCGCGTACGTCGGTGATCCGGACCAGCTGCCGCCACCGTCGGCTGCCCTCGATGCAGCGCAGGCAGCGGCGGGTGCGGGCTTCGAGCGACTGCTCGACGAGCAGCGCCGCACCTGGGCCGACCGCTGGGAGGACGCCGACATCGCGGTGGAAGGGGATCCCGACCTGCAGCGCGCGACCCGGCTCGCCCTCTTCCACATCATGGGCTCCGTCGCGGACGAGGGCGAGGCCGCGGTGGGCGCCCGCGGGGTGACCGGGCACGGCTACAACGGCCACGTGTTCTGGGACGCCGACACGTTCGTGCTGCCGTTCCTCGCGGCGACGCACCCGGGCTCGGCCCGCGCCATGCTCGAGTACCGCATCCGTCGGCTGCCGGCCGCGCTGGCCGCCGCGCGCGCCCAGGCGCTCGACGGCGCCCGCTTCCCCTGGGAGTCCGCCCGCACCGGTGACGAGGTCACACCGACGAGCGCCTACGACCGGGCCGGGTACCGCATCCCGGTGCGCACCGGGAGTCTCGAGGTGCACATCGTCGCCGAGGTGGCCTGGGCCGCCTGCTGCTACGTCGACTGGTCGGGTGACCGGGAGTTCGCGGCGGGCGGTGGGCTGCGCCTGCTCGTGGAGACCGCCCGCTTCTGGGCGTCGCGGATCGAGGTGGACGGGGACGGCAGCGCCCACGTGCGCGGGGTGATCGGCCCCGACGAGTACCACGAGGACGTGGACGACGACACGTTCACCAACGTCATGGCCCGCTGGAACCTGCGCCGGGCGGCCGTCGCCGTCGAGGACCCGGCGACCGGCCGGGCCGGGGTGGGGCCGGCAGAGGTCACCCGCTGGCGGCAGCTCGCGTCCGCGCTCGCGGACGGCTGGGACCCCGGGAACGGCAGGCACGAGCAGTTCGAGGGCTTCGCGGCCCTGGAGCCGCTGATCATCGCCGAGGTGGCACCACGCCGACCGATCGCGGCCGACGTGCTCATGGGCCGGGAACGGCTGCAGGCGTCGCAGGTCGTGAAGCAGCCGGCAGTCCTCATGCTCCACCACCTCGTGCCCGACGAGCTGCAGCCCGGGAGCCTTCGCACCGACCTGGCTTTCTACGAGCCGCGCACCGCGCACGGCAGCTCGCTGTCCCCGGGCGTGCACGCGGCGCTGCTGGCGCGGGTCGGGAAGCTCGACCGCGCGCTCGAGGCGCTCGAGATCACCGCCCACATCGACCTGCACGACCTGACGGGCAGTACGGCGAGCGGCATCCACCTGGCCGCAGCCGGGGCTCTGTGGCAGGCCCTCGTCATGGGCTTCGCAGGGGTGCGGCCCACGCGTGACCGGCTCCTCGTCGACCCGCACGTGCCACCGGCTTGGGGCCGGCTCGACGTCCGGCTGCGCTTCCGGGGCAGTCGGCTGCGGCTGCGGTGCTCGAGCGAGCGGGTCGAGCTGCGTGCGGACTCCCCGGTGCCGCTGGCCGTCGCCGGGAAGCCTGCTGTGCTCGGGCCGGAGGGGCTCCTCCTGCAGCGCGCTCGTGACGGTTGGGAGGTCGCATGACCATCGTCGTCGCCGCGGTCGAGGACTCGGTCGCTGCCGGGCCGGTCGTCGCGGCCGCTCTCGCCATCGCACCGCTGCTCGGCAGCAGCGTCGAGGCGGTGCACGTGGGCGAAGCGGGCGGCAGCACCGCACGTGAGCTCGCCGAGCGCGCCGGCGTCGCGTTCCGGACGGTCCCGGGCGAGCCGCTGGCGCGGCTCGTCGAGCTCGCCTCCGACGGCGTCACCGCGGTGGTCGTCGGCACCCGCGACCGACCGACGGCCGAGGCGCCCGTGGGACACATGGCCCTGGCGCTCGCCGACGCCCTGCCGCGACCGCTGCTGGTCGTCCCTCCGCAGTGCGCTCCGGCGGAGCGGATCCGTCGGGTGCTCGTCGCGCTCGAAGGGACCCCGGGCAGGGCCAAGCCGCTGCGGCACGCGCTGCAGGTGGTCGCGGGCGCCGACCTCGACCTGACGGTCGTGCACGTCGAGAGCGAGGACGCCGTACCGAGCTTCAGCGAGTCGGCTGCGCACGAGACCGCGGAGTTCGCGCAGGAGTTCCTGCGGCGGTACTGGCCGGACGCGCCGAAGGCGCGGCTCGCGCTGCCGATCGGCTCCGTGGCCGACGAGATCCTGGCGCTCGCCGACGACGTGCGGCCCGACGTGCTGGTGGCCGGCTGGCCGCAGGGCAGCGGCGCGGAGCACGGGCACGTCGTGCGCGAGGTGCTCAGGCGCAGCGCCTGCCCGGTGCTGCTCGTCGCCGTCGTGCCGCTCCCGTCCCTGCCGCGCTGAGCGACAGGAGCGGACCGGGCCTCCAGACCGACGGTGCCTGCGCGGCCCGCCGGGCCATCGGTGAGAATGGACGTACCGAAGGACATGGAGGACGTGTGACCGACGTCAAGCTGGAGACCCCGAGCGGCGTGATCGAGCTCCCCACCGTGCAGGGCAGCGAGGCCCCGGCCGGTCTGGACATCAGCAAGCTCCTGAGCGGCACCGGGCACGTGACGCTCGACCCGGGCTTCGTCAACACCGCGAGCTGCCAGAGCGCCATCACCTACATCGACGGCGACGCGGGGATCCTGCGCTACCGCGGCTACCCGATCGAGCAGCTCGCCGAGCAGGCGTCGTTCCTCGAGGTGGCGTGGCTGCTCATCTACGGCGAGCTGCCGACCGAGGACGAGCTCACCTCGTTCAAGGCCAAGATCCGCAAGCACACGATGCTGCACGAGGACTTCCGCGAGTTCTTCGGCGGCTTCCCGACCGACGCCCACCCCATGGCGGTCCTGTCGAGTGCCGTGAGCGCCCTGTCGACCTTCTACCAGGACAGCCTCGACCCCTTCGACCCGGAGCACGTCGAGTCCTCCACGATCCGGCTGCTCGCCAAGATGCCGACGATCGCCGCCTACGCGCACAAGAAGTCGGTCGGCCAGCCTTTCCTGTACCCCGACAACCGGCTCGGGTACGTCGACAACTTCCTGCGGATGACCTTCGGTGTCCCCGCCGAGGAGTACGTCGTCAACCCGGTGGCCTCCAAGGCGCTCAACCTGCTCTTCCTGCTGCACGCCGACCACGAGCAGAACTGCTCCACCTCGACGGTGCGCATGGTGGGCTCCAGCAACGCCAACCTCTTCGTCTCGATCAGCGCCGGCGTCTCGGCCCTGTTCGGCCCGCTGCACGGCGGTGCCAACCAGGCGGTCCTGGAGATGCTCGAGGGCATCGCGGGCGACGGCGGCGACGTCGCACGCTTCGTGCAGCGCGTCAAGGACAAGGAGCCCGGCGTCAAGCTGATGGGCTTCGGGCACCGGGTCTACAAGAACTGGGACCCGCGCGCCTCCATCGTCAAGAAGGTCGCGAAGGACGTCCTCGACTCCCTCGACGTCGTCGACCCGCTGCTCGACCTCGCCATGCAGCTCGAGGAGGTCGCGCTCGCGGACGAGTACTTCGTGCAGCGCAAGCTCTACCCCAACGTCGACTTCTACACCGGCGTGATCTACAAGGCGCTCGGCTTCCCGACCGAGATGTTCACGGTGCTGTTCGCGCTCGGCCGGCTGCCCGGCTGGATCGCGCAGTGGCGCGAGATGATCAACGACCCGCAGACCAAGATCGGGCGCCCGCGGCAGGTCTACACCGGGCCGTCCGTGCGTGACTACGTCCCCGTCACCTCCAGGACGTAGTTTCCCCTGCCAGGAAGGGATCCGGTCCGGGACGTCGAACCTCCTGGACCATGCGGATCCGTCTCCTCGCCGTCCTGGCGCTGACCGCGTCCGTCCTCGTCCCCGCGGGGGCGGGCGCGGCCCCGGTCGACGCCGGCGGGTCGATCGTCGCCGGCCCCGGAGGCGCGACGCTCGGCTACACCAGCAAGGTGGCGGTCGAGCCGCAGGGCGCGCCGCTGACCTTCTACAACCTCGACCAGCTCGCCCACACGGTCACCGCGGTCGACCGGGACGCGGACGGCCGGCCGCTGTTCAACGGCAACGCCCTGCCGGGGTCGACCTCGGTCGTGGCCGGGGTCGACAAGCTCCGCGCAGGCTCCTACACCTTCTTCTGCTCGTTCCACCCGAACATGTCGGGCACCCTGGTCGTGCAGGGCGGCAGCGGCGGGGTCGGGCCGTCCGCGCCGCGCTTCGAGCAGCCGCTGCGCCTGCCGAAGGTGCTCACGGGTTCGCACATCACGCTCACGGCGCGCCAGGCGGACGTGCAGGTGCTCGCCCACCGCCCGGCCACCACCATGCTCACGTACGGCGGCAGCTGGCCCGGTCCGACCATCCGCCGTCCCGTCGGCCAGCGCACGACCGTGACGGTCGTCAACCAGCTGCCCCCGGCGGTGGGGTCGCTCAGCCTGCACCTGCACGGCGACCACCACAGCTCCGCGGACGACGGCCGGCCGAACGAGGACCTCGTGGCACCCGGCCGGGCCCGCACCTACACCTTCCCGCTCACCGACGGCGGCCGTCCGGAACGGGCCGCGTTCAGCTTCTACCACGACCACCGCATGGACGTGACGGGCCGCAACAACTGGTACGGCCTGCAGGGCATGTTCATCACCGACGACCCGGCGGAGCGCAAGCTGGACCTGCCGAGCGGGGCCTACGACGTGCCGCTGATGGTGGCCGACCGCAGCTTCGACGACGCCGCGCAGCTCACCAACCCGTTCCCGCAGCCGAGCGACCCGCAGACGGTCACGGCCGGGATCAACGGCCCCTACGCCCCCCCTGGCGACGCCACCACCGGCACCCGCACCCTCGTCAACGGCGTGTTCCAGCCGTACGAGAACGTCGACACGCACCGCTACCGGCTGCGGCTGCTGAACGCCTCGGGCTTCTCGTCGTACGACTTCCGGTTCGACGACGGCCGGCCGATGGTGCAGGTGGGCAACGGCAGCGGGTTGCTGCCCAAGCCGGCGGTGCGCACCGACGTGCTGCTCGGTCCCGCGGAGCGGGCCGACGTCGTGGTCGACTTCGGCCACGACCTCGGCAAGCGCCCGGTCCTGGAGAGCGTGGCCCGGGTCGACGGCCGTCCGGGCGGGATCGGGACACCGACGACCCCGGTCATGCAGTTCCGGGTGACAAGGCGGGTGGCCGACGCCACCCGGGTCCCGGCCGTCCTGATGCCCCTGCCGCCGCTGCCGCTGCCGAGCACACCGACCCTGACGTGGGTGTTCGCGCTGGCCGCCGACCCGACCCGGACGCGCACGGTCTGGACGATCAACGGCAAGCCCTACGACCACACGCGGGTCGACGCGACGGTCGAGCTGGGGTCGGTGCAGCGCTGGCTGCTCGTCAACACCAGCCCGCTGACGCACTACGTGCACCTGCACGAGGAGGCGTGGCGGACCGTCGCGCGCAACGGCCAGCCCCCGCCGGCCTGGGAAGCCGGCTACCAGGACACCTGGCGGCTGGACCCCGGCGACACCGTGGAGGTCGCGGCCCGGATCACCGACCACCTCGGGCCGTTCCTGCTCCACTGCCACATGCTCGACCACGAGGACCACGGGATGATGGCGACCTTCGAGGTCGTGAAGCCGGGCACCGCCGGCGCCCCGCTCCCGGTCGCGCACCCCGTCTCCCACCAGCAGCTGTCCGGCCTGCCCCTGTCCGTCATCGGTTCGGCGGTGCTGTGCCGCCGTGAGGAGTCCTTGTGAAGGCACGTCGAGCCCTGGCGGTCGCCGCCGCCCTGCTCTCGCTGGGGGCGGTCGGGCTGCACGCCCAGGCCGCGCCCGCTGGTCATGTGATCCTGGTGTGCAGCGGCACGGCCGGTTGCCCGCGGGTGCCGAGCGGCACCACGGTCTACAAGAGCATCGCGGTCGGCGTGAGCCACGCGCAGAACGGTGACTGGGTGCTGGTCTGGCCCGGCTACTACCGCGAGGCGGTCTCGGTGGAGCCCCATCAGGGCCTCACCTCCGGGCTGCACCTGCGCGGCATGCAGCGCAGCGGCGTGGTGCTGGACGGCACCCACGCCGCGGGGTCGGGCGTCCACGTGAAGGACGTCGACAACACCTGGGTCGAGAACATGACCGGGCAGCACTACAAGACCGGCTCGTCCAACGCCTTCTACTGGACCGGGGTCGACGGCTACTGGGGCAACTACCTCACGGCCTACGACAACGGCGACTACGGCATCTACGCCTACGACTCCACGTCGTCCGGCGAGACCCCGAGCACCTTCGCGTTCGACTACGGCTCGTGGAACGCCGACAGCGGCATCTACATCGGCGGTTGCCGCGACTGCCACGCGGTGATCACCAACAGCAAGGCCGAGAAGAACGCCATCGGCTACTCCGGCACCAACGCCGGTGGCGAGCTGTACCTGATCAACAGCGAGTGGGACCACAACGGCAGCGGGATCGTGCCCAACACGCTCACCAGCGAGCCCGACCCGCCGCAGGACGGCGCCACGATCGCCGGCAACTACATCCACGACAACAACGACACCGACGTCCCCGGCACCGGCATCACCGCCATCGCGCCGGTCGGCATGGGGGTCGACCTCGCGGGTGGCTGGAACAACATCGTCCGCCACAACCTCATCGCCAACGAGAAGCACTCCGGCGTCCTCATGCACTGGCTGTTCACGCCGCCGGTGGGCAACCAGGTCGTCTACAACACGTTCGTCAACACCGCCACGGCCGGCTCGCCCGGCGACGCGGACGTCTCGATCGACGGCACCGGCCTGCAGAACTGCATCGACCACAACGTGCACCGCACCGGCGGCACCACCGGTCCCGCCACGGTCGACCCGCCGAACCCGGTGGGGCTCACCGACTGCGGCGCCAGCAACCCGCTGCGCACCAACGCCGGTCGCGGCATCTACTCGCCCGGCGACCCGCTGGTCAGCATCATGACCGCCCTCAACGCCGTGGGCATCACCGAGCCGAAGGACTACAAGGGCCCCGGCCCGCGGCCCGAGGCGCAGCGGAGCATGGCCAACCCCTGCCAGGGCGTGCCGGCGAACCCCTGGTGCGTCAACGGCCGTCCGGTGATCACGCCGCCCAGCTCGCCCGGGCGCTGACCTCTCTGCAGGAAGGGCAAGGCCTCCGGCGTCCTGACGCCGGAGGCCTTCCCTTCGTCTAGGGCCACTCCTGCTCGCTGCTGACCCCCGGCTCCGGCGCGTGCGAGTGCGTGCTCGGCAGCGGTGTCTGGGGCGTGCCGGCGTTGCCGCTCGGGACGCCGCTGAAGTCCTGGTTGTGGTGCGGGAAGTCCATGTGCCCGTCGTGCTCGGCGGCGCTCTCCCCGGGACGGATGATGATGACCGGGTCGTCGTGGCGGGCTGCCTTGACCCCCGGCTCGTCGGGCGACAGGCGGTGCACCATGTCGCTGATGTGCGAGGCGAGCGCGATGTCGAGCTCGCTCACCCCGCCGACCTCGGCGGTGCGGAGCACGAACCGGGTCGCCCCGCCGCGCTGCTCCACGACCGCAGGGTGTCCCATCGCGTCCGCATCGACCGCGACCTGCCGGCGCAGCTCGGCGTCCTGCTCGGGAGCCAGGCGCACGTCGCGGAAGATCTGGTCGGGGCCGCCCTCCCACCCGGGCAACGAGATCAGGGTGTCGGTGATGAGGGGTCCGTCGAGCAGGGTGGGCATCGCGTCCTCCTAGGGGTGTCGTCACCCACTGTCCCCCCTCGGGGCAGGATGACGCACGTGCTTGTCTCCGTTGTCGGTGCGGCCGTCGTCCGTGACGGCCGGGTGCTGGCCTCGCGCCGCACCTCTCCTCCCCATCTGGCCGGTATGTGGGAGTTCCCGGGTGGGAAGGTGGACGCGGGCGAGAGCGATGAACAGGCGCTCGTGCGCGAGCTGCGCGAGGAGCTCGGCTGCGAGACGACAGTGGGGGAGCGGCTCGGCTCCGACCTGCAGATCGGCGAGACCGCGGTGCTGCGCGTCTACTGGGCCGAGCTGGTGAGCGGCGAGCCGCAGCTCCTCGACCACGACGAGCACCGCTGGCTGGGGCCGGACGAGCTCGACGAGGTGCCCTGGATCCCGGTCGACGCGCCGCTCGTCGAGCTGCTGCGCACTCAGCTGCGGGGCAGCAGCCTCGCGGGACCGAGCGGCGGCGCGGACAACCGGTCTCCCGGGTAGCCGAGGACCGTCCCGAACCGGTCGCCGTCCTCCCAGTCGGCCCGCGCCTGCGCCACCTCCTCTCCGGTGCGGCAGACGAAGTTCCACCACATCACCAGCCGCTCCTCGAGCGGCTCACCGCCGAGCACCATCACCCGGCTGCTTGCACCCGAGAGCGAGAGCTCGGTCCGGCCGCACCCCAGGTGCACCAGCTCGCCGACCTCGACCGGCTGGCCGTCCACGACGGCGCTGCCGTCGAGCACGAAGGCGCCGTGCTCGAAGCCCTCCTCGAGCGGGAGCACGCCGTCCCCGGCCACGAGCACGTCCAGCCCGACGAGGCGGGAGAACGTCGTACCGGGGCTGGTGCGGCCGGCGTGCTCACCTAGCACGACGGTCGCGGTGAGCGCGCCGTGCTCCACGACCGGGAGGTCGGCGTGGTGCTCGTACGACGGGGCGCCGTGCCGGGCGGCCTCCGGCAGGGCGACCCACAGCTGCACCCCGAACAGCGTCGGCGGCCGGTCCTGGGCCGGTGACTCCTCGCTGTGCGAGATGCCCTGCCCGCTCGTCATGAGCGACAGCTCGCGCGCCTCCACGCGCTGCAACGAGCCCAGGCTGTCGCGGTGCACGATCGCGCCCTCGAGCAGCCAGCTCACGGTCTGCAGCCCGGTGTGCGGGTGCGGCGGGACCTGCATGCCCTCGCTCGCGAGGACGTCGTCGGGGCCGTAGTGGTCGGCGAAGCACCACGCGCCCAGGCTCCGGAGCCGGCGCTGCGGCAGCAGGCGGCGAACCTCGGTGCCGTCGCCGACGAGGAAGCTGCGGCTCTCCAGCAGCTCGTGCACCGGGTCGGGTGCGCCGCCACCGGTGACCACCGGCGAGTCGGCGCGGGGGTCGCGGTCGCTCACGCCGGCTCCGTCACGTCCGCCACCTGCGCGCTCAGCGCGGCGAGCGCGTCGTCGGCCTGCAGCAGCACGGCCACCCCGTGCGCACCCCCGCCCAGCGTGACCTCCTGCCCGACCAGCGCCGCATCGGCGACCACCGGCCAGGCCGTCGTCGCGCCGAACGGCGTGATGGTGCCCCGCTCGTAGCCGGTGACCGCCAGCGCGTCCGCGGCGTCGGGCAGCGACAGCCGCGAGACGCCGAGCTGGGCCCGCAGCTTGGGCCAGCTGATCTGCCGGTCGCCAGGGACCAGGACGAACAGGTAGTCGCCCTCGCCGCGGCGCACCACCAAGGTCTTGACGACGGCCGCGGGGGTGACGCCACGGGCCTGTGCGGCCTCCTCGAGGCTGCGCACGGGGCCGTGGCGGACGACCCGGTGGGGGATCCCCTCCAGGGCCGCCAGGGCCCGCTGCTCGCTCACGGCCCGCAGCCTGTCAGCCGTGCTACGCGCTCGTCCAGGCGGTGCGCAGGGTGCCCGCGACGTCCTCGACGTACAGGGCGTTGAGGTCGGGTGAGGGGCGAAGGGGGAGCGTGCCCGCCCGGGCGTGCGCCAGCGCGGCGCGCAGCTCGGTGCCGGACAGGACGCCGTACCCCTCGAACTGCGGCGGGGCGCTGGTGTCGCGGGCCGACCACTTCAGCAGCTGCTCGAGCCGGTCGGCCGTGAGCGAGTGGCCACCGCTGCGGGCGGCGCCGACGAGCGCGGCGGCGAACCCGGCGACGTAGGGCGTGGCGAAGCTCGTCCCCGACTCGGTGACGTAGGAGCGGTCGTCCTTGTACGACGGGCCGGTCACCGTGAAGACGGCCGTGACCTCCGGGTCGGTCGACACCAGGTAGCCGTCCGGGCCGGCCGCACCGACCGCCAGCACGTCGGGCGACGACGAGGAGTAGTTCGCCCAGCCCGGGTCACCCGGGATGCCGGCGTTCGCGAAGCCGTTGCCGTTGGCGACGACGACCAGCACGCCGTGCGCACGGGCCGCGGCGATGGCGTCGTACTCCGCGCGGAACACGTCAGCGGGGATCGGGGCGATGCTGCCGATCGAGATGCTGATCACGTCGGCGTGCACCGTGCGGTCCGCCCAGGTGATCGCGGCCGCGACGCTGCCCTCGATCGTGCCGTCACCCCTGCCGACCTTCGCGATCGCCAGCTTCGTGCCGGGGGCGGCCGCAGGGGTCTTCAGCGGGGAGGCGCCCCGCCCGCCCACCATCGAGGCCGTCAGCGTGCCGTGGCCGTTGCGGTCGTAGGGGTCGCGCACCCGCGGGTCCCAGGTCTGCCCCGGGCGCGGCAGCACGATCGCGTGCTTGGCCTCGGAGGTGAAGTCCCACCAGGCGACGAACTGGTCGGTCGTCGAGGTCGGCCCGCGGTAGTCGAACTCCCGGTGCGTGGCCCGCACGCCGGTGTCGATCACCGCGACGACGGGGGCCTTCACGGCCGGCCGGGAGGCGGCGAGAGCGTGCGGCGCGACCGGCAGCAGCACCGCGAGGGCGCACATCAGGGCGGTACGACGTCGCACAGGTCCTCCGGTCTGCGGGTCACGCCGTACAACGAGCCAGGGGGGCGCGAGGTGACGCCCGACTAGCATGGGAGGGCCGCAGCGCGTGCTCGGCTTTCCCTGCTGAGCTGGAGTTCCCCCGCATGCCCACCCGTGACGACATCCGCAACGTCGCGATCATCGCGCACGTCGACCACGGCAAGACGACCCTCGTCGACGCCATGCTGCTCCAGTCCGGTGCCTAC
>JBAVRG010000028.1:0-38834 GCA_049694795.1 Mycobacteriales bacterium
CCGACGGCGGCCGGAAGCACCCGACCCGCACCCCCTGAGCGCGGCAGGCCTGCTGCGCCAGCACCGCCCGGTGCGGGTCACCCACCAGCACCCGTACGACGGCACCGTCGGTCGCGGGCACGCCGACGGCGTCCGCCAGCGCCGTCGCGGCGGTCCGGAGGGCCTGCACGCGCTCGTCGGTGACCAGGGCGAGGGCGGCCAGCGCGGCGCCGGTCGCGGCCGGCGCCAGACCGGTGTCGAAGACGAACGCGCGGGCGGTGTCGACCAGGTGGTCGCGCAGCGCGGCCGGACCGAGCACGGCGCCGCCCTGGCTGCCGAGGGCCTTGGACAGCGTGACGGTGCGCACCACCTCCGGCTCCTGCGCGAGGCCGAGCAGGGCGCAGGCGCCCGCCCCGGCCGGTCCGACGACCCCGAGGGCGTGCGCCTCGTCGACGAGCAGCAGCGCGCCGTGCTGGCGTGCGACGTCGTGCAGGGCGACCAGGGGGGCGAGCGTGCCGTCGACCGAGAACACCGCGTCGGTGACCACCAGCGCCCGGCCGTCGTGTCCTGCGAGGGCGGCGGAGACGGCGCCCGGTGAGGCGTGCGGGACCACCCGCACGGTCGCCCGCGACAGCCGGCAGGCGTCGATGAGGGAGGCGTGGTTGGCGCTGTCGGAGACCACCAGCGTGCCGGGGCCCGCGAGCGTCGTGACGGCCCCGAGGTTCGCGAGGTAGCCGGAGGAGAAGACCAGCGCCGACTCGGCCTGGGTGCGGGTCGCCAGCTCGGCCTCGAGCTCCAGGTGCAGCGCGGTGGTGCCCGTGACGAGCCGCGAGCCTGTCGAGCCGGCGCCGTACCGCCGTACCGCGTCGACGGCTGCCTCGACCACCGCCGGGTGTCGTGACAGCGCGAGGTAGTCGTTGCCGGCGAGGTCGAGCAGACCCTCCTCACCGGGGTCGAGGCGGCGCACGAGACCGGCGGCGCGGCTCTGCGCGCGCTCCTGCGCCAGCCACTGCCAGGGGTCGCCCACGCAGCAACCTTAGGCTTCGAGGCGTGTCCACCCTCGCGGAGCGCGTCCGGGCCCGCACCGACCTGACGCGGCTCGACCTCGAGCACCTGCAGCGGCTGGTCGCGGAGTGGCAGCTGGTGGCCGACCTGAGCTTCGCCGACCTGGTGCTGTGGGTGCGCAGCCACGAGTCGCACTGGCTGGCCGTGGCGCACATGCGGCCCACCACCGGGCCGACGGCCCACCCCGACGACGTGGTGGGGGAGGAGCTGGACAGCAGTCCCCGGCTCGAGCGGGCCTGGACCCAGGGCCGCATCGTGCGGGACGGCGAGCCGGAGTGGCGGCACAAGGTCCCGGTGCGGCAGGAGGCGGTCCCGGTGCGCCGCGGGGACCGCGTGATCGCGGTGCTGACCCGCGACACGAACCTGGCCGCGGCCCGGGTGCCGAGCCAGCTGGAGCTGGCCTACCTCACCAGCGCTGGTGAGCTGCTGCAGATGACGAGCGAGGGCACCTTCCCGTTCCCAGGCTCCGACCCCGATCCCGAGCACTCCCCACGGGTGGGCGACGGGCTGCTGCGCTGCGACCGCACCGGGCACGTCGTCTACGCCTCGCCCAACGCGCTGTCGGCCTACCGCAGGCTGGGGGTCGCGGGCGACCTACTGGGTGCGCACCTGGGGCACACCATCGCCAGGCTCTCCGCCGGTCCGGGCAAGCTCGACGAGCCGCGCGGGTCAGCGGCCCTCGCCGCCGCCCTGCGGTTCCGCGAGCCGCGGGAGAGCGAGGTGGAGGCGCGGGGTGCGGTGGTGGCGCTGCGCGTGCTGCCGCTGGTGCCCGGGGGTGAGCCGCACGGCGTGCTCGTGCTGGTGCGGGACGTCACCGAGCTGCGCCGCCGGGACCGCCAGATCATGGGCAAGGACGCCACCATCCGCGAGATCCACCACCGGGTGAAGAACAACCTGCAGACGGTCGCCGCGCTGCTGCGGATGCAGGCGCGCCGCATGACCGACCCGGCCGCGAAGGCCGCGCTGCAGGAGTCGGTACGGCGGGTCGGCTCGATCGCGGTGGTGCACGAGACGCTGTCGCTGGCCCTCGACGAGACCGTCGACTTCGACGTGATCGCCGACAAGGTGCTGGCGATGTGCGCCGAGGTCGCCACGACCGGGGCGGCCGTCGAGGTGGTGCGCACCGGCACCTTCGGGGTGCTGGACGCCGAGGTCGCCACGCCGCTGTCCATGGTGCTGACCGAGCTCGTGCAGAACGCCGTGGAGCACGCCTACCCGGACGGCAGGGCCGGCCGGATCGAAGTGGGCGTACGGCGTCGTGAGGACGAGCTCGTGGTCGAGGTGCTGGACGACGGCGCGGGGCTGCCGGCCGGCTTCGTCCTGGAGGACAGCACCCGGCTGGGCCTGCAGATCGTGCGCACGCTGGTCGCCGGTGAGCTGGGCGGTCAGGTCACGCTCATGCCGCGTGCGGGTCGGGGCACGCGGGTGGAGCTGAGGGTGCCGCTCAGGCCGGAGGCGCACCAGCGGCACGAGCCGTCGGCAGCGAGCCGATGAGGCCCGGGTCCTCGCCCCCGGTGACGTTGCTGACTCGCAGGAGGACCCACACGAACAGGCCCACGAGCAGGACCAGCAAGGTGAGGGCGACCACCCGGTAGCGCCACCTGGCGAGCGCGGCCGACGACGGCTCGCTCGCGACCAGCGGCGGGCGGACGTAGTCCTCGGAGGACCGCACCGCTCAGGCGGTGCGGACGCGCGGGCGGCTGCGCCGCTTGAGGGCGCGTCGCTCGTCCTCGCTGGTGCCGCCCCAGACGCCGGCGTCCTGGCCGGTCTCGAGGGCCCAGGTGAGGCAGGGCTCGACGACCGGGCAACGGCGGCAGACGGCCTTGGCCTCGTCGACCTGGATCGCAGCCGGACCCGTGGTGCCGATCGGGAAGAAGAGCTCGGGGTCCTGCTCGCGGCAGAGCGCGCGGTGGCGCCAGTCCATGCGTCCAACTCCTCGGCGTCGCCGACCGCCCGGGGGGAGCGGCACGGCGCTGGTACCGACGCTGGTCTGCGCCGGAAAGGGGGCCTTGTGAACGGTTTCACGATCTGGTCCGGTCCCGGGGGCCGAACGCGGTTCTACATAATCACCGGCGGTGGGCGGTGGCAAGGCTTACGTAACGGTGGCGAGCCCTTTTGGGGTGTCGCGTTCGTCACGTCCTGTGCACGATGTCTGCCCCTGCGTGAGGCAGTTCACTCGTTCGGGGGACCCGCCGGTCGCGCGGAGTCCGGCGCCGGGTCGTGACGTCAGACCACGACCTGCAGGGCCCGCGGGACCGAGCGGAAGACGACCTGCTCGCGGCTGCCGAGGTCGTCGCCGTCGAGCTGGAACGGCAGCGGGAGGTCTGCGGTGAGGGTGAGCTCCTGCAGGTCGTGCAGGGCGACCACGCGCTTGCCCCTGGGGTGCGTGTCCGCGGACAGGATCTGCGCGAGGTGCCGCAGCACCGCAAACGCCGGAGCTGTGGTCAGGCCGAAGAGGTCCAGGCCGGTCTCGAAGGAGGCGTCCGGACAGGGCCGGACCGGGCGGGGGCCGAGGTAGGTCCAGGGGTCGGTGTTGCAGAGCAGGGCGATGCCGAGGCGCACCGGCTCCGCCCCGGGGCGCTCCAGCGTCAGGACCGGCTTGCGGCCGGCGGGGCCGAAGAAGTACTCACGGATCGCGGAGCGCACGTAGAGCGGCTGGGTCGCCGTACGGCCCTTGGCCCGGGCCGCCTCGACCCGGCGCACCGCACCCGCGTCCAGGCCGAGACCGGCGTTGAAGGTGAACCAGCGCTGGTCGGCGAGCCCCAGGCCGATCGTGCGCCGCCGGTCCTGCAGCAGTCCCTCGAGCAGCTGGCTGGTCGCCTCGATCGGGTTGTTGGGCATGCCCAGGGCCCGGGCGAAGACGTTGGTGCTGCCGGCGGGCACCACCGCCAGTGCCGGGAGGTCGGGCTGCGGGCCGGCGTGCAGCAGGCCGTTGACGACCTCGTTGACCGTGCCGTCGCCGCCGAGGGCGACGACCACGTCCAGCCCGTCGACCGCGGCCTGCTGTGCGAGCTCGGTGGCGTGGTCGCGGTGGGTGGTCTCGGCGATGTCGAGCTTGACCTCGCTGGCGAGCGCGTGCGCGAGCACGTCGCGCGCCCGCGCGCTCGTGGTCGTGGCCTTGGGGTTGACGACGAGCAGCGCGCGCATCCCTCAAGGGTAGTTGGCCGCTAGCGTGGCGTCGTGCCTCTCTCCCGCCGGCTCGCGCTGCTGCTCGCGCTCGAGGGGGTGGCGCTGGTGGCCCTGGGCATCGGGTACGGCGTCGCGGGCCTGTCCGACAGCAGCGAGCGGGCGCCGACGGAGCTGGCCGCAGCGGCCGCGGTGCTGACCGGGCTGGTGCTGGTGCTGCTGGCACGGGCCACCGACCGGCTGCGCCCGTGGTCGCGCTCGCCGGCGGTCGTGCTCAACGTCTTCCCGTTCCCCGTCGCCCTGGGGCTGCTGCAGGCGGGGCTGTGGTGGGTCGCGCTCCCGATGCTGCTGGTGGCCGGCAGCGTGCTCTACCTCTACGCGACGCCGGAGCTGAGGCTGGTCTTCCGCGAGCGCCAGCCCCGCTAGTCCTCGGAGAGCAGGCCTTCGCGCAGCTGCGCCAGGGTGCGCGCCAGCAGCCGGGAGACGTGCATCTGGCTGATGCCCAGCTCGCCAGCGATCTGGGACTGCGTCATGCCGCCGAAGAAGCGCAGCATGAGGATCTTCTTCTCGCGGGCGGGGAGCTTCTCGAGCAGCGGCTTGAGCGACTCGCGGTACTCCACGCCTTCGAGCGCGTCGTCGACCATCCCGAGCGAGTCCGCGACCGCGGGGCTGTCGTCGTCGCCGCCGTCGGGGGCGTCCAGGGAGACCGCGGAGTAGGCGTTGGCGGACTCCAGGCCCTCGAGGATCTCCTCCTCGCTGAGCCCGAGGTGCTCGGCGAGCTCGGCCACGGTGGGGGCGCGCCCGTTCTTCTGCGAGAGCTCGCTGGTCGCCTTCGTGAGGCTGAGCTTGAGCTCCTGCAGGCGCCGCGGCACCCGGATCGCCCAGCCCTTGTCCCGGAAGTGGCGCTTGATCTCGCCCACGATCGTCGGGGTGGCGTAGGTGGAGAACTCCACCCCACGGTCGAGGTCGAAGCGGTCGACCGACTTGATCAGCCCGATGGTCGCGACCTGCACGAGGTCGTCGAGGGGCTCCCCGCGGTTGCGGAAGCGGCGGGCGAGGTACTCCACGAGCGGCAGGTGGATCTCCACGAGCTCGTCCCTCAGCCGGCTGCGCCGCGGGTCGCCCTCGGGCAGCGCGGTGAGCTCGGTGAACATCTCACGCGCGCGGGCTCGGTCGGCGGCGATCCGGTCGCTGCGACCGGACGCGATCTCCTCGGTGGCGGCGACGACGTCGGGGTCGTCGAGCTGCTCCTCGGTGCTGGTGGGAGGGGTGGTCACAGGGCCGCAGCTCCCGAGCTTGCGCCGGCGTCCGAGCCGGGGCTGAAGATGCCGAGGTCGGCACGGTGCTTGCGCAGGGAGATGGTGACGTTCTTGTCGGCGTCGACGCTCGCGTCGACCTCACCGGCGAGGGCGGTGAGCACGGTCCAGGCGAAGGTGTCGCGCGAGGGCTGCTCGCCCTCGAGGGTGGGCACGGTGACGGCGACCGCGATGCTGTCCGCGGAGAGCTCGAACGCGCACTCGAGGTCGGCGCCGGCCAGGGCCTGGGCGAGCAGCATGGCGCACGCCTCGTCGACGGCGATGCGCAGGTCCTCGATGTCGTCGATGGTGAAGTCGAGACGCGAGGCCAGCGAGGCCGTCGCCGTCCGCAGCACGGAGAGGTACGCCCCTTGCGCGGGCAGGCGCAGCACCACGACGTCCTGCGAGCTGTCCCTCGAGTTGCCGCCCACGGGCCCCCCTTTCCGGTCATGGGCGCAGCCGTCTACGCCCCCAGGGATGACCTTGCCCCGAGGTCAGCCTCCTACACCTGTGACGTAGGTCAACAGCGACGCACTCGGCCCGACTCGTGATACACGAATGTGTCCTCGGGGCGACCTCTCCGTCTGCCTACCAGCCGGGTGGGGGTCGGTGTCGCTAGCCGGTGCGGCGCGGCACGATCGGCACCACCGGCAGCGTCGCCGGCATGACCTGGCGCGGGCCGGGGTGCTCCCGGGGGACCGGCACCAGGCCACCCGCCGGGTTCGGGCCCATGGGGTAGCGGTGCCGCGTGGTCAGGAGCGTCCCGAACGCCTCCGGAGCCATGGGCTTGTCGAACAGGTAGCCCTGCGCGAAGCGGCAGCCGAGGGCCCGCAGCACCTGGAGCTGGTCGAGCGTCTCGATGCCCTCGGCGACCGAGTACAGGTCCAGGCTGCGGGACATCTCGAGGACGCTGGCGACGAGCGCGCGGGTGCGGGGCTCGTCCGCGACGGCCTGCACGAACTCCCGGTCGATCTTGACGGTGCAGGTGTCGAAGCGCCGCAGGTAGCGCAGCGAGGAGTAACCGGTCCCGAAGTCGTCGACGGCCACCGCGATGCCGATGTCCCGCAGGTCGCGCACGACTTCGACCGCCGTCCCCCAGTCGTCGAGCAGCGCCTCCTCGGTGATCTCCAGCACCAGCTGGTAGGGCTGCAGCCCGTTCACCTCCAGGACCTCGCGCACCAGGTCGCACAGGCTGGGGTCTCCGAGCTGGCGTGGGCTCAGGTTGACCCCCACCGAGGCGCGCAGGAGCGGGTCACCGGCGTCGGCTGCCTGCGCCAGCCAGCCCGCCAGGTCGGCAGCAGCGGTGCGCAGCGCGAACTCGCCCAGCTCGTGGATGGCCCCCACCTGCTCGGCGAGGGGGACGAAGGTGCTCGGCGGCACGTCGCCGAGCACCGGGTGCCGCCAGCGCAGCAGCGCCTCGGCACCGATGACCTGGCCGTCCGACAGGTCCACCATCGGCTCGTAGACGACGTGGAACTGCTCCAGCTCCGGGTGCGACACCTCGTCGCGCAGCCGGACGCGGGCAGCTGCCTGGTCGCGGGCCTGGCCGGCGAGCACCACCACCGTGGAGCGCTGCGGCACCTTGACGGCCTTGGCCTGGTACATCGCGACGTCCACGTGCGACATCGCCACCGCAGGGGTCGGTGTGTGCCCGGCGTCCGCCACCACGACGCCGATGCTCGCGGTGACCGCGAACGAGCGCTCACCGACGTGCACGGGCTCGTCGAGCGTCGCCCGGAGCACCTCCCCGAGCAGGCGCACCCGGTGGTCGGTGCGCACGCACACGGCGAACTCGTCCCCTCCGAGCCGCGCGATGACAGCCCCCTCGGGGACCGCGAACCGCAGCCGGCTGGCGATCTCGCAGAGCACCGCGTCCCCGGTCTCGTGCCCGTGCCTGTCGTTGATGTCCTTGAAGTCGTCGAGGTCGAGCAGGGCCAGGGCGAGGGTCCGGCGGTCCGGTGCCGCCAGCTGCTCGCCGAGCGACTCGAGCACGGCTGCGCGGTTGCCCAGCCCGGTCAGGGGGTCGCACAGCGACGCGGCGTGCGCCTCGCGCTCGCGGTGCTCGAGCCGCTCGATGCTGCGCCGGTGGTCGGCGTTGGTCAGCAGCTGGCGGCTGATCAGGGCGAGGCCGACGAAGACCGCGACGAACATCTGCGTCTGGCTGAACCGCTGCCCGCGCGCGAGGATGACGCCGTCCATGACGATGGCCGGGAGCACCGCGAGGTACGGCGCCGTCATCTCCAGCAGGCTGGGTGTCACGTCCTGCCGAGGCACCAGCTGCACCTGGGCGCGCCCCCGCAGCGGCGCGGCAGCGACCAGCAGCGCGAGCCCGGCCTGGGTGCAGACCGCCGGCCAGGTGGTGGGCGTGTACCAGTCGTGCAGCGTGCCGACGGCGTAGCCGACGTCGCCCGCCATGAGCAGGCCCAGCCCCAGGCCCACCACGTGCAGGAACGGCCGCAGGTCGCGCTGGACGCGCGGCAGCACGGCGAGCAGGACCGCCACGGCGAACACCGAGCAGAGCGGGTAGGCGAGCGCGGCGGCCACCGCGAGGCCCTGGTGCGCCGTGGTGCGTGCCATGCCGGTCAGGGTCGGGGCGAGGGCGAAGGCCAGCGCCGAGACGGCGATGGCGGCGTCGACGAACGCCCGCAGGCGCCACGGGCCCTCCTGGGGGTGCCTCGGCAGCAGCAGCAGCCCGGCGCCGGCCAGCGGTCCGTAGAGCAGGTAGACCCAGTCGGACAGGCCGCCGGCGGGCGACGGTCGGCCGGTGACGAGCAGGTAGCCGGCGGCCGCGACCCCGGAGGTGATGCCCGCCAGCAGCGCGGCCGCGAGCAGGGCCCGGGAGGCCCGGCCGGGAGCGACGCCCACCCGGAGCAGCACGACGACGGCCACCACTGCGGTGACGGTGCGGACGCCGTACGAGACCCCGGGGGAGACCGGGACGAGGACGAGCGAACAGGCCGCAACGAGGCACAGCACACCGCCTCGAGCAGACGCCACGACGCAGTCTGTGATCAGGCGCACACGCACAGGAAGCGCCACGGCCTCAAATGACGTCCGGGCCACCCGAAATGACCAGGCGGGGATGGCCCTTCAGGGTCAGGCGCCGCCGGCGGCCGCCACGATCACCTCGGCGATGTCGCGCAGCTTGCGGTTGCCGTTCTGAGAGGCCTCCCGCAGGACGGAGAACGCCGTCTCCGGGTCGCACGAGCGCTGCGCCATCACGACGCCCTTGGCCTGCTCGATGACCGCGCGGGTGCGCATCGCGTCCTGCATCTGCTCGGCGAGCCGGACCGCGTCCCGGTAGCTCGCGGCGTTCGCGAGGGCCACCGCCGCGTGCCCCGCCAGCATCACCGCCAGTTCGACGTCCGGGGCGTCGAAGGCGCCGGGCAGGACGCCGTACACGTTGAGGGCGCCGAGGACCGCCTGCTGCAGCGGGAGCGGGATGGACAGCGACGACAGCACGCCGTGCTCGACGCAGAACGGGGTGTAGGCCGGCCAGCGCGTCTCCTCCCGCATGTCGGTGACGTGCACGAGCTCACCGGCCACCGCGGCGTCGAGGCAGGGACCGTAGCCCGCGGCGTACTGGTGCGCGTCGAGCGCCGCGGCGGCCTCACCCGCGTCGCCGGCGCTGGTGGCACGACCCCCCTGCACGAGCGTGACCGACACGGCGACGGCGTTGGGGACGCTGCGGAGCACCACGTGCGCGACCTTGTCGAGCACCTGCTCGAGGCTCTCCTCGGTCAGCAGGGTGCGGCCGAGCTCCTGCAGGGCGCGGGTGACGCCCCAGGTGCCGGACGTCACGGTCAGCAGGCCGGGACTGCCGTCGGGGTCGTCGGCGAGCAGGTCCGTCGGTTCGACCATCAGCTCCGTCATGTCCGCACGCTCGTCCACGGCGGCGTCACGCTCCCTTCCCGAAGCCGAGCAGGCCGGCGAGGCCCTCGGCGATGACGTTCACGGGCAGCCGCCGGTTCCACGCGACCTGCGCGCCCGCTCGCTGCAGCAGCACGACCCCCTGGTCGTCCTCAGCGAGACCTGCTACCAGGGTTCCCGTCGTGAAGCGCGTCAACCGCGCCACCACGTCCGGGCCGGTCCGCAGTGGGAGGGTCTGGCCGACGACCGCCAGGTCGGGCTGCACGGCGACGACCACCCCGACCGCCGTCGCCCCGTCGGACAGGCGCGTCAGCACCTCGATGCCCGCCTCCTCGAGTGCCGCGGTCATCTTGTCGGCCAGCCAGTCGTGGTGGTGGACGACGACCGCCCTCGGGCGCTTCCCGGTGCTCACCAGCGGGTGGGACTCGATCGCCTGCTGCTCGGCCGCGTGCGCCGCCTCGCGCAGCATCGCGTCCCGGCGATCCTCCCTGCTGTGGTGTCCTGAGGCAGCGGCCTGGGCGGCGGCCGCCGCGGCCGCCCACGCCTCGATGGAGGCCGCGCGCTCGCGGGCGAGCTGCTCAGGGGACCGCGCGGTCCACTGCGGAATGTCGTGCATCGTGCTCCTCGGTCGCAGTCACGACCGTCCGGAGAGGCGCTGCCCGCGCTCCGTCGTGCACCAGGAAACGGCCAGCCGAGCCTGCCGGACGGCAGGGGTGGCTGGCTTCTCAACCGACCTGGATCTTACGGGACGGTCACTCGGGCGGGACCGCAGGTGAGGCGGCAGTGGTGCCAGGCGTGTGCCAGGCGTGTCCTAGGCGTGTCCGCCCGCGAGGGCTCCGAGAGCCTCGCCGTCGACGCGCCACACCGTCCAGTCGTCCTCAGGGCGGGCACCGAGGGAGCGGTAGAAGCCGTGGGCCGGCTCGTTCCAGTCGAGCACCCACCACTCGAAGCGGGTCCAGCCCTGGGTGACCGCGGTCCGCGCGAGCTCCACGAGCAGTGCCTTGCCGAGCCCGGTCCCGCGTGCCTCGGGGCGTACGAACAGGTCCTCGAGCCACAGCCCGGGCCGTCCGGTCCAGGTGCTGAACGTGCGGTACCAGAGCGCGAAGCCCACGACCGCGTCGCCCGCGAGGCCGACGTGGCAGCCGGCAACCGGGTCGGCACCGAAGAGCGCCGCGTGCAGGTCGGCCTCGGTCGCCACCACGGCGTCCGGCGCGCGCTCGTAGGCAGCGAGAGCGCGCACCAGCTCCAGCAGCACCGGCACGTCGGCCGGCTCGGCGCGACGGATCACGTGTTCCACCCCCTCATGGCGGGCCAGTCGTGCTCGTGCCCGAGGACGCCGATGCGGCAGGGCTCCAGCACCCAGTGCTTGCCGGCCCGCGGGTCCATGCCGAGGTAGACGGCCGTGAGGATCCGCAGCACGTGACCGTGGGCCACCAGGCAGACGTCGCCCGCCTCGGGCAGTCGGGCCAGCACCCGCCGTACCCGGGTCGCGACGTCGTCGACGGTCTCGCCGAGAGGCACGTCGTCCCAGACGCGCCAGGGCCTCTCGGCGCTCATCTCCTGGGTGGTCCGGCCCTCCGCGGGTCCGTAGTCCCACTCGACCAGGTCGGGCTCGGGTGTGGGGGACAGGCCGGCGAGCTCCGCCGTGCGCCAGGCCCGCTGCAAGGGGCTCGCGAGGACCGCGGCCCAGGGCCGGTCCAGCCGTGGGGTGAGGGCCTTCGCTGCCTGCTCGCCCTCGGGGGTGAGCGGGACGTCGGAGCGCCCCGTGTGCTTGTGGGCTCTGGACCACTCGGTCTCGCCGTGCCGCACCAGCCAGATCTCGCGCATGCCCCACATGCAAGCAGCCCGGTCCCTGCAGGCAGGGACCGGGCCGCGAGGACGCGCCGGGCTGTCAGGCCTTCTTGGTCTCCCAGAAGATGGCGTCGATCTTGGCGATGCCGTCGAGGAGCTTCTGGCCCTCGGCCGGGTCCATCGACTGCTTGCTGCCGGTGCCGCTCGCCAGCTTGATGGTGTCGTTGAAGAGCGTGTGCAGCTCGGGGTACTTCTCGAAGTGCGGGGCCTTGAAGTAGTCGTGCCACAGGACCGCGAGGTGGTGCTTCACGAGCTCCGCGCGCTGCTCCTTGATCAGCACGGCGCGCTGCCGGAACACCGGGTCCTCGTTGCCCTGGTACTTCTCCTGGATGGCCTTGACCGACTCGGCCTCGATGCGCGCCTGCGCGGGGTCGTAGACGCCGCAAGGCAGGTCGCAGTGGGCGGAGACGACGGTCTTCGGCTTGAGGAACAGCATCATGTGTCCTTCCGGGTCGGGATTCGCTTTCGACCCTAGTCCGGGAGGGTGATGACGTGCGCATCGGGACCGTCCTCGTGAGTGGTCCGTCGATGGTCCCCACCCTGCGCGACGGGGACTGCCTGCTGGTGGCCCGGGGCCGGCAGGTGCGTCCGGGCGACCTGGTGGTCGCGCGGTTCCGGTCGAGGCCGGCGCTGCTGGTGGTGAAGCGCGCGGTGCGGCCGCTGGACGGCGGCTGGGAGCTGGCCTCCGACAACCCCTTCGTCGACGGCCCGACCGGGGTCGCCGACGTCGAGGCGCGGGTGTTGCTGCGCTACTGGCCGCCGCGAAGGCGCGCGTAGAAGGCCACGCACTCCTCGTACGACGGCAGCAGACCGGTCCGTTGCGCCTCCGCGAAGGTCGGCGCGGCGGCGTCCTTGTCGGACAGCAGGTGCTCGACGTCGTCGGGGAACGGCAGGTCGAGGTCGCTGTCGAGCGGGTGCACCCCGTGCTCGCCGGTGGGGTTGTAGGGCTCGCTGCACAGGTACGTGACGTTGGCGTCGTCCGTCAGCGCGAGGAACGCGTGCCCGAGCCCCTCGCTCAGGTAGACCGCCCTGCGGTCCACGTCGTCGAGCCGGACGGCGTCGCTGACGCCGAAGGTCGGTGACCCGACCCGGATGTCCACGATGACGTCGAGGACGGCGCCCTTGGTGCAGTAGACGTACTTCGCCTGCCCGGGCGGCACGTCGGCGAAGTGCACGCCACGCAGCGTCCCCTTGCTGCTCACCGAGTGGTTGGCCTGCTTGACCACCAGGTCGTGCCCGACGACCTCCCGGAAGACGGGGGCCTTGAACCACTCGAGGAACACCCCGCGGGGGTCAGGGTGCTGCTTGGGGGTGAACACCCAGGCGTCCGGGACCTTCAGCTCGTCGACCTGCATGCTCGTCAGAGGACCTTTCCGAGGAACGCACGGGTGCGCTCCTGCTGCGGGTTGTTGATGACGTCCTGCGGGGTGCCGCTCTCGACCACGACGCCGCCGTCCATGAAGACCACGCTGTCCGCGACGTCGCGGGCGAAACCCATCTCGTGCGTGACGACGACCATGGTCATGCCCTCCGCGGCGAGGCCGCGCATGACGTCGAGCACCTCACCGACGAGCTCCGGGTCGAGGGCGCTGGTGGGCTCGTCGAAGAGCATGAGCTTCGGTCGCATCGCGAGGGCGCGGGCGATGGCGACCCGCTGCTGCTGGCCACCGGAGAGCTGGGCGGGGTAGGCGTCGACCTTGTCGGACAGCCCGACGCGCTCGAGCAGTGCCCGGGCCGCCTCGACGGCCTCGGCCTTGCGCAGCCCCTTGACCCGGATCGGCGCCTCGACCAGGTTGCCCAGAGCGGTCATGTGCGGGAACAGGTTGAACCGCTGGAAGACCATGCCGATCTCGGAACGCTTGGCGGCGGTCTCCTTCTCGCGCAGCTCGTGCAGCCGGTCGCCGCTCTGCCGGTAGCCGACCAGCTCGCCGTCCACCGAGAGCCGGCCGGCGTCGATCTTCTCCAGGTGGTTGATGCAGCGCAGGAACGTCGACTTGCCCGAGCCCGAGGGACCGAGCAGGCAGCAG
Source organism: Mycobacteriales bacterium (assembly GCA_049694795.1). Classification (GTDB taxonomy): domain Bacteria; phylum Actinomycetota; class Actinomycetes; order Mycobacteriales; family SCTD01; genus RYN-111. The sequence continues at coordinate 13,214 of JBAVRG010000028.1, forward strand.
ACCTGGCCCGGGTTCACGACCAGGTCGATGCCCTTGAGCACCTCCAGTCGACCGAAGCGCTTGTGGACCTTCTCGGCGAGCACCATCGGCGCGGTCACGGGGCTCCCTCCGTGCGGCCGCTCGAGAGCAGCGCGCGACGGATCCGCTGCAGGGGCGTGGGCGGCAGGCTGCGGCTCGACCCGCGCGAGAACCGGCGCTCGAGGTAGTACTGCCCGACGCTGAACACGCTCGTGAGCACGAGGTACCAGAGGGCCGCGGCGAACAGCAGCTCCACGATCTGCAGGTTGTTGGTGTAGACGTTCTGAGCTGCCCTGAGCAGCTCGGGGTAGGTGACGATCGAGGCCAGCGAGCTCGTCTTCAGCATGTTGATGAACTCGTTGCCGGTCGGCGGGATGATCACCCGCATGGCCTGCGGGAGGACGATCCGCCGCAGCAGCAGCCCACGGGTCATCCCGAGCGCCTGGGCGGCCTCGGTCTGCCCCTCGTCGACCGCGGAGATGCCGGCTCGCACGATCTCGGCCATGTAGGCGCCCTCGTTGATCCCCAGCCCGAGCAGGGCGGCGACGAACGGCGTCATCAGCTTGTTCGTGTCGTGGCTGGCCAGCCCGGGCAGTGACAGCGTCGGGAACACGAGGGCGAGGTTGAACCAGATGAGGAGCTGGAGCAGGACGGGGGTGCCGCGGAAGAACCAGATGTAGAGCCACGACACGGCGCTCGTGACCGGGTTGGCGGACTGGCGCATGACGGCGAACACGATGCCGAGCGCGATGCCGAGCGCCTGCGCGAGCACGCTCAGCAGCAGCGTGTTGCCCGCTCCCCTGACGATGGTGTCGAAGGTGAAGAAGTGCTTGGTCGTGGAGTACTTGATGTCGGCCGTGCCGAACGCGTAGACGAGGAGCCCGAGCAGGGCGAGGACGACGACCCCGCTGGCCCAGCGCCCCCAGTGGCGGACGGGGACAGCGACCAGCTGCTCGGGCGCGGCGCCCGATGCAGCCGAGGTCATGAGCCGCCGTTGACCGTCGAGGTCTTGAGCGCGCCCGCGGTCACCTTCCACTTGCTCAGGATCTGGGCGTAGTCGCCGTTGTCGATGATCGCCTGCACGGCCTTCTGAAGGGCGTCGCGCAGCGCGGTGTCCTCCTTGCGGACGCCGATGCCGTAGGGGCCGGCCTCGATCTGGTCACCGACCACCTCGAAGTCGGGCGACTTGGTCGTCGTGTAGGCGGCGACCGGGAAGTCGTTCATGTCCGCCACCGCCCTGCCCTGCTTGACCTGCAGCAGCGCCTCGGGGTCGGTGTCGAACTTCAGGACCTTCAGGTCCTTGCCTGCGGCCTTGCACTTCGCCTGCTGCGCGGTGGCGACGTCGTCCTGGGTCGTGCCCCGCTGGAGGGCGATGGTCTTCCCGCAGAAGTCGTCGAGGTTGTTGATCTTGGCGGGGTTGCCCTTCTTGACGAGGATCGAGGTACCCGCCGTGAAGTAGTCCACGAAGTCGATCTCGGCTTGCCGCTTCTTGTTGTCGCTCATCGCGCTCATGATGATGTCGATGCGCTTGCTCTTGGTGAGCGAGGCGATCAGGCCGTCGAAGGTGCCGTTCTGGAACTGGAGCTTGATCCCGAGCTGCGCACCGATGGCCTTGGCGAGGTCGGGGTCGATGCCGACGACGGTCTTGCCGTCCGTGTCGAAGTACTCCACGGGGGCGTAGGCGACGTCCGAGCCGACGACCAGCGTGCCCTTGTCGCGAACGGCCTGTGGCAGCAGCGAGGCGAGCGGCGCCGCGCCCTTGGACTGCTGGACCGTCGGGTTGTCGTTGCTTGAGCCGCAGCCGCTCAGCACCAGCAGGGCTGCGGCGGCGAGGGGAAGAGCGCGAGCCAGCACGGAGTCCTCCTGGCGAGGGGGACGCGCCCTCGTGGCCGCCCCTGTCGTTCGCATCGTGCCACTCGGGAGGCCACCCTATCCATCTGCCGGACCCCGGGGTGTCGCGCTTGTCGGCCCCGAGGGGCCCCGCCGCGCGCGCTGTGACACCATGATGCTCACGGGCAACCCCCGACCGACGCCGCGCGGCCACCCGCCCCGCGCTTCCCGCACCGTTCGTTCGACGGCGTCGTGAGGCACTCCCGGCAGGGTGCCGTCGGCGCCCTGAGGAGCCCGTGTTGACCGCCTTCATGGAGGACCTGACCGCCGTGGACAGCCCCACCGGCCGGGATGCTGATCCCGCGTTCGCCCTGCACCGCGACGGCAAGATCGAGATCGGCTTGACGGTCCCGCTCGAGACCCGCGACGACCTCTCGCTCGCCTACACCCCCGGGGTGGCCCGGATCTGCACGGCGATCGCCGAGGAGCCCGACCTCGCCTACGACTACACCTGGAAAGCGCGCACCGTCGCGGTCGTGACGGACGGCACCGCCGTCCTGGGGCTCGGTGACATCGGCGCCGAGGCGGCGCTGCCGGTCATGGAGGGCAAGGCGCTGCTCTTCAAGCACTTCGGCGGCATCGACGCCGTCCCGATCTGCCTCGACGTCACCGACACCGACGAGCTGGTCGAGACCGTCGTCCGGCTCGCGCCTGCTTTCGGCGGCATCAACCTCGAGGACATCAGCGCGCCACGCTGCTTCGAGGTCGAGCGGCGGGTGCAGGAGCGGCTCGACATCCCGGTCTTCCACGACGACCAGCACGGCACGGCCATCGTCGTGCTCGCGGCGCTGCGCAACGCCGCCGCCGTCACAGGCCGCGGTCTGGGTGACCTGCGGGTGGTCGTCAGCGGCGCGGGCGCCGCCGGCATCGCGGTGTCGAAGATGATCCTCGAGGCCGGCATCGGCGACCTCGCGATCGCCGACAGCAAGGGGATGGTGCACATCGACCGCACCGACCTCAACACCGAGAAGCGGATGTTCGCCGCGATCAGCAACCGCGCCGCCTTCACCGGCTCGATCGAGGACGCCCTCTCCGGCGCGGACGTCTTCCTCGGGCTCTCCAGCGGCAAGGTGCCGTTCGAGGCGGTGGCGTCGATGGCGAAGGACTCCATCGTGTTCGCCATGGCCAACCCCGACCCCGAGGTGCACCCCGACGACGCCCTTCGCGCGGGCGCCCGGGTCATCGCCACCGGCCGCTCGGACTTCCCGAACCAGATCAACAACGTGCTCGCCTTCCCCGGGGTCTTCAAGGGCGCGATGTCGGTGCGCGCGACCCGGGTCACCGAGGGCATGAAGCAGGCCGCTGCCGTGGCGCTGGCCGGCGTCGTCGGCGACGAGCTGTCCGAGGACTGCGTCATCCCGTCGGTGTTCGACCCGCGGGTCGCCCCTGCGGTGGCCGCGGCGGTGGCGGAGGCGGCCCGGGCCGAGGGTGTCGCCCGCCTCTGACGGCGTCGGTGGCCGCGGCCTGCTGTGATCATCGTGTCCGATCGGTCGCGGGCGAGCGTTGCCTGACGGACACGATCAGCCCTGGGCGGGCTGCCGCCGCGGTCGGACCGTGATCATCGTGTCCGCGGGGCAACGGTCGCGCGCTCGCTCCTGGACACGATGATCACCCGGGGGCGATCACGGTGGCGGTCGGCGGACCTCGCGCGGTCCGGGACGCCGTACGCGTTAGGGTCGCTGGGTGGCCTGCACGCGCGTCCTGACCAGCTGAGGAGGCGCCCGCGTGGTCCTGCCCGTGCACGACGAGAACCCGACCCGGCGGACCCCGGTCGTCACCTACTTCCTCATCGCGGCGAACGTCGTGGCCTTCCTGCTGAGCCCGGTCGCCACCCATGTCGTGGGCAGCTCCTCGCTCAGTCAGGAGTGCCGTCAGGTCGCGTTCTTCGACCAGTACGCCGCCAAGCCCGACGAGCTCGTGCACAACCACCAGGAGCTGACCGGCGCGACCGGTGAGGTGGGTACCGAGGCCGGCCGGGTCGGCTGCGTGGTGCAGCACCCGCCGCCGTACACGAAGATGCCCTTCTTCTCGGTGCTGACCGCGATGTTCCTGCACGGCGGCTGGCTCCACCTGCTCGGCAACATGCTGTTCCTCTACGTCTTCGGCAACAACGTCGAGGACCGCCTCGGGCGGCTCGCCTACCTCGGCTTCTACCTGCTGTGCGGGTACGCCGCGACCTACGGCTTCGCGCTGTTCGAGTCCGGGTCGACGCAGCCGCTGGTAGGCGCGTCAGGGGCCATCGCCGGGGTGCTCGGCGCCTACCTCGTGCTGTACCCGCGCGCGAAGGTGTGGTCGCTGCTGACGTTCTTCTTCTTCCTGCCGGTGCGGCTGCCCGCGTGGTTCGTGCTCGGCAGCTGGTTCGTGCTGCAGTACCTGTACTTCCGCGGCGCGGGTGTCGCCGGGGGGTCAGGGGTCGCGTACGGCGCGCACGTGATCGGCTTCGTCGTCGGTGCTGCGCTGGTCTGGCACCTCAGGGGTACGGCGAGACCACGTGACGTGCAGGCGCGCTGGGGTCCCTACGCGCCGCGCTGACCGCCGGCGCTACTCCTCCTCGTCGTCGAGGCGGGCCAGCCAGGTGGCGACCCGCTCGACCGGCACCTCGAACTCCGGGTGCTCGTCGACGAACTCCTTGAGCCGCTCGGCGAGCCAGGCGAGGGTCACCTGCTCCTCGCCCCGGCGCTCGGCCAGCTCCTCGAGCCCGCGGTCGGTGAAGTACATCAGCGGGCGAAGACGGCCTCGACGAGCGCCGTCTGCTCGGCCTCGTGCACCTTGCTGGAGCCGGCGGCCGGCGAGGCCGACGCGCGCCGCGAGATGCGGCGCAGCCGGATCTCGGCCGGCAGGTGCTCGGGCAGCGACAGGGCGATGTGCGCCCAGGCTCCCTGGTTGGCCGGCTCCTCCTGGGCCCACACGACGTCGGTGGCGTTCGGGTAGGCGGCGAGGGCGTCGCGCACCTGGGCCCCCGGGACGGGGTACAGCTGCTCGACCCGGATCAGCGCGACGGAGGTGTCGGACGCCTTGCGGCGCGCGGCCGCCAGGTCGTAGAAGACCTTGCCGGCGCACAGCACGACCCGGGTGACGCCGCTGGGGTCCGGGGACTCCGGGTCGGCCAGCACCGGCTGCCAGCGGCCGGTGGTGAAGTCCGTCGGCGCCGAGGCGGCAGCCTTCAGGCGCAGCATGGACTTGGGCGTCACGACGACCAGGGGGCGGTTGACGCTCGACAGCGCCTGCGCGCGCAGCAGGTGGAAGTGCTGAGCCGGCGTGGTGGGGTAGGCGACCGTCATGTTGTCCTCGGCGCACAGCTGCAGGAAGCGCTCGATGCGGGTGGAGGAGTGGTCCGGTCCCTGGCCCTCGTAGCCGTGGGGGAGCAGCAGCGTCACCGCGGAGCGCTGGCCCCACTTGGCCTCGCCGGAGGAGATGAACTCGTCGATGACGGTCATCGCGCCGTTGACGAAGTCTCCGAACTGCGCCTCCCACAGCACCAGCGCCTCGGGCCGGGCCACCGAGTAGCCGTACTCGAAGCCCAGGCAGGCGTACTCCGACAGCAGCGAGTCGTAGACGTAGAAGGTGCCCGTGCCGTCGCCCAGGTACTTCAGGGGCGTGTACTCGGCACCGGAGTCGCGGTCGATGAGGGTGGCGTGCCGCTGCACGAAGGTGCCGCGCCGCGAGTCCTGCCCTGCCAGGCGCACCGGCCGGCCCTCGAGCAGGAGCGACCCGAAGGCGAGGACCTCGCCGAAGCCCCAGTCGATGCCGCCCTCGGTGACCATGGCGGCGCGACGCTGCATGAGCGGGGCGAGCTTCGGGTGCGGTGTGAAGCCCTCGGGCAGCTCGACGTGCGCCCGGCCGAGGCGGTCGAGGACCGCCTGGTCGACTGCCGTGTCGATGGCCGACAGGTCGAGCACGTCGGTCATCGGCGGCTCGGCGGCCGTCGAGGTGGACGCGTCGCGCGTCTCGGCGAAGACCCGCTCGAGCTGCGCCTGGTAGTCCTTGAGCGCGTCCTCGGCCTCTTCGATGGTGATGTCGCCGCGGCCGACGAGCTGCTCGGTGTAGGTCTTGCGCACCGAGCGCTTGCGGTCGATGACGTCGTACATCTTGGGCTGCGTCATCGAGGGGTCGTCGCCCTCGTTGTGGCCGCGCCGGCGGTAGCAGACCAGGTCGACGACGACGTCCTTCTTGAAGGCCTGCCGGAACTCGAAGGCCAGCTGCGCCACCCGGACGCACGCCTCGGGGTCGTCGCCGTTGACGTGGAAGATCGGGGCCTGGACGGTGCGCGCCACGTCGGTGCTGTAGGTGGAGCTGCGGCTGCTCTCGGGCGCGGTGGTGAAGCCGACCTGGTTGTTGATGACGATGTGCACGGTGCCGCCGGTGCGGTAGCCGCGCAGCTGGCCCATCTGCAGGGTCTCCGCGACCACGCCCTGGCCCGCGAAGGCCGCGTCGCCGTGCAGCAGGACGGGCAGGACCGTGAAGCCGGCCTCGCCCTTGTCGATGACGTCCTGCTTGGCGCGCACGATGCCCTCGAGCACCGGGTCGACCGCCTCGAGGTGCGAGGGGTTGGACGTCAGGGAGACGCGCGTGGTCGAACCGCCCACGGAGGTGAAGGTGCCCTCGGCGCCGAGGTGGTACTTCACGTCGCCCGAGCCCTGCACGGTGCGCGGGTCGATGTTGCCCTCGAACTCGCGGAAGATCTGGCCGTAGGACTTGCCGACGATGTTGGCGAGCACGTTCAGCCGGCCGCGGTGCGCCATGCCGATGACGACCTCGTCCAGCCCGGCCCCGGCGGCGCCGGTGAGCACCGCGTCGAGCATCGGGATGACCGACTCGCCGCCCTCGAGCGAGAACCGCTTCTGCCCGACGAACTTGGTCTGCAGGAAGCTCTCGAAGGCCTCGGCGGCGTTCAGCCGCTTGAGCACGTGCAGCTGCAGCTCGCGGTCGGGCTGCTGCGACTTCTTCTCGACGCGCTCCTGGATCCAGCGGCGCTGGGCCGGGTCCTGGATGTGCATGTACTCGATGCCGACGTTGCGGCAGTAGGAGTCGCGCAGGACGCCGAGGACCTCGCGGAGCTTCATCACGCGCTGCCCGGCGAAGCCGCCGACCGGGAACTCGCGGTCGAGGTCCCACAGGGTGAGCCCGTGGTTGACGACGTCGAGGTCCGGGTGGGTGCGGAGCTTGAACTCGAGCGGGTCGGTGTCGGCCATGAGGTGGCCACGCACCCGGTAGGCGTGGATGAGCTCCATGACCCGGGTCGCCTTGTCGAGGTCGCCCTCGTGCGAGGTCGACACGTCGGGCACCCAGCGGACCGGCTCGTACGGGATCCGCAGTGACGCGAAGACCTCGTCGTAGAAGCCGTCCTCGCCGAGCAGCAGCTCGTGCATGCGGCGCAGGAACTCGCCGGACTGCGCGCCCTGGATGACGCGGTGGTCGTAGGTGGAGGTGAGGGTGATGATCTTGGAGATCGCGAGCTTGGCGATCTGCTCCTCGGACGCGCCCTGGAACTCCGCGGGGTACTCCATCGCGCCCACGCCGATGATGGCGCCCTGGCCCTGCATGAGGCGCGGCATCGAGTGCACGGTGCCGATGCCGCCGGGGTTGGTCAGGCTGATCGTGGAGCCCTGGAAGTCCTCGACGGTGAGCTTGCCGTTGCGGGCCCGCCGCACGATGTCCTCGTAGGCGGCGAGGAACTGCGCGAAGTCGAGCGTGTCGGCCTGCTTGATGGCTGCCACGACCAGCGACCGGGTGCCGTTGGGGTTCTGCAGGTCGATCGCGAGGCCCAGGCCGACGTGCTCGGGCGTGACGAGCGCCGGCTTGCCGTCCACCTCGGTGAACGAGGTGTTCATGACCGGTACGGCGGCGACGGCCTTCACGAGGGCGTAGCCGATCAGGTGGGTGAACGACACCTTGCCGCCGCGGGCGCGCCGCAGGTGGTTGTTGATGACGGTGCGGTTGTCGGCGAGGAGCTTGGCCGGCACGGCCCGCACGCTGGTGGCGGTGGGGACCTCGAGGGAGGCCTCCATGTTGGCGACGACGCGGGCCGCCGCCCCCTTGAGGGGGGTGGTCGTGGCCTCAGCGGTGGGGGCCGGCGCCGGAGCGGCATTGGCAGCGGCGGGTGCGGCCGGGGCTGGAGTGGCCTTGGCAGCGACGGGGGGTGCGGCAGGGGCGGCAGGAGGGGCCGGGGCGGGGGCCGGGGCGGGGGCCGGGGCGGGGTGGGTGCCGTTGGTCACCACCCGGCCGTTGCCCTCCGGGTGGTAGTCGGCGAGGAACGATCGCCAGGTCTCCGGGACGCTCTCCGGGTCCTTGAGGAAGTCCTGGTACAGCTCCTGGATGTACCACTCGTTCGCACCGAAGTCGTTCTGCTGACCGGATTGGGTCGACACGCTGGAAACGCCGCCTCTGAGGATGGGTCGGATGGCCTGGCTGCCGACGGCCAAGGTTACCCGTGCACGCTGAGTGCCGAGCCGGAAGGTGAGCGTGGCGCAGGCTCGGGGGCGCGCCCGGCTCCTCACGTCGCCCGCGCGGCGCTGTGATGGGTGAGACTGGCGGTGTGCGCCTCGCCTCTCGCCGTCCGCGTCCCGCCATTGCGGCCACTGCCGCCGCCGTCGGGATGCTGCTCGCCCTGACCGCCTGCAGCACCGGCGGGAAGGTGCGGTCCGTCGCCTCGCCGAGAAGCAGCCCGACGTCGAGCGCGTCGGAGAGCACCGCCCCCACCCCCTCGGCCCCGAGCCCGGCGACGGCTCCCGCCGGCCCGTCCCGCGGCGTGCTGTCGCGCTGGACCAGCTGCGAGAGCGGCTTCCAGTGCGCGACGCTGACGGTGCCGCTCGACGACACCCGCCCCGGCCTCGGCACGGTCGCGCTGGCCCTCACCCGGCACCGCGCGACCGGCAGCGGCCGGATCGGCTCGCTGCTGGTCAACCCGGGAGGGCCGGGGGCCTCCGCGGTGGAGTTCCTGCAGAGCAGCTACACCGACTTCCCGGCGGAGATCCGCAAGCACTTCGACCTGGTGGCGTTCGACCCCCGCGGCGTCGGGCGGACGGCGCCGGTCCGCTGCGAGACGACGCCGGAGCTCGACGCCTACTTCCACCTCGACCCGGTGCCGGACACCGCCGCCGAGCTGCGGGCCCTCGACGCCGGCAACCTGAAGCTGGCCCAGGGCTGCCAGCGCCGCTCCGCGCGGATCCTCCCGTACGTCAGCACCGCCGTCGTGGCCCAGGACATGGACCGGGTGCGGCAGGCGGTCGGGGACGCCAAGCTGACCTACCTCGGGTACTCCTACGGCACCGCCATCGGCGCCTCCTACCTGGACCAGTTCCCCACCCGGGTGCGCGCCATGGTGCTCGACGGCGCCCTCGACCCGACGCTGACCTGGGACCAGCTGCTCGCCGGGCAGTCACAGGGGTTCGACGTCGCGCTGAAGGCCTTCCTCGCGGACTGCCAGCGGACCCGCTGCGCCTTCCGCGAGGCGGTCAGCGGCGACCTCACCGCCGCCTACGACCGCCTCGCGGCCAGCGTCGAGACCACGCCGCTGCCGGGCGACGGCACCCGCACCGTCGGCCCAGGGGAGTTCTCGTACGGCGTCGGCGCCGGCCTCTACAGCAAGCGCTACGGCTGGCCGGCCATCGCGAACGCCCTCGCCGCCGCGGAGCAGGGCCAGGGGGACGGGCTGCTCGCCCTGAGCGACAGCTACCTCGAGCGCAGCGACACCGGCTACACGAACATCTCCGAGGCCAACTTCGCGGTGAACTGCATCGACCGCCCCTGGCCCCGCACCGACGCGCCGTACCAGGCTCTGGCGAGGCGGGTCGCGCAGAGGTACCCCCGGTTCGGGCCGGCGATCGCGCTGTCGGGGCTGGGCTGCGCGGTGTGGCCGCTCAAGCCGGTCGGCACGCCGCACGCCGTCTCCGCGCCGGGCAGCCCGCCGGTGCTCGTCATCGGCACGACGCGTGACCCGGCGACGCCGTACGCCTGGGCGGTGTCCCTGGCCAGGCAGCTGTCGCGCGGCGTCCTGCTGACCCACGAGGGCGACGGCCACACGGTCTACCGGGTCGGCGCGCCGAGCTGCGTGCTGGGACCGGTCGACGCCTACCTGCTGCGGCTGCAGACGCCGACGCCGGCTCGCTGCTGACTCACCGGTCGGGCTGGGGCTCGGCGCGGACCACCAGGACGGGGCAGGGCGCGTGGTGCAGCACGTGGTGGCTCACCGAGCCCAGCAGGGCCCGCCTGAGCGCCCCTGACCCGTGCGACCCGATGACGACGAGGTCGTAGCCGCCTTCCTCGGCGACCCGGCAGATCTCCGAGGCGGCGTCGCCCCACTCGAGCACCTCGGTGGCGTCCCAGCCCACGGCTGCCCTCGCCCGGGCCAGGGCCGCGCGCCCCTCCTCGGCGAGAGGCTCGCGTCCCTGCTCGTCGACGGGGATCGCGACGACGTCCCCGGCCGTGGCGACCCCCGGCCCGCCGACCATCGCCACCGGCGTCATGGGCAGGCCGACGACGGTCAGGAGGGTGACCTCGTGGTCGGCCCCGAGCAGAGCGAACGCGGTGCGTGCGGCGTGGTCGGCCACCGCGGAGCCGTCGGTCGCCACCAGGACCCTGGACATCTGCGCCACCCTTCGACGTGTCGTGGGCTGTCCGACAGGCATACCGCCTCGCGGCTGCTTCAGCGCAGTCCGGGCAGCAGCGAGCGCAACGGGCAGGCCAGGCTGGAGCGGCCGACCACGAACCGGAAGCCGTCCAGACGGCCGGGCCCGGAGCGGGTCTGCAGGATGCAGCCCTCGCACGGCAGCGCCTCGGCTGCCGGCTCCCGCGCGCACTGCCCGTAGCTGCCGGGACCGCCGCACGTGAAAGCCGTGCTGCCGGTGGTCGGGTCGAGCACGTCGACCTGCATGGTCCGTCGCCCCCTTCGGTGGTTCCTCGCTCCCGAGCCTGGGCCCGACGGGCGCCGCGGGGACAGGGCCGTAGGTCCCGTCTTGGGCAGGTATGTCGGGGGCGTCGGGGGGCATGGTCCACTTCCCTGGTGACCCGCCGCCCTGTGACCGGACCGACCGTCTGGCACGCCCCCGACGTCGCCGAGCCGTCCACCTGGACGCTGGAGCTCGACAGGGCGCAGCGCGCCGAGCTGGTCGACCAGGCGCGCCGGGCGGCGTCGGCCGGGCGCACCGTCGAGTCGCTGCGGGCGGGGGACCTCCCGCTGCGCTCGCTCGACCCGGTGGTCCGCGCCGCGGTCGCGGCGCTGCACGGCGGGCGTGGCTTCCTGCTGCTGCGCGGGTTCCCGGTCGACGAGCTCTCACCTGCCGAGGTGGAGCTCGGCTACCTGGGGCTGGGCCTGCGGGTGGGGACGCCGGTCGGGCAGGACAAGAAGGGCAGCCTGCTCGGGCACGTCCGGGACGAGCGGGTGCCGCGCACCGGACCAGGTGTGCGGCTCTACCAGACCAGCGAGCGCCAGGACTTCCACACGGACGGTTCCGACGTCGTCGGGCTGCTGTGCCTGCACCGCGCGCTGTCCGGCGGCGAGAGCAGGCTGGCGAGCGCCCACGCGGTCTACAACGAGCTGCTGCGCACGCGACCGGACCTGCTCGAGGTCCTCCACGCCCCGATGCACTGGGACCGCAACGACGAGCAGGGCCCGGGCGAGGAGCCCTTCTTCGCCCTGCCGCCCGTCTTCGACGTCGCCGGGGTGCCGCGGGTCTTCTACATCGGGTGGTACATCCGGGACGCTCAGCGGCACGCCGCCGTGCCCCGGCTCACGAACGCGCAACGGGAGGCGATGGCCCTGCTGGAGGCGACCGCGAACGACCCGCGGTTCCACGTCGAGATGGACTTCCAGCCCGGTGACGTGCAGCTGCTCGCCAACGCGACGGTCCTGCACGCGCGCGAGGCGTACCAGGACGCGGAGGAACCTGGGCTGCGCCGGCACCTGCTCCGGCTGTGGCTCAGCGCTCACGACTTCGTCGCCGTGGACGAGCTGCTGCGCGGCGGCATCCCCCGCAGGGACTGAGCCGTTCCCCGGTGGTCGTGGCCCGGAGGCGGGATGCTTCGGTGGTGGACACGGCCCAGGAGCCGCTGCTCGGTCTCAGCGCGGCCGAGGTGGAGGCGCACCGCCTCGCCGGGCACGTCAACGCCTACGAGCAGAGCACCAGCCGCTCGGTGTCGGCGATCGTCCGGGCCAACGTCGTCACCCGCTTCAACGCGATCCTGGGCGGGCTGCTGGTCGTGATCCTGGTCGTCGGGCCGCTGCAGGACGCGCTGTTCGGCCTGGTGCTGGTGAGCAACACCGCGATCGGGATCGTGCAGGAGCTGCGGGCCAAGCGGGCGCTGGACCGGCTGGCCGTCGTGACAGCACCCCGGGCGCGTGCGCTGCGGGACGGGCAGGTCACCGACATCCCGGCGGCGGAGGTCGTGAGCGAGGACGTGCTCGTCCTCGCGGCGGGCGATCAGGTGGTCGTGGACGGCCGTGTCCTCGGCGCCGACGGCCTGGAGGTCGACGAGTCGCTGCTGACCGGGGAGTCCGACCCGGTGCTCAAGGGCGTGGGCGACCTCCTGCTGTCCGGGAGCTTCGTGGTGGCGGGCGGTGGCACGGCCCGCACCACGGCGGTCGGGGCGGATGCGTACGGCGCGCAGCTGGCGCTCGAGGCCAGGCGCTTCACGCTGTTCCACTCCGAGCTGCAGGGCGGCATCAACGCGATCCTGCGAGCGATCACCTGGGTGATGCTCCCGACCGCGGTCCTGCTCGCGTGGAGCCAGCTGTACCGCTCGTCGAACCTGCGGGACGCGACCCGTGGCGCGGTGGCCGGGACCGTCACGATGATCCCTGAGGGGCTGGTGCTGCTGACCAGCATCGCCTTCGCGGTGGGGGTGCTGCGGCTTGCCCGTCGGCAGGTGCTGGTGCAGGAGCTGCCGGCCATCGAGGGCCTCGCCCGGGTCGACACGCTGTGCATCGACAAGACCGGGACGCTGACGACCGGCCGGCTGTCGTTGGCCGAGGTGGTACCGCTGTCGAACGAGCTGCCCGTCGACGCGGCGCTGGCAGCGCTGGTCTCCGCGGAGGTGGACCCCAACCCGACGATGGCGGCGATCGCCGCCGGCGGTGGCCCGCAGCCCGCCTGGCAAGCGGTGGCGCACTGGCGCTTCTCCTCGGCGCGCAAGTGGAGCGGTGCCGACTTCGGGGAACGGGGTGCTTGGTTGCTGGGCGCTCCGGAGGTGCTGCTCGCGCAGTCGGCGACCCCGGACGGGGCCGAGGTGCTGGCCCGGGTCGAGGCCGCGACCCGGTCGGGAGGTCGGGTGCTCCTCCTGGCTGCTGCGCAGGCAGGCGCGGAGGACCCGCTGCCGACAGCGCGCCCGGCTGCGCTGGTGCTGCTGCGCGACGAGGTGCGGCCCGACGCCGAGCAGACGCTCGGCTACCTGCTGGCCGAGGGCGTGCAGGTGAAGGTGCTGTCCGGTGACCACCCCGCCACAGTCGGCGCCATCGCGCGGCAGCTCGGGCTGCCGGGGGCCGAGCACCCGGTGGACGCCCGCGGCCTGGACGCCTCGGACCTCCCCGGGCTGCAGCACGCATTGGCCGACGGGTCGGTGTTCGGGCGGGTGACGCCGCAGCAGAAGCGCGCGATGGTGACCGCCTTGCAGGCCGCCGGGCACGTGGTCGCGATGACCGGCGACGGCGTCAACGACGCGCTCGCCCTCAAGGAGGCGGACCTCGGCATCGCGATGCGCAGCGGCGCCCCGGCGACCCGCGCGGTGGCGCAGGTGGTGCTGCTCGACAGCGCCTTCAGCGCCGTCCCACGGATCGTGGGGGAGGGCAGGCGCGTCATCGCCAACGTCGAGCGGGTCGCCAACCTCTTCCTCACCAAGACGGTCTACGCGACGCTGCTCGCCCTCGCCATCGGGGTGGCCCGGCTGCCGTTCCCGTTCCTGCCGAGGCACCTGACGCTGGTCAGCGCGCTGACCATCGGGATCCCGGGCTTCTTCCTCGCCCTGGCGCCCAACGCGCGACGCGCCCGACCTGGCTTCGTGGGCCGGGTCCTGCGCTTCGCGGTCCCCGCCGGGCTGGTGGCGGCCGCGGCGACCTTCCTCACCTACGTGCTCGTGCGCAGCGAGCCGGAGGCCGACCTCGAGATGGCCCGCACCACGACCGTGATGGCGCTGTTCGGCGTCGCCCTGTGGGTGCTCGCCATCCTGTCGCGGCCGGCGACGCCGGCTCGGCAGTGGCTGGTGGTCGCGATGGCGGCAGCCTTCGTGGTGGTGCTCGCCGTACCGGCGACCCGTGAGTTCTTCGCGATCCCGCTGCCCCGGCCGCTGCTGTGGCTGGCCGCGGTCGGGGTCGTGGCCCTGTCCGGCCTCGCGCTGGAGAGCGGCTGGCGCGCGGCCGGCTGGATGAGCGGGCGCGGGCTGCTGCCTGGCGGCGACGACCGGACGGAGGAGGGGTGAGAGGGGACCAAGGTCCCGCGGCAGCGGGACTCGTGGCGGTCCGCGCGAGCGGCCCCGCGCGGTCTACTGCGAGCAGGAGGTGGCTGCCATGCCGGTCGTGAGCGCGCGGCTCGCAGCGCTGGTGGTGCTGTCCCTGACCGCCGCGTGCGGCGGCGGTTCCGACACCGTGGTCCGGCGGCCGGCCACGCCCACGGTGACGGTCCCCGTCACCGCGAGCAGCGCCCCCTCGCAGGCGCCGACAAGGGTCCCGAGACACCCCGTGGTGGCGGTGCGACCGGCCACCGGCCTTGCCGACGGGCAGTCCGTCGCCGTGTCGGGCAGCGGCTTCTCCCCGGGCCTGAGCCTGGTCGTGGTGCAGTGCGCAGCACGGGGGAGCGCGACCACGTCCGGCGACTGCAACCTGCCCGACCTGGTGAGCGTCCAGACGGATGCGGAGGGCAAGGTCGCGGCGCGCCTGACCGTGCGCCGAGGGCCGTTCGGCGGGTCGGGCTCGGTGTGCAGCGCGCGGCAGCCCTGCCTCGTCTCGGTCAGCGAGGCGACGCTGTCCCCTGCTGAGGAGGCGGACGCGCCGATCAGCTTCCGCTGACCGGTTCGAGGACGCAGCCGTCCTGCATGTGCACGACCCGGTCCGCGGCTGCGGCGACCCGCTCGTCGTGGGTGACCACCAGAACGGTCAGCCCGCGGTGCTGGTCCTGCAGGCGCTGCAGGAGGTCGATGACGTGCGTGACCGCAGCCATGTCGAGGTTGCCTGTGGGCTCGTCGGCGAGCAGAACCGGCGGGTCGTTGGCGAGTGCACGGGCGATCGCCACGCGCTGGCGCTCACCACCGGACAGCTTCGTCGGGGGCCGGGTGGCGCAGTCGGCCAGCTCCACCGCCTCGAGCAGCTCCGCGGCCCGCTGCTGCCGCTCGCGCCGTGAGCGACCGGTGCCGAACATCGCCACCTCGACGTTCTGCTGGGCGGTCAGGTGCGGCACCAGGTTGTGCAGCTGGAAGACCAGACCGATGCGCGTACGGCGGAAGCCGGCCCGGTCCCTCAGCCCGGCCAGGTCCTCGCCGGCGACGGTGATGCTCCCCGAGGTCGGGGTGTCCAGTGCGGCCAGCAGGTGCAGCAGGGTGGACTTGCCGCACCCGGACGGGCCGGTCACGGCGACGCACTCGCCCTGACGGACCTCCAGCGAGACGCCGTTGAGCGCACGCACCGCTCCCTCGTCGAAGTGCTTCACGAGGTCGCGGACCTGGATCGTCGCCTCGCTCCCGGCTGTCTCCCTCATGGCCTCACTCATGACGCAGCGCTTCCAGCGGGGCGAGCCAGGCCGCCTTCGCGGCCGGGTAGAGCGCGCCCAGCAGGCTCATGGTGAACGCCGTCTCGAGGGCGCGCCAGAACGTGCCCGCCTGGTAGTCCGGGTGCAGCACCCCCTGCAGGCCGGGCAGGTGCTGGACCGCCTGGGTCGCCCCGAACGAGCCGGCCACGCCGAGGACGGCGCCGAGCAGGCCGATCACCAGCGACTCGCCGAGGACCATCGCCATCACCCGGCGCCTCGTCCACCCGATGGCGCTGAGGATGCCGAACTCGCGGATGCGCTCGAGGAACGTCATGAGCATGGTGCTCATGACGATCACCGCTCCGATCAGGACGGCCAGGACGGTGGTGCCGCGGTCGGCGGCGTTGATGAGCGACAGGCTCCGGTCCGCCCGACCGAACTCCGCGATGGTGCGCACCGCCACCAGCTGCGGGTTGTCCGCGTCGACCCGGCGCTGGAGCGCCTGCACGTCCGTGCCGGGCGTCGCCCTGACGAACAGCAGGGTGAGCTGACCCGGTTGCCGCTGCGCGGCCTGGAAGGGGATCAGCGGGAACATCGCCCCTGCGTCGCCGAGCGCCTGGCCGGTGTCGTAGATCCCCACCACCTGGTAGGGGTTGTCGATCACCACCGTGTCGCCGACCTTCTTGTGCAGTGTGCGCGCGGCCCGCCAGCCGAGCATCACCTCGTGCTCCGCGTGCCCGTCGAAGGCGCGGCCCTCGACCACGGTCACGCCGAACTCCGCGAGCTCCTGCGGCGCGATGCCGATCTCGACGAATAGCGGGTTGTCGGGGCCGACCCGCGTCGTCCCGAGCAGGACCCCCGTGACGTTGGCGACCCCGGGGTAGGTCTTGACCGTCGCCACCTCGTCCTGGTTGATGTTGCTGTTGAGGAGGTCCGAGACGCCCTTCTGCGCGATGGTGAAGTCGGCGCGACCGGTCTGCATCAGAGCCAGTGCGCTCGAGCGCAGGCTGTGGTTGACGACGGACAGCGTGACGACAGCCAGCACGCCGATCGCGACGGCCAGTGCGGCGAACGCCAGCCGCAGCTTGCGGACCCAGAGGTTGTGCCCGACGAGCCCCAGGAAGGTCATGGTCCACCCGCCCGTCGCCGCAGGTTCAGCCGCCTGGTGACCGCCCCGGGCTCCCACGAGAAGAGGGCGACCATGACGATCGCCGCCCCGAGGCCCCAGGCCAGCAGCACGAGCAGCTGGGTCGTCGTGACCGGCCAGCCGCTTCCCGGCTCGCGGAGGACCTTCTCGGCGGGTCGGGAGACGGCCGACACCGGGAAGGCGGCGGCGATGTGCTTGAGCGCCTCCGGCGCGTTGGCGACCG
The DNA here is from genome assembly GCA_049694795.1 of Mycobacteriales bacterium. Classification (GTDB taxonomy): domain Bacteria; phylum Actinomycetota; class Actinomycetes; order Mycobacteriales; family SCTD01; genus RYN-111. The sequence continues at coordinate 30,162 of JBAVRG010000028.1, forward strand.
GGAAGAAGATGTCCGAGACGAACGCGATCGGCAGGAAGCTGCCGTACGCCACCGGGAGCGCGGAGTCGGTGGTGTGCACGAAGGCGCTCAGCGCCACGCCCATCAGCGAGAAGCACACCGCGCCCAGCGCCATGACGGCGCACAGGTAGCCGACCTGGGCCGGGTCGAGGCGCACCCGGAGGAAGGCCACCCCGGTGAGCATCACGACCCAGAACGCCACGCCGCCGACGACCGTGGCTGCGCCCATCCGCCCCACGACGTAGGCCCACAGGGGGAGTGGGCTGCTGTGGAGGCGCTTGAGGACGCCGGCCTCCCGTGAGGTCACCACCGACGTCGCCACGTTGATGTAGGCCGCGTTGAGCAGGGCGAACGTCGCCATGGCCGGCGTCGCGAAGTCGGCGTACCGCGCGTAGCCCTGGTCTCTCATGCTGTCCTGGGTGTTCACGATGTTGAGCGCGCCCAGCAGCATCAGGGGAACCACGAGGACGGTGAAGGTGCCCAGCGGGCTGCGGGTCAGCAGCAGCAGCTGGTAGCCCACCTGCCGCCAGGCCAGCGACGCGCCGTGTCGCGCCGTGTGCTCCCGGGGCGCCCGGCTCACGGCTGCGGCCTTCCTTGCTCGGTGAGGCTGAGGTAGGCCTCCTCGAGGCTGGGCCGGGTGACCGTCAGCCCTATGAGCTCCTCGCCCCGCCCGACCGCCCAGCCCGTGACCAGCGCGAGCGCTGCCGTCGGCTCGCTGGAGCGCAGTACGACGTCCTCGCCGCCCTGGCTCTCGACCTCGTAGGGGCCGGAGGGGAGCTCCGCCACCCAGCCGGGGTACGGCGCCAGGAAGCTGATGCGGACCTCGGCGAGGTTGCGGCCGGCCAGGGTGGAGGGCGTCGACTCCTCCACGACGCGCCCGTGCCCGATCACGGCCACCCGGTCGGCGAGGTGCTGGACCTCGTCCATGTAGTGCGAGGTGAGCAGCACCGTGGTGCCCTGGTCCCTCAGCTGTGCGACGAGGTCCCAGGCCTCGCGCCGGGACAGCGGGTCCAGGCCGGTCGTGGGCTCGTCCAGGAACAGCAGCTGGGGGTCTCCCACCAGAGCGAGGGCGAGGTCGAGCCGTCGGAGCTGGCCCCCCGAGAGGTTGCGCACCCGCTCGGCGCGCTTGCCCGACAGGCTGACCAGGTCCAGCACCTCGTCGGTCGGCTTGGGCCGGCGGTAGAAGCCGGCGTACAGGCGGACCGTCTCGGTGAGGGTCAGGTCGGCGTCGATACCGGCCGTCTGGAGCACCACCCCGATCAGCTGTCGCAGCGCCCGGCCGTCGTGCCAGGGGTCGCACCCGAGGACGTCCACGGTCCCCGCCGTCCTCCGCCGGTGCCCGGTGAGGATCTCGACGGTGGTGGTCTTGCCGGCCCCGTTGGGGCCCAGCAGCGCGAAGACCTCGCCCCGCTGCACCGTGAAGCTGATGTCGTCCACGGCCCGCGTGCCGCCGCCGTACTCCTTCATGAGGTGAGCCACGGTGATCACCGGCGGTGGTGACATGGGCTCAGCCTGCAGTCCCGCCGCGGGTGCGGAACAGGGCCGGAAGTCCCCGGCCGCGCAGCAGCCGGGGCCGGGGCTACTCCGCCGGGTCGTGGGCCTCGGGACGCGGTGACACGGCGGGGATCACGTCGCCGCTGCGTGGTTGCCCCCAGAGCCAGCCCTGTCCGTGGACGGACATCCCGCGCAGGGCGTCGAGCTGGACGTCGGTCTCGATGCCTTCGACCACGCACGGGACGTCGAGCTCGTAGGCCATCGAGATGACGCCGTGGACGACGGCGGTGTGGGCCTTCTGCGCGGGGAGCCCGGCGGCGAAGGTCGAGTCGATCTTCAGGACGTCGACCGGGAGCACGGTGAGGTTCTGCAGGGTCGCGTAGGCCGTGCCGAAGTCGTCGATCGCGACCCGCACGCCCTGCTGCCGAAGCTCGGCGAGGTCGTTGAGCGCTGATGGTCCGGCGCGCAGGATCGAGGACTCGGTGATCTCGAGGACGAGCCGGGACGGGTCGACGTCGTTGCGGTCCAGTGCTTGCAGGACGCGGCTGCCGAAGTCGCGTCCGGTGAGCTCTCTGGCGCTGATGTTGACGGCCACCGACATGTGCGTCGGCCAGGTCTTCACGGCCTGCAGCGCCAGCTGCAGGACCCGGTCGCCGACCCGCTCGGCCAGCCCGGCCTGCTCGGCCGCCACGATCGAGGGCAACGTCGGGAGCGCCCGTCCGTCACGGTCGGTGAGCCGCAGCAGTGCCTCGGCTCCCGTCACGAGGCCGCTGTCGACGTCGACGACTGGCTGGTAGACGAGCGCCAGGCGGTCCTGCGCGAGTCCGTCGCGGACGGCCTGCTCGAGGACGTGGCGGGCCTCGGTGCGCTCTCGCAGGTCGGCGTCGAACAGGTCGTGCCGATCGCGGCCGCGTTCCTTGGCCTGGTACATCGCCGCGTCGGCGCGACGGAGCAGCTGCTCGGGCTGGACGTCCGGCTCGTGGGCGAGGTCGACCCGGGCGATGCCGATGCTGGCCGAGACGGTCAGGGCCGCGCCGCCGGCGACGACCTGGCGACGCACCGTGGTCCCGACCCTGTCGGCGACGCTGCGCACGTAGCTCAGCCCCTCGTCCTGGTCGAGCAGCACCACGAACTCGTCGCCACCGACCCGGGCCACGGTGTCGCTGGGGCGCAGCACCCGCACCAGGTCGGTCGCGATGCTGACGAGCAGGTCGTCGCCGGCGTCGTGCCCGGCCCGGTCGTTGACGGCCTTGAAGCCGTCCAGGTCCACGAACAGCGCAGACATGTGGGTGCTCGACCGGCCGCTTCGGGCGGCGGCGAACGCCTGCTCGCAGCGCTCCATGAGCAGCCGCCGGTTCGGCAGCCCCGTCAGCTCGTCGTGCAGCGCGAGCTCGGTCAGACGCCGCTCGGCGAGCCGGCGCGCCGTGACGTCCTGCACCTGCGCCAGCAGCACCCGCCGCCCCTCCGGCTCGGTGAGCCACCCCACCGCCACCAGAGCCCACACAGGACGGCCCTGGGCGTGCCGCAGCGCGATCTCGGAACGCAGCTCGCCCTGACCGCTGCTGATGATCGACTCGAGGCGCTGCCGATCGGCGGGCTCGACCAGGCTGCTGAGGGTCCGACCAGCGAGCTCGTCGGTGGCGACCCCCAGCAGGGCGGACAGCGCCGCGTTGGAGCGCAGGATCACCCCGGTCTCATCGGCGAGCGCCTTGCCCGTGAGCCCCTCGTCGAAGACCCGCCGGAAGCGGTCCTCGCTCGCCGCAAGCGCCTCGGCGGCGGCACGCTGCTGCCGCTGGTCCACGACGAAGCAGACCATCCGCGACACCGTCTCGCCGTCGTCACGCAGCACCACGACGCTGACCAGCACGGGCAGCGCCGAGCCGTCACGTCGACGGTACGTGCGCTCGGTGATGTAGCTGGGCAGCGAGCCCGTCGCCACTGCCTCCATCGTCTCGGAGATCGCGGCGACGGAGCTCGGGTCGGCGAGCTCGGCAGCGTTCATGGTGAGCAGCTCCTCGACCGAGTAGCCGAGCATCTGCGCCAGCGCCTCGTTGACCGACAAGATCGTCCCGCTGGCCGTTCCTTCGAGGATGCCGATCGGCGACTCCGCGAACAGGGCCGTGGCGTGGCGCCGTTCCTCGTCCACCCGGGTCAGCTCGCGGGCCCGCCGGCGCTCTGCCCGTCCTGCGACAGCCATGCCCGCGAGCACCAGCAGCAGGGCGACCCCGACGGTGGCCAGCAGGTCGCGGCGGAACGCCGCAGTCGGCGCGAGGGCGACGCTCGTCGGCATGGTGGCCGTGACCGTCCAACCGAGACCAGGCACCGGGGCGGCGGTGAGGAGGTGGCCCCCTCGGTCGGTGCTCACGCGCCGACCGGCGAGCGCCTGCCGGGTCGTGAGAGGCACCGTGGTCGGAGTGGGCTGCCCGCGGTCGTCGACGGCCAGCTCATCGGTCAGCGGGACCCCGTGCTGGTCGGTGACCGTGAGCGCGATGCCGTCGTCACGCAACGACCCCTCCGCCACCGCCCGGACGGTGTCGAGCTGCCAGAGGACGGTGAGGTAACCCAGCCGACGCGTCCCGTCGACCACCGGTGCCGCCACCCCGACCACGAGCGGGTGCCCGCTCGCGGCCGACCGGTACGCCGCCGACACGTAAGGGCGCCCCGTCGCCGAGACACCCCGGTACCAGTCCCTGAACGAGAAGTCCTTCCCGATGAGACTGGGCTGCGCGGGGTAGATCACGGCGCTGCGCCCAGACAGGTCGCTCAGGAACGCCGCGGGCGCGTCCTTGCCGAGCGCCAGTGTCGCGAGGTCCTCCTCGGCCGCAGCTGCTGAGACCCGACCGGGCACGCGAAGCGCCGCGATCACCTGAGGGCCACTGGCCCCCGCCTGGACCGTCGCCGTGAAGTCCTCGCCTTGCCGCACCAGGGCCCGCACGGCGGCATCCGCGTTGGAACCGACCCGCAGGGCGGCCTGCTGCCGGACGGTGCGCTCCTGCTGCTGGACTGCCACCGCGCCCACCGTCGCGAGGAGCAGGACCGCCAAGAGCGCGCCCAGAACGGCCGGAGCCTCGGGGTGCCCACGCCCGGGCCACCTGCTCAGGCCGCCGCTCTTTCCCGCCTCCACCACAAGCACAGTGCCATCCATGCCCAACGCGGTCGACTGGGCTGCTCCGACAAGCCGGGCACCGCCCATCGAACTGCCCCTGGTGGGCTGCGGTGAGATCACCGCCGAGGTGAACAGGTCGTTCTCGGAGGGCCGCGCTGGCCCGCTGGCCTCAGGCCGTCGCGAGCCCGAGCACCGCGGTGAGCCAGCTGCCGAGCTCGTCCAGAGCCGCCTGACTGAGGCCGTGGCCGCCCGGGCCGCGCACGCCGCGGGTGTCGGCTCCTGAGTCGGTGTGGAGGTACTGCCAGGTCCGGTCGAGCAGGTCGCGGGGGATGACCGTGTCGTCGTCCCCGTGCGCGACCAGGACCGGCAGGGTTGCCAGTCGACCCGACGTGGTGGGCACGCCGGCGTCGAACGGCAGGGTGCCGTAGAGGATCGCGGCGCCGGTGAACCGGGCCGGGTCATCGAGGATCAGGCCACCGGCGAAGGCCGCGCCGCCACTGAAGCCGACAAGGACGACGGGTCGACCGGCGGGTGCTGCCCCGTCCATCCACGCACGGAACCAGCTCATCGTGTCGGTCAGTGACTCGGCGACGGGGCGGCCGATGCCTCGGTTGGCGAACCACGCGTAACCGCCGCCCTCCGCGATCGGCGCGCGCACCGCGGCGTACGTCGGCCCGCCGGGCAGCAGCTCGGCAAGGGTGAGGATCTCGGTCTCGTCGGAGCCGCGGCCGTGCAGGAGGACGACGAGGGGGGCGTCCGGCCCGCGGGCCCCGACCGAGACCACGGTGGGGGAGGCGAACGCGGTCATGACTGGCTCCCGGTGGGCTCGGGCGTGATCTGCCCCGCGGTCCGCACGCCCGACCAGCGGGCGACCTCGGCGTCGAGGTCGAGGCGGTCGATCGGCGCGCTGTTCTCGTACTCGCCCCAGTCCTGACGGGGCAGCATCCACATGATCTCGAACTCGTTGCCGTCGGGGTCGGCGCCGTACACGCTCTTGGTGGCGCCGTGGCTGGACTCCCCGGTGTAGGCATCGGCGTCGACGAGCGCTTGGCGCGCGTCGGCGAGCTCGTCGATCGTGTCGAGCTGCCAGGCGAGGTGGTACAGCCCGATCGCCCCGCGGCGCTTCGGACCGCCGGCGGTGCCGACCCCGAACAAGCCGAGGTCGTGGTGGTTGCCCGATCGCGGCAGTCGGAGGAACGCGGCACCGGCCCGCGGCTCGCGGGCAACCACGACCATGCCGAAGCTGTCCGTGTAGAAGCGCACGGACCGTTCGAGGTCGGCGACGAACAAGACCGCGTGGTTGAGGCGAACGGGGGAGAAGGCCATCGGAGGCTCCTTCGACGAGGTGTGTGCCTGTGCAAGGAAGATGACACGTCAACTATTCCGGGTTAGGCTGATGCGGTGCGGGATGACGTGCCCTGGCTGACTGAACAGGAGCAGCGCGCGTGGCAGGGGCTGCAGTTCATGCAGATGCGGCTCACGGCCGCGCTGGCTCGCCAGCTGGCTGCCGACTCCGACCTGTCCTACTCCGACTACCTGGTCCTGGTCGCTCTGACCGACGCGCGGCAAGGGCGGCTCCGTTCGTGGGAGCTCGCGCGCGACCTCGGCTGGGAGAAGAGCAGGCTGTCGCACCACGTGACCCGGATGGTGGAGCGCGGTCTCGTGCGCAAGCAGGCCTGCGCGACCGACCGGCGTGGCGGGTACGTCGTGGTGACGGCATTCGGCCGTCGGCAGATCGCCGCAGCCGCCCCCGGTCATGTCAGGGCCGTGCGCACCTTGTTCCTCGACCACGTCACCGACGACCAGCTCGAGGCGGTCGCGGCCGCGTCGGAGAAAGTGCTGGCGGCGCTCGACGTGAGCGTGACCGAGTAGGCCCCCCGGGCTCGCGGCGCTTCAACCGCACTCGTGCAAGCGCTCACCAGGGGGAAGATGGCGCCATGAGGCACGCGGGCACCCAACGCGTTCGCCACGTCGGGGACGCTCCGTGACGCTGCCGATGGCGCCAGGTCGACCGGTGAACGTGCTCGTGCTGTCCGCTTCCCTCAGGGAAGCCTCGCTCAACACCAGGCTGGCGCAGCTCGCCGCCAAGATCCTGTCCGGTCTGGGTGCGCATGTGGACGTGGTCGGCCTCAGGGACGTGGACTGCCCGACCTACGACGGCGATACCGAGGCTGAAGCCGGCATCCCGGAAGGGGCGCAGCGGCTTGCCCGTCGGCTGGTGGCCAGCGACGCGTTCGTACTCGCCTCACCTGAGTACAACGCGGGCATGCCCGGCGGGCTGAAGAACGTCATCGACTGGGTCTCACGTATGAAGCCCCAGCCCTGGCAGGGCAAGCACGCGATGCTGCTGTCCGCCTCACCGTCCCTGGTCGGAGGCAACCGAGGGCTCTGGGCGCTGCGCATGCCCTTGGAGCATCTCGGGGTCTACGTGCACCCCGCGATGTTCAGCCTCGCCAGGGCCCATGAGGGCTTCGGGGACGACGGCGGGCTGCTCGACCCCGGCCTCACCGATCGCCTCTCGCTGGCGTTGGCACAGTTCCGCGAGCTGGTCGAGGCTGCGGTCCACTACCCGTGCGCCCGGCACGCCTGGATGGAGTTCCTGGGTGAGCACCTCGACGAGGAGACCGCTCGAACCGAGTTCCCGCCGACGTGAGCGTGAGCTCCGCTGTTCGAGGACCGTTGGAGCTCTGACCGTCGAGGCCGCAGCGCCAACATGGGAAGGGCGTGAGGTCCGCGTCGACGTAGCTGGTGAGCTCTCCATCGTGGAAGGCGATCCTCGGTCCCGCGACGAATCTGGACGAGAGCCACCGTGGACCTGGGACGTCCCGCGTCGAGTCCGCGATAGGCGTCCCGCCCGTGGTGTCACGTCCCTGGATGCGAGTTCTGCGCTAACGCGGCGCTGTGATCCGGTCACGGAGCGCTGAGGATTTGCTAAGACGACCGGAGCCACGCTGGAGCGGCGGTTCACTACTGCCAGGCGAAGGATGTGAGTCCTTCGCGGCGCGTCCACGTAGGGAGCCCCGCTGATGGCTGACGTTGTCCTGGTCCTGCTCACGACAGCGCTGTTCGCGCTGCTGGCGCTGGTTGTGCGCGGGGTGGAGCGGCTGTGAGCGCGGAGAACATCGCGGGCCTGGTCATCGCCGTCGGCCTGCTGGTCGTGATGGTCCTCGCCCTGCTCTTCCCGGAGAGGTTCTGATGACCGACGCGACCGCCGGGCTGCTTCAGGTCGGACTGCTCGTCGTGGCCCTCGTCGTGGTCCACCGCCCCCTGGGCGAGTACATGGCTCGCGTCTTCACCAGCACCAAGCACTGGCGCGTCGAGCGGGCCGGCTACCGCCTCATGGGTGTGGACCCGGACCAGGAGCAGACCTGGCCGACGTACTTGCGGTCGCTGCTGGCGTTCTCGCTGGTGTCTGTCGTAGCGCTGTTCGCGTTCCAGCGGCTGCAGCAGCACCTGTGGCTGTCGCTCGGCCTGCCGGCAGTGAAGCCGGCGCTGGCATGGAACACGGCGGTGTCGTTCGTGACGAACACCAACTGGCAGAACTACAGCGGTGAGTCGACGATGGGGCACCTGGTCCAGATGGCCGGGCTGGCTGTGCAGAACTTCGCCTCTGCGGCTGTCGGGCTCGCCGTCGCCGTCGCGCTGGTCCGTGGGTTCGGCCGGTCGCGCACCGACCGACTCGGCAACTTCTGGGTCGACCTGACTCGTGCCACTGTCCGGGTCCTGCTGCCGCTCGCCGTAGTCGCGGCCGTCGTCCTGCTCGCCGGCGGCGTGGTGCAGAACCTGCACGACCCGCACGCCGTCACCACGGTGACGGGCGCCCACCAGAGCATCACGGGCGGCCCGATCGCGAGCCAGGAGGCCATCAAGGAGCTCGGCACGAACGGCGGCGGCTTCTACAACGCCAACTCCGCGCACCCCTTCGAGAACCCCAACCCGTTCACGAACTGGGTCGAGATCTTCCTGCTGCTGGTCATCCCCTTCTCGCTGCCGCGCACGTTCGGGCGCATGGTGGGGGACGTCCGGCAGGGCTACGCGATCGTCGCGGTGATGGC
>JBAVRG010000029.1:0-4598 GCA_049694795.1 Mycobacteriales bacterium
GCCCGGGCCCGGCGGACCGGCTGGGTGGCCGCGGGCGTGCTGCCGCTCCTGCTGCTCGCCTGGCTGCTCGGCAGCTCGTCCCTGCTGGCGGTGCGCCAGGTCGTCGTCTCGGGGGAGCACCGGCTGACTGCGGAGCAGATCGAGGCGGCCGCGGACGTCGCACCGGGCACGCCCCTCGCACGGGTGGACACCGCCGCGGTCGCGAGGCGGGTCCGGGCCCTCGGCCCGGTCGCGTCGGTGGCGGTGACCCGCGGCTGGCCGCACGCGCTGCGCATCAAGGTCACAGAGCGCGTCCCGGTGGCGGCGCTGACGCAGCGGCGCGGCTTTCTGCTCCTCGACGGCGGGGGAGCGGTCATCGCACCCGTCGCCACACTCCCGCGCGGCACCTACCGGCTGGAGGCGCCAGCGCCGGACGCACCCGCCACCCAGGCCGCGCTCACCGTTCTCAGGCAGCTGCCCCGCGCCCTCCGCGCGCAGCTGGTCGCCGTACGGGCGGCGACGCCGGAGCAGGTGACCCTGGTGCTGCGCGACGGCCGCACCGTGCTCTGGGGGGGCGTCGACGACAGCCCCGCGAAGGCGGCCGCCGTCCTCGCCCTCATGAAGATGCCCGGGACCGTCTTCGACGTCAGCGCACCCGGGGTCGTCACCCGCCGCTGAGCGCCGCGCAGAGGCGCTCTGAGGAGTGGGGCCGACCCCACCGATCCCGCCCACGCGACGATCTTCCGCTCGTCGCGGCTCACGTCGCGTGTCGGGCCCCACGAGCGGAAGATCGGGCTCCCCGCGCGCGTGATCTACCGCTTGGTGGCCTCGCGCCCGGCGTGTCGGGCGCTGCGGGCGGAAGATCGGCGACCTCGGCGAACTCGGCGACCTCGGCGACCTCGGCGACCTCGGCGGCCCGTCGAGCCGCCTCGTGCGGTCACGGCGAGAAAGCGCGCGATCACGGGGTGAGATCGTCCGTGCGGGGAAGGAAGATCGGGAAGGAAGGAGGTGGGGAGGATCAGCAGCGACGTGCCCAGCCGGGACCGGGCGGACCGCGCCCGGCAGACGATGAAGGTGCTCTCGACGAGCCCCGACGTCTTCGAGACGTTCTTCGAGCAGGCGCAGATCGGGCTGGCGCTCGCAGATCTGTCGACCGCCTACGTGCGGGTCAACAAGACCTACGCAGACCTCGTCGGGCAGCCACCGGAGGACCTGATCGGGGTGCCGTTCTCGCAGGTCCTCCACCCGGAGGAGCGGGACGGTGACGACTCGCGGATGGCGCTGCTGCTCACCGGGGCGGAGCGGACCCTGCAGAGCGAGCAGCGGTACGTCGACCCGACCGGGCACGCCGTGTGGGTGCTCCACGGTGTCACGGTGGTCCCAGGTCCTGACGGGCTGCCCGCCTGGTTCGCAGTGAGCGCGCAGGACATCACCGAGCGCAGGCGGGCCGAGGAGGAGCTGCGCGGGCTCACTGCGACCCTCGCCGAGCGCGCGGTGCGCGACCCGCTGACCGGGCTCGCCAACCGCACGCTGCTCGAGGAGCGGCTGCGCGCCGTGCTGGCCCGTGACGCCCGGTCCGGGCAGAGCACCGCGGTGCTGTTCCTCGACCTCGACGGCTTCAAGGCCGTCAACGACGAGCACGGCCACGCGGCGGGCGACGTGGTCCTCACCACGGTGGCGGCGCGGCTGAGCACCGTGGTCCGGCCCTCCGACACCGTCGCGCGGCTCGGGGGGGACGAGTTCGTCGTCCTCGTGGAGGGCGCCCGGCGGGAGCACCTCGGTGCGCTGGTCGACCGGCTGCACCGTGCCGTGGGGCAGCCGATCCGCATCGGCACCCTCGACCTCGAGGTCGGGGTGAGCATCGGCATGGCCCTGTCGGCGGCGGGGGAGGCCGAACCGGCCGCGCTCCTCACCGAGGCCGACCGTGAGATGTACGACGCAAAGCGCCGCACCCGTCGCTGAGGGTCACCCTTGCCGGCTGCGTCCATCCGTGACGTCGGCTGCGACACGCGGGCGACGTGGGTTGACCCGCGGACAGGCCGCCCCCTACGGTCTCCGACAACCACAGGTTGACATAACTATAAGGGTCTACCTGAGGGTGAGGGTCCGGGACACCGGCTCTTGCAGCACCTCCCCGGGCTCGCGGCGCCTTCCCCGCGGCACGAGCCCCCGCCGAGAACCAGCACGGTCAAGCACGGTCAAGCACTCGCAATGCAGACGCAGGACCCGACGCACGACTTCGAACCGAAAGGCCCTGAGCAACGTGGCATCCCCACAGAACTACCTCGCCGTCATCAAGGTGGTCGGGATCGGGGGTGGCGGCGTCAACGCCGTCAACCGCATGATCGAGGTGGGCCTCAAGGGCGTGGAGTTCATCGCCATCAACACCGACGCCCAGGCGCTGCTCATGAGCGACGCCGACGTCAAGCTCGACGTCGGCCGGGAGCTCACCCGCGGTCTGGGGGCCGGCGCGGCGCCCGACGTCGGCCGGCAGGCCGCCGAGGACCACCGCGACGAGATCGAGGAGGTCCTCAAGGGGGCCGACATGGTCTTCGTGACGGCCGGCGAGGGTGGGGGGACCGGCACCGGTGGTGCTCCGGTGGTCGCGAGCGTGGCTCGCTCCCTCGGTGCGCTCACCATCGGCGTGGTGACCCGCCCGTTCTCGTTCGAGGGCCGTCGGCGCGCGGCGCAGGCCGAGGAGGGCATCGAGGCGCTGCGCGCCGAGGTCGACACCCTCATCGTGATCCCCAACGACCGGCTGCTGTCGATCAGCGACAAGCAGGTCAGCGTCATGGACGCGTTCAAGAGCGCCGACCAGGTGCTGCTGTCGGGTGTGCAGGGCATCACCGACCTGATCACGACTCCGGGCCTGATCAACCTCGACTTCGCCGACGTCAAGTCGGTCATGAGCGGCGCCGGCTCGGCCCTCATGGGCATCGGCTCGGCCCGGGGCGACGACCGCTCCGTGGTCGCGGCCGAGATGGCCATCGCCAGTCCGCTCCTCGAGGCCAGCATGGACGGCGCCCACGGCGTGCTGCTGTCCATCTCGGGCGGCAGCGACCTCGGCCTGTTCGAGATCAACGAGGCGGCCCAGCTGGTCGCCGACGCGGCCCACCCCGAGGCCAACATCATCTTCGGCGCGGTCATCGACGACGCCCTCGGCGACGAGGTGCGGGTCACCGTGATCGCCGCCGGCTTCGACAGTGGCGCGCCGTCGCACAAGCGCTTCGAGCCCCGCCGGCAGGTGGCCGCGGAGCCCGCGCCGGCCGCGGTGCAGAGCGAGCCGGCCCGGCCTGAGGTGCGCAGCGAGCCGGCGCGTGCGGCGGAGCCGCGCTACACCCCGGCGCCGGCTCCGGCGGCGCAGCCGGAGCGCCCGCGCCGCACGGTGGTCTTCGAGGACGACCTCGACGTCCCCGACTTCCTGAAGTAGGTCGTGCTCGACCTGCTCGACGCGGGGCTGCCCGCGCCGGCACACGGCGTCTTCACGACCCGACAGGGCGGCGTCAGCGCGCCGCCCTGGGACAGCCTCAACCTCGCTGTGCACGTCGAGGACGCCTTCGCCAAGGTCCAGCGCAACCGCGCCCTGCTGGTCGAGCAGCTCGGGGTGGACGGCCTGGCCTTCGGCAAGCAGGTGCACGGCGACGGGGTCCGCGTCGTACGGGGGCTCAGCAACAAGACCTCGCGCGGGCTCGACGACACCGACGCCCTGGTGACCACCGTCCCCGGCATCGGGCTCGTCATGATGGGCGCTGACTGCCTTCCGGTGCTGCTGGCCGCCGACGGCGTCGTCGGGGCCGCGCACGTCGGACGCCCCGGGCTGGCCAAGGGGGTGCTGGCCGAGGTCGTGCGCGTCATGCGCGAGCAGGGGGCAGGCCAGATCACCGCGGTCATCGGTCCTGGCATCTGCGGCCAGTGCTACGAGGTGCCCCCGTCGATGGCGGGCGAGGTGGACAAGGCCGCTCCGGGCAGCCGGGGCACGACCCGGCAGGGCACGACCAGCGTCGACCTGGTCGCCGGCGCCACCGGTCAGCTGGTGCGGGACGGGGTCGTGGTCAGCGCGGTCGGCGGGTGCACCCTCGAGCAGCCGGGGCGCTTCTTCTCCTACCGCCGGGACGGGCTGACCGGCCGGCACGCCGGCGTGGTCTGGCTGTGAGCCGCAGGGACGAGCTCGCCCACAACCTCGCGCTCGTCGACGCGCGCATCGCACTCGCCTGCTCCCGTGCCGGTCGTGACCGGGCCGAGGTGACCCTGGTGGTGATCACGAAGACCTGGCCGGCGGAGGACGCAGCGATCCTGCGCGACCTGGGGGTGCACGACCTGGGCGAGAACCGCGACCAGGAGGCGCGCGAGAAGGCCGCCGTGGTGACCGGCGTCCGGTGGCACTTCGTCGGCTCGCTGCAGACCAACAAGGCGCGCAGCGTCGCGGGCTACGCCGACGTCGTGCACTCCGTCGACCGGCTCCCGCTGGTGAGGGCTCTCAGCGCCGGCGCCGCCCGCGCCGGACGCACGCTGGAGGTGCTGCTGCAGGTCAGCCTCGACGGGGACCCGGCGCGCGGGGGAGCACTGCCGGAGCAGCTGCCCGCCCTCGCGGAGGCCGTCGCGGCCGCCGACGGGCTGGT
>JBAVRG010000030.1:0-8815 GCA_049694795.1 Mycobacteriales bacterium
GGTCGAGGTGCTCTCCCCGGCCGCCACCGCCTGCAGGGCGCTGCGGGCCCCGTCGGCGTCGAGGCGCCGCGCGGGGTCGCGCTCCAGCAGCCCGGTCAGGACGGCCGCCAGTGGACCGGCGTGCACGAAGGGGGCCGGCTCGCCCGCCACGACGGCGGTGACGGTGGTGAGCGCGTCCCCGGTGTCGAACGGCGCCCGGCCCTCCACCGCGGCGAACAGCGTGGCGCCCAGCGACCACAGGTCGGAGGACGGTCCCGGGGCCAGCCCGCGGGCCCGCTCGGGCGAGATGTAGGACGGGGACCCGAGCAGCAGCCCGGTGCTGGTGAGCGACGCGTCGCCGGTCGTGCGCGCGATGCCGAAGTCGGTGAGCACCACGCGGCCGTCGGCCCGCAGCAGCACGTTCGAGGGCTTGACGTCCCGGTGCACGATCCCGTTGCGGTGGGCGGCTTCGAGCGCCGACAGCACCGCGAGGCCGATCTCGGCGACCCGCTGCGGCGGCAGCGGCCCCTGGGTCTTGACGACGTGCGAGAGCGTCTGGGCGTCGACGAGCTCCATGACCAGGAACGGGTGGCCGTCGTCCTCGACGACGTCGTAGACCGTCACGGCGTGCGGCGAGTCGAGGCGAGCGGCCGCGCGCGCCTCGCGCCGGGTGCGCTCGCGCAGCTGCTCCTTCTCGTCCTCCGGCAGGCCCGGTGGGAGCAGGACCTCCTTGACGGCCACGTCGCGGTGCAGGACCTCGTCCTGACCGCGCCAGACCGTGCCCATGCCGCCCGTCCCGAGGGGCGCGAGCAGGCGGTAGCGCTCGCCGATCAGCCGCTGCATCCCTACCTCCTCCCCGATCGTCCCTGGCACCCTCCGTAGTCTCGGTCACAGGTCGCAGGCGAACAGGAGCGAGACATGGCGCGCGAGTCGGAGTCAGGGTTCCCCATCGAGCCGCTGTACACGGCGGAGGACCTCGCCCCGGGGCTTGAGGAGCGGCTGGGCACCCCGGGGTCCTACCCCTTCACCCGAGGCGTCTACCCGTCGATGTACACGGGCCGTCCTTGGACGATGCGCCAGTACGCCGGCTTCGGCACCGCGAAGGAGTCGAACGAGCGCTACCGGCACCTGGTCGCGCAGGGCACCGGAGGCCTGTCGGTGGCCTTCGACCTGCCGACCCAGATGGGCTACGACAGCGACGACCCCGTGGCGCACGGCGAGGTCGGCAAGGTCGGCGTGGCGATCGACTCGCTCGAGGACATGCGGGTCCTGTTCGACCAGATCCCGCTGGACAAGGTCTCGACGTCGATGACGATCAACGCCCCGGCGTCGGTGCTGCTGCTCATGTACCAGCTCGTCGCCGAGGAGAACGGCGTCGGCGGCGACAAGATCACCGGCACGATCCAGAACGACGTGCTCAAGGAGTACATCGCCCGCGGGACCTACATCTACCCGCCCGCGCAGTCGCTGCGGCTGATCACGAACATCTTCGAGTACTGCCGGACCGAGATCCCGAAGTGGAACACGATCTCGATCTCCGGCTACCACATGGCCGAGGCCGGCGCGTCGCCCGCGCAGGAGATCGCCTTCACCCTCGCCGACGGCATCGAGTACGTCCGCGCCGCCATCGCGAGCGGCCAGGACGTCGACGACTTCGCCCCGCGGCTGGCGTTCTTCTTCGTGTCGCGCACCACGATCCTCGAGGAGGTCGCGAAGTTCCGCGCGGCCCGCCGGATCTGGGCCGACGTCATGAGGAACCAGTTCGGCGCCAAGGACCCGAAGTCGCAGATGCTGCGCTTCCACACCCAGACCGCCGGCGTCCAGCTCACCGCGCAGCAGCCCGAGGTCAACCTCGTCCGGGTCGCGGTGCAGGGCCTCGCCGCGGTCCTGGGCGGCACGCAGTCGCTGCACACCAACTCCTTCGACGAGGCGATCGCCCTGCCGACCGTGAAGGCAGCCACGCTGGCGCTGCGCACCCAGCAGGTGCTGGCCTACGAGACCGACGTCACCGCCACCGTCGACCCCTTCGCCGGGTCCTACGTCGTGGAGGCCATGACCGACGAGGTCGAGAAGGCCGCCCGTGAGCTCATGGCGAAGGTCGAGGAGATGGGCGGTGCGGTCGCGGCCATCGAGCAGGGCTTCCAGAAGAGCGAGATCGAGCGCTCGGCCTACGCGATCGCGCAGGGCATCGACTCCGGCGAGCGGATCGTCGTGGGGCTCAACAGGTTCCAGGCGGCGCAGGAGGAGCGGTACGACCCGCTGCGGGTCGACCCGCAGATCGAGGTCGACCAGCGGCAGCGCCTCGCCGACCTGCGCGCCCGGCGCGACCAGGCGGCCGTCGACGCGGCCCTGGAGGCGATGAAGAAGGCTGCTGTCGGCAACGACAACGTCCTCTACCCGATGAAGGACGCGCTGCGGGCCCTCGCCACCGTCGGCGAGGTCTGCGGGGCCCTCCGCGAGGTCTGGGGTGTCTACTCCCCGCAGGAGTTCTTCTAGTCTGGAGGCTGTCCGGGGGGGACCGTTCCGGTCCGGAAGGACAACAACCATCGTGATGTACGTCGCTCTCGCCGTCCTGATCCTTGCTGCCGTGGCCGTCGCCACCCCGATGCTCAAGCGGAACAACCGCCTCGACGAGGTGGACCGCTTCCACGTGGCCCGCACCCTGACGACGTCCTGGTCGGGTCAGGTGACCGCACCGGACCCTGCGCCCGAGCGCGGAGAGCCGGCTGAGCAGGACTGACCGGGTCCTCGGCTTCGCCCACCGCGGCGGCATGGCCGACGCCCCGGAGAACTCGCTCGAGGCGTTCGGCAAGGCGCTCGCCCGTGGTGCCACCGGGCTCGAGTCCGACGTCTGGCTCGACGCCACCGGCGAGCCGGTCCTGCACCACGGCCCGCCGCACACGCTGACGCACGCCGAGCGGGAGGACCCGCTCTCCCTGGCCGAGCTGTTCCAGGCGTGCGGGACCGACTTCGACCTGTCGCTGGACATGAAGGGACCGGGCGCGGCGGCCCGCACCGTCGAGGTGGCCCGGGAGGCCGGCTTCGACCTGGCGCGGCTGTGGCTGTGCGGCGGGAGCCTCGCCTGCGCGAGCTGGCGGGCCCTGGACCCGCGGGTGCGCCTGGTGACCGACATGCGCTGGCGCGACGCGCTCCTGCACGCCGAGGCCACGCTCGCCGACATCGCCTCGAGGGGCGTCGACGCGGTCAACCTCAGGCACGGCCGGTGGACGCACCGGCTGGTCGAGAGGACGCACGCCGCGGGGCTGCTGGCCTTCGCCTGGGACGTGCAGACCGGCTGGGGGCTGCGTCGCGTGCTGCGGCGCGGGGTCGACGGCGTCTACTCCGACCACGTGCGGCTGCTCGTCCCGAGCTCCTCTCGCTAGGTTCTGGAGATGGAGATCCCGTTCGCGTCGTCGCCGCGCGCCAGCGTCGGCATCGAGTGGGAGCTGCAGCTGGTATCTCCGTCGTCCCGGGAGCTCACGAGCGGTGCCTCAGAGGTGCTGCGCGCGCTGTCACCGGGGGGCGAGCACCCGAAGGCCAAGCACGAGCTGCTCGAGTCGACGGTCGAGATCATCACCGGCGTCTGCCAGTCGGTCCCGGAGGCCACCGCCGACCTGGCGGCGACGGTCGCGCAGCTCCGTCCGCTGCTGGAGGCCCGCGGGCTCGGGCTGCTGTGCGCGGGCACGCACCCGCTCACCGACTGGACCTCGCAGACCATCAGCCCGGACCCCCGCTACGCCAAGCTCGTCGACGACATGCAGTGGCTGGCCAGGCGGCTGCAGGTCTTCGGCGTGCACGTGCACGTCGGCGTGCGGTCGGGGGAGAAGGCCATCCCGATCGTCAACGCGCTCTCCGCCTACATCCCGCACCTGCTCGCGCTGTCGGCCTCGTCGCCGTACTGGAAGGGGCGCGACACCGGGCTGGCGTCCGCGCGCTCGAAGGTGTTCGAGAACCTCCCCACCGCCGGGCTGCCCTACCAGCTCGCCGACTGGGCCGAGTTCGAGTCCTACATGGCGACGCTGCTGTCGACCGGCACGATCGGCTCCATCAAGGAGGTGTGGTGGGACATCCGGCCGCACCCCGACTTCGGCACGGTCGAGCTGCGCATCTGCGACGGGCTCCCCACGCTGCACGAGGTGGGCATGGTGGCGGCGGTCTCGCAGTGCCTGGTCGACAGCTTCGACCGCGAGCTCGACAGGGGCTACCGGCTGCCCACGCCGAAGGGCTGGGTGGTGCGGGAGAACAAGTGGCGTGCCGCGCGCTACGGCCTGGACGCGCACATCATCCGCGAGGACGAGAGCACCGTCCCGGTCCGCGACGCGCTGCTCGAGCTCGCGCGGGAGCTCCGGCCGGCTGCTGAGCGGCTGGGCTGCGCCGAGGAGCTGGCCCGGGTCGACGAGGTGGTGGCCGGCGGGGCGTCGTACCAGCGGCAGCGCGCGGTGGCGGCTGCGCACGCGGGCGACCTGCACGCGGTGGTGGACAGCCTGCTGGCGGAGTTCGCCTCGGGACGGCCGTCGTGGTGACCCTGGACGACTGGCTGGCCGACCACGAGGCCGAGCTGGTGGAGCTGCGACGGACGCTCCACCGGCACCCCGAGCTGGGCCGGCTCGAGCACGAGACGACGGCGCTGCTGCACGCGCGGCTCACCGCCGCCGGCCTGGCGCCGCAGGTCCTGCGGGTCGGCACCGGCGTGGTCTGTGACGTCGGTACGGCGGACGGTCCCCTGGTCGTCCTGCGCGCCGACATCGACGCGCTGCCCGTGCCGGACGAGAAGGACGTCCCCTACCGCTCGCAGGTGCCGGGGGTGTGCCACGCCTGCGGGCACGACGTGCACACCGCGGTCGTCATGGGTGCCGGGCTGGCCCTGGCCGAGATCGGGGTGCCGGGTCGGGTGCGGCTGGTGTTCCAGCCGGCTGAGGAGCAGATGCCCGGCGGCGCGCTGGACGTCCTGGCCGAGGGCTGGCTCGAGGGCGCGGCGGCGGTGTTCGGCTTGCACTGCGACCCCGCGCTGGACGTCGGCCGGGTGGGCCTGCGCACCGGTCCGCTCACCGCCGCGGCCGACGCGGTCGAGGTGCTCGTCTCCGGACCGGGGGGTCACACGTCGCGGCCGCACAACACCGTCGACCTCGTGCACGTCCTGGCCGAGGTGGCGACCGGGGTCCCGGCGGCCCTGTCCCGGCTGGTCGACCCGCGTGCCGGGCTGGCGCTCGTGTGGGGGCACATCAGCGCAGGCATCGCGCCCAACGCCATCCCCCGCGAGGGCGTGCTGCGCGGCACGCTGCGGGTGCTCGACAAGGCGGCCTGGCAGCAGGCGCCCGAGCTGCTCGAGCGGGTCGTGCACGGCATCGTGGCGCCCTACGGCGCCCGGGCGACGGTGAGCTACGTCCGCGGCGTCCCGCCGGTCGTCAACGACCCGGCCGCGACGGCGCTCCTGACCGCGGCGGTGCGGGCAGCACTGGGTCCCGGGGCGGGGGTGCCGACGCCGCAGTCCCTCGGGGGCGAGGACTTCGCGTGGTACCTCGACCACGTCCCCGGGGCGATGGCGCGGCTGGGGGTCCGGCCGCCGGGCACGGCCCGGCCGGTCGACCTGCACCAGGGCGCCTTCGACGTCGACGAGGCCGCGATCGGCGTGGGGGTGCGGGTGCTCGTAGCCGCCGCGCTGGCTGCGTCGCAGACCTCCTAGGGTGTGGTCTCCCAGCCGAGGAAACTGTAACGTGTTCTTGTTCCGGTGAGGGGAGTGCTCGTGGTCGACGTCGACGTGCTGGTGGTGGGGGCTGGGCCGTCCGGCCTGTATGCCGCCTACTACGCCGGCTTCCGTGGGCTGTCGGTCGCAGTCGTGGACGGGCTGGCCGAGGCCGGCGGTCAGGTGACCGCTCTCTACCCCGAGAAGATGATCTACGACATCGCCGGGTTCCCCGCGGTGCGGGGCAAGGACCTGGTCGAGAACCTGCTCGCGCAGGCCGCGCCGTTCCACCCGCACTACCTGCTCGGCGAGCAGGCGGTGGCCTACCACCAGAGCGGCGACGGGGTCGTGATCACGACCGCCTCCGGCGTGACGGTGCACGCCAAGGCGGTGATCGTGACCGGGGGCATCGGCACCTTCACGCCTCGCCCGCTGCCGGGAGGCGACGCCTGGGAGGGCCGTGGGCTCGAGTACATCGTCCCGTCGTACCTGCCCTATGCGGGCAAGGACGTGGTCGTGGTGGGCGGCGGCGACAGCGCCGTCGACTGGGCCCTGGGGCTCGAGGGCGTGGCCGAGTCGGTGACGCTGGTGCACCGCCGCGACGAGTTCCGGGCGCACGCGCACTCGGTGAAGCTGCTCAAGGACTCCTCGATCGCCCTCGTCACCCCGGCGCAGGTCGTGGGCATGACGGGTGGCGCGGCGCTGGAGTCGGTGAGCGTCCGGGACGTGAAGACCAAGCAGACCCGCGAGCTGCCGGCGGAGGCGGTCGTCGCGGCGCTGGGGTTCACCGCCGACATCGCGCCGCTGGAGGCCTGGGGCCTGCAGGTGCAGGAGCGCCACATCGTGGTCGACACGACGATGGCCACCAACCTGCCGCGGGTGTTCGCGGCGGGAGACATCACCGAGTACCCCGGCAAGGTCCGCCTGATCGCGGTCGGGTTCGGGGAGGCTGCGACCGCCGTCAACAACGCCGCTACCGTGATCGATCCCGGGGCCACGGTGTTCCCCGGCCACTCGACGGAAGGCGCGCAGGCGTGACGTACGTGATCACCTCGAGCTGTGTGGACATCAAGGACATGTCCTGCATCGAGGAGTGCCCTGTCGACTGCATCTACGAGGGCGAGCGCAAGCTCTACATCCAGCCCAAGGAGTGCATCGACTGCGGTGCCTGCGAGCCCGTCTGCCCGGTCGACGCCATCTACCCCGACCGCACGCTGCCGACGGACAAGGTGGACGACAAGGACGACAACCGGGCGTTCTTCTACGACCTGCTCCCCGGCCGCGAGGCGCCGCTCGGCGCGCCCGGCGGGTCGATGAAGGTCGGGGCGGTCGAGGCCGACACCCCGCGCACCGCCGACCTGCCGCCCAACCCCGACGCCGACTAGTCCGCGAGGGTCCTCAGGGGGCGGTCTGCTCCAGGGACCACTCCCAGAGGCGGGCCGCCTCGTCGCTGTCCATCGCGTACGGCGCGTAGCCCGCCGACCCGTCGCCGGGGGTGACGTCGGCGACGTGGCAGTCCTCGAGGTAGAGCCCGCCCCTGCCCTCGAGCTCCGGGCTGGTGGCGGCCCACAGCGTCGTGGCCGCCCCGGCGCTGACGTCCTTGAGGGTGAGCGCCCCGGCCGGTACCCGGGAGGCCAGCGCGGTCAGGTCGTCGGCGCTGAGGTGCCGGGACAGCTCGGTCATGATGACGCCGGGGTGCAGCGCGTAGGCGTGGATCCCCTGCGCTGACAGGCGCTTCTCGAGCTCGACGGTGAACAGCACGTTGGCGGTCTTGCTCTGCCCGTAGGCGGTCCACTTCTCGTACGTCGCCTCGTCCCGGAAGTGCGGGTCGTCCCAGCGCATCGGCGAGCGCAGGTGGCCCCGGCTGCTGACGTTGACGATCCGTGAGCCGGGCCCGAGCCGCGGCGTGAGGGCGTTCGTCCACACGAAGTGGCCGAGGTGGTTGGTGCCGAGCTGCAGCTCGAAGCCCTGCGCGGTGCGGGACAGCGGAGGGGCCATCACGCCGGCGTTGTTGATGAGCAGGTCGATTCGGTCGACGCGGGCCAGCACCTCGGTGGCGGCCGTGCGGACGCTGTCGAGGTCGGCCAGGTCGAGCGCGACGAGCTCCACCCCGTCCACGCCCGCGAGCGCGGTGCGGGCCTTGTCGAGGTCGCGGGCGGCCCCGATGACGCGGGCACCGACCGAGCGCAGGGCCCGGGCGGTCTCGACGCCGAGACCGGCGCTGACGCCCGTCACGACCGCGGTGCGCCCGGCGAGTTCGACGCCCTGCAGGACGTCGCTGGTGGTGGTGTCGGCGCTCATGGCTCTCCAGGCGTGCGTGCGTCCGCTCGGGTACCCGCGCTCACGCGGGACCCGAGCGGACGCAAGGGAGGTGGGGGAGGACTAGACGACCGGGACGCCGGGGACCTCGGTGCCGGCGGGCAGCGAGATCGACTTGCTCTCGAGGTACGCCGCCAGGCCCTCGGGGCCGAGCTCGCGGCCGACGCCGCTCTGCTTGAAGCCGCCGAACGGGGCGGCGAACTCGAGGGCGAAGGCGTTCACCGTGTAGGTACCGGTGCGGACCTTGCGGGCGATGTCGATGCCGGCCTGGACGTCGGCGGTGAAGACGGAGCCGGAGAGGCCGAAGTCGCTGTCGTTGGCGATCCGCACGGCGTCCTCGACGCTGTCGTAGGCGAGCACCGACACGACGGGGCCGAAGACCTCCTCCTGCGCGATGGTGTGCTTGGGGTCCACGTCGATCACGAGGGTGGGCTCGACGTACCAGCCGGTCGACTGCGAGGAGGGCCGGCCGCCACCGACGGCGATCTTGCCGCCCTCCTTCTGCGCGGTGGCGATGTAGCCCTCGACGCGCTGGCGCTGGCGCTCGGCGACCAGAGGGCCGATCTGGGTGGCGGGGTCCAGCGGGTCGCCGACCACCTGCGCGGCCGTCCACTCCGACAGCGCGTCGACGGTCTCGGAGTAGCGGTCGCGGGAGACCAGGATGCGGGTCTGCGCGACGCACGCCTGGCCGTTGTTCATGAAGCCGGAGCCGAGCGCCTGCGGGACCGCGACGGACAGGTCGGCGTCGGGCAGGAAGATGCTCGCGCTCTTGCCGCCGAGCTCGAGGGTGACGCGCTTGAGGTTCGCACCGGCGGCGGCGGCGATCTTCTTGCC
>JBAVRG010000031.1:0-7122 GCA_049694795.1 Mycobacteriales bacterium
CTAGGAGCCTGCTGAAGAAGGCCTGATTCTGGGCGGCGGGGCGTCTCACGGCGCTCTTGGGCTTCTGGGTTGGTCAGACCTCGAGGGTCGCCATCGAGGGTCGCCCCGCCGAGATCGAGGTTGGTAGCACCCTCGAGGGCCGGTCAAGGGCTCAGATCGCGTTGCTGGCGGGCCTTGTCCCGGCCCGGCCGGCTCAGGTGAGGACCCAGGCTCCGTGGTGTCGGTCGAGGCCGAGGTTGAGCAGCCGTCGGAGGTTCAGGGCGGCGGTGCGGGTCTGGAGCCAGGCGTTGTTCTTCGCGATCCCGCGGTAGCGGACCTTGCGGTTCCCGCCGGCGACGAGCCAGGCGATGGAGCGTTCGACCATCGGTCGGTGCTGGCGGTAGTCCGCTTGCCAGGCAGGGTCTTTGGCTCGTTGCCGGTGGCGGCGCATGAGCGCGTCGTGCTCATGGAGCCGCAGGCTTCGGCCCTTGGCATTGGTCGTGCACTGGGCTCGCAAGGGGCAGTCGCGGCAGGCGACCCCGAATACGACTGCTCGGGTCCTGGTGATCTTGCGGGTCAGCCCGGCCGGGCAGGTCGCGGTCCCGGCGGCCTCGTCGACGGTGAAGTCGTCGAGGGTGAACCCGCCGGCGACGGTCGGCTTGAGTGGCCAGGGCTTCACCAGCGGGGTGTGTTCGGCATCGATGATGGCTTTCAGCGAGTCGCCGGTGCCATAGGCGCTGTCAGCGAGCACGTCGACCCGTTCGCCGTCCAGAGTCGTGTCGCCCTCCAACAGCCGAATGCCGGTCGCACCGTCCATCGCGTCGCTGCCCGCGGCCTTGGTCAGCTCACACGCGGTGACCAGGCCGGTGTCGGGCTCGACCGTGACGTGCGCCTTGAACCCGTCCTGGCGGCGGTGGACGGTCTTGTGGGCATGCCGGGCGTCGGGGTCCACCACGCTGATGACACGGTCCTTGGCGACCTTCCGTGCGATCCGCCACCGCCCATCGGTCCCGTCGGAGTCCTCCGCCGGTTCGACGTCCTGCCCGGCCAGCAGCGCGAGCAGCGCGACCGTGCGGGACTGCTCCGGGCTCAGCTCCAGCCCGTCGAGCTCGGCGAGCAGCGCGAGGGCGTCGTTCACCAGAGCACTGATCAGGACCTGCCGGGCTTCGCTGTCGTCCCAGGCGATCCGCGGCTTGCCCGGGTCGTCGTAGTCGTGCGCGTTGCAGACCCGAGCGACCATCTCCGCCGCGGCGGGGATGTCACGCCGGACCTTGCGGATGATGGCGATCAGCTGTGTCACGGTGTCCTGCGTCGCGACCGCGTCATCCAGCACGGTGGAGTCCAGCGCCCGGCGGGTCTTGCCCTTCACCGCCCCGGTCTGGGCGATCACCTCCCGCACCGCCTCGAAGATCCGGTTCGGCGCACCCGAGGCCAGCAGCCGGCGCCGCCAGTAGGTCAGGACCGACGCGTCGAACCCGCCATGCCCGATCGGCAGACCGCACGCGACCTTCCACTGCAGATCCGTCCGGATCGCCCGCATCGCCTCCCGGTCTGACAAGCCGAACAGGGCCTGCAGCACCAGGATCGACGCAGCGATGTCGACCGGGATCGACGGTCGGCCCCGACCCGACGGGAACAGATCCGCGAACATCGACACCGGGAACAACACCCTGCGGTGATCACGGAGCAGCGCGAAGACCGACCCCGGCTCCACCAGGTGCCCCGCGACCGATTCGGAGTCCAGCAGCTCACGCTCATCAAGCGGACGACCCTGCATACGCACATCGTCCCGACCCCAAACATCAGGGACCAGAACGACACGCGTTGTTCAGCAGACTCCTAGGCCGGGTGCGATGGCGTTGAGCACCGCGTCGCTGCTCAAGGCGCCGCCGACCTTCACTGTCGAGATGGCCGACTCGGCACCTTCCACGACTGCCACGAAGTCCAGCACCCACGCCGGTGGCTTTTCGTTGTGCGGCCAGTAGGTCCACGCTGGCCACGGAGAGGGGCGGGGCGTGGGCACGGCGAGCAGCTTGGCAGCTTGAAGGCCGTTCAGCTACCCACGTTCCCCCGCTCGAGCTGCCAAGCTGTCGACGTGCCACGCGACGACGCTCACGACGAGGTGCTGGCCGGGCGTCGTGTCCCTCGCGTGTACCGGGTGAGCAACCGGCAAGACCTGCACGCCTTCCTGATCAAGGCGGTCGAGGCCAGCGGCGGGAATGTGCTGTACGCGAGTGATGCCAGTCGGGTGCCCGTCTACCTCGGCGTCGAGAACGCCAGCGGCGAGCGGATCGGGCTGATGGTCTACCCCTTCCGCGTCACGAGAGTCGAGACGGACGGTCGGCCCAGCGACGAGGTACGGGGCCAGCTCCGCTACGGCGGCGAGGCGAGCTGGGAAACAGGCGAGCACTGGGTCGCACGCGACATCGCCGGCGTGGACACCACGCTGCTGCTCGGGGTGTACCTCGACGGTCCACTGCTCATCGGTCTGGACCCCGCCTTGTACGACCCGTTGCCTCTGGGTATCTCAGCGGCCTACATGCGCGACCACCAGGTTGACGAGGTGCAGGCGAAGGGCTGGGTCGCCTGGGAACGTAACCCCCACTCGGGTCGACGACGTCCGCGCCGCGCCGACGGCATCGAGACCCTCGTCGCGTTCAGCCCCGACCGGCTACTCGACTACGCGGCGCTCGAGCGAGGGGCGACCAGCCTCGGCCTCGACTCGCCCCTGCGACTCGTCGCCGCGAACGACGCCGCTCGAGCGTCCGTCCTCGAGCAGGGTCTGCAGACCTCACTGCACTCCCTCGAGGCCAGCTTCGACCTGGACGCTCGCGAGATCTTAGACATCATCCACACCCGCATGCGGCTCGAGGTGGCCGTCAAGGGCGGCGTCGCGGAGCACCACCTCGAGAAGCGGCTGCGCACCGACCCCGCCGTTCAGCTTGCCCTGCGGCTTGACGAGGACGGCAAGCCGGACTTCGACGTCCAGCTCCATTCGGGCAGGCGGGTGCTGGTCGAGTGCAAGAACGCCTCGGGCGACCTCTACGCCAATGGCGACTACAAGGTCGAAGTGCAGAAGACGAGAGCGACGCGCGACGATCCTGCCGGGCGCCTCTACCGCCCCGACCAGTTCGACGTCGTCGCTGCCTGCCTCTACTCCGCAACACGATCCTGGGAGTTCCGGTACAAGCGCACCGACCGCCTCGCTCGGCATGACCGCCATCCTGACCGCCTCGCCGCGCTCCACCGGGTGGATGCGACATGGGCGACCACGCTCGAGGCTGCTCTGGAGGGCGGGGGACACGCAGAGTCGACCTGAGCGGCGATGTCGTGGCCGGCTGGCAGACTGCGTGCATGCAGTCGGGACGTCGTGCCGAGAGCGGCGCTGGCGTCGCCATCAGCCTCTTCAGCGGTGCCGGGGGTCTCGATCTTGGGGTCGAGCAGGCGGGGTATGTCGTACGGGCGGCGGTGGAGCGGTACGCCGACGCGACGCTCACGATGGAGAAGAACTTCCCGCACCTGGCGTCGCCGGTCATCAAGGCCGACATCCTCGACGTGCCGACGCGCGACCTGCTCAAGGCTGCAGGGCTCAAGGGCCGGGCTCGGCCCGACCTACTGGTGGGTGGCCCGCCGTGCACCCCGTTCAGCAAGAGCGGCTTCTGGCTCGAGTGGAAGCGCGCCGGCCTGGACCCCGACGCCAGCCTCCTACAGGCGTACACCCGCGTGCTCCGCGAGGCGAAGCCCCGCAAGTTCATCCTCGAGAACGTCTACGCGCTCACCTACAAGAACCAGGCGAGCCGTGGCGCCTACGAGCGGCTGCTGCGAGAGATCGACGAGGCGGGATACGACTACCGGGCGAAGGTGCTCAACGCCGCTGACTACGGAGTCCCGCAGAGCAGGCCGCGCCTGTTCGTGATCGGCGTTGAGAAGGGTGAGCGGCTGCCTGACCACCCCGACGCCACCCACGGCGGCTCCTGGGAGCGGCGCAGCACCGGGAGCACGGAGCGGCCCCATGTGACCTGCGCGGAGGCGTTCGACGGGCTCGTAACCGACCCTGAGCCCGAGGAGATCATCAGGGGCGCCTACGGGCATCTCTTGCCCGGCATCCCACCCGGCGACAACTACCTGCACTACACGGCTGAGCGAGGGCACCCTGACCCGCAGTTCGCCTGGAGGAGCCGGTTCTGGTCCTTCTTGCTGAAGCTCGACCCCGAGCGCCCGTCACCGACGATCCAGGCGCAGCCAGGCTCGAACGTCGGGCCGTTCCACTGGGAGAACCGGCGGCTGCGCCTGCCGGAGGTCAAGCGGCTCTTCACGTTCCCCGACAGCTTCGAGTTCGTCGGCTCGCGGAACAGCGCCCAGTACATGGCGGGCAACAGCGTTCCACCGCTGCTCGCCCAGAGGGTGGCCGAGTCAGTCCGCGACGCCTGACGCAGGCGGGCTTGCGCAGCCGGGGCACGGTGCCGACGCTCGGACCGTGAGCCAGGTGTCGTGGGTGTCGACAGGCGCCGGTCGTCACCTGGCCGGACGTTCGAGCCAGAACACGGCACCTGAGCTACTTCTTCGGTCGGCGGTCCACCGACTCGGGCTGAGGTACGCCGTCCACAAGCAGCTCGCCAAGGGCTGCACGCCCGACTTCACGCTCGTGCGCTACCGGCTGGCCGTCTTCGTGGATGGCTGTTTCTGGCATCAGTGCCCACAGCACGGGCGGACCACGTTCGAGGGGCCCAACGCCTCCCTGTGGCTGGAGAAGATGAGCCGGAACCAGGCGCGAGACCTGAAGGCGAACGAGCTGGCGCAGGAAGCCGGCTACAGGGTGCTGCGCCTGTGGGAGTGCGAAGTGCAGCTCGATGCCGGTGCTGCGGCTCAACGCGTCCAGGCTGCTGCGCTGGTCCCGCAGCCCGTTCAACGACAGTAGGCGTCGCAGCCTGGCTGTGCCGCATCAAGGCGCGGCGGTAGTACCTGTCATCTAGCCGAACTCACCCACCTCAACCAGCAGGCTGACACGACCTGGGTTCTCCCCGGCCTCGAGGTCGTGTTCCCCGATGACCAGGTCGGTGAGGTGGACCTCTTCGGCGTGAGCCAAGGCAGAGTGCTTGCCGGGGAGGTGAAGACCTCAGCCGCAGCCTTCACCGAAGAACAGGTCGTCCGCGACGTCGAGGTCAGCCGACTCCTCGGCGCAGATGTCCACCTGATGGTCTGCCTGGAGGAACTGGGGCCCGACCTCGTCGCGCTGGCCACGGAGTCATGTCGAGAGGCTGGTCTGGAACTGCGCGTCATGGCCGGCTCGGCACTTCGCCCCGCTGGGGCCTGACGCAGCGTGCCGTCGGCGGTCTGCGCCAGACTCTGTTGGTGCCGATCTACGAGGTGACCAGTCACGGGCTCGAACGTGTGCCAGCTACGACCGGCCTGCCAGCGCGCGCCACCCGCGCTGCGGTGAAGGGCCTCGTGGCCATGGCGAGTTCCGCGTGATCGCCTTCAACGACATCCTGGTCGCCGCTGGTTTCGACCCGAAGTACGTCGTGCTGATGCGTCACCGGGTGAAGGGTGCGCAGATCCACGACCTCTGGCGCGTCGACCGATCCCTGGTTGAGGGCTACCAGTGCCGCCAGAACGCCCAGTGCTTCGGAACGGGCGGGAGCAAGGCCACCCACGTCGCGTGCTTCCTGGCTGGCCGGGGCGGCAAGACCGTCTTCGGGGGCATGTACGAGGTGGGCGAGTTCGCACTTGCGGATGCCGACGACATCGACCCGGTCACCGGCGACATCAACAGCGGCGACCGGGTGATCTGGGACCTGGTTCGTGACGAGGCATGGAGGGGCTACGAGGACCGACTGGTGATCGACTGGGGCAAGGGGTTCCTGAGCTGGAAGCAGTGGGCTCACCGCGCCGCGCCCAAGCTGGTGGTGGAGATCACCGACCAGCACGAGACGCCCTTCCCAGGCTGGCGCGACTTCCGCTGTGAGGCCGACGATCTGGCCTTGCTCCCGAACGGTTGGCGTGGGGCTCTGGCAGCGAGCAGGGGCGTGTACCTGCTGGTCGACCTGGACAACCACGGCAAGCACTACATCGGCTCAGCCAAGGGCGCCGAGAACCTCCTCGGACGCCTGCAGGGCTACGCCGACGGCGGGACCAACGGCAACAAGGGGCTGACCAAGGGACACCGCTACCAGGTGTCGGTGCTCGAGGTGGTCGGCACCGGCGAGTCGGACCTGACCATCGAGAAGATCGAGAACCAGTGGAAGGACAAGCTGCGCACGCGGGAGTACGGGCTCAACGAGAACTAGGCGCAAGGTCCGGCACGGGCGGAGTGTTGCGTCCCAGTCACGTCGGAGGCCGCGCGTAGGTTGCCTGGGTGCTGCGCAGACCACGACAGAGGCGCTCCTTCGTACGGCGGAAGTTGCGGCGTGACCTGCTGAGGTTCGTGCGGCTCAACTGGCGAGCCGCACTCTTCGCTGCAGGCACCGTCGCCGTCCTGATCGCGTTCGAGCACTTGTTCACGCGCGGATGGACCGAGGGCTTCATCGACGGACTCCTCGTGGCTGCGATGGTCGCCGCACTTGGCCTGGTCTTCTTGCTGTCAGCCGGCGGCGCCATGTTGCTCGGAGGAGCCTGGGGCGAGGAAGCCACCAGGGAGACGCTCAAGACCGCTCAGAAGGAGGGCCACATCTGGGGGGCTGTGCACAACATCGAGCTCGGGAAGGCCGACATCGACCACATCGTGGTCGCACCCTCGGGCGTCTACGCGCTCGAGACCAAGTGGCGCTTCGTAGACCACACGCCCGCTGTCTTGTCCGACTTCGCGGCGCAGGCGTCGCGGAACGCCCGCAAGGCTGCCTCGGTTCTCCGTAGTCAGACCGTAAGGACGCCACACGATGTGGTTCCCCTTGTGGTCATGTGGAGCAAGGGCCAGCACGGGCTTCCCGATGATGGGGTCGTTGTCGATGGTGTCCTGGTCCTGGCCGGTGGCGATCTTCCACAGTGGTTGTCGCGACAGGCGACCGGGCGGATGGCACAGGACAACGCTGAGCTGCTGCTCGAGCGGCTCAGCGCCTTCGCGATGGCTCGTCCCATGTGTCGGCGACGCCTGAAAACTGACCCCGTGTCGACGCCCGAAAACTGACCCCCTTCGCCGAACCTCGG
>JBAVRG010000032.1:0-10786 GCA_049694795.1 Mycobacteriales bacterium
AGGCCGCCGAGGACTGGATCACACGTCTCGGCGAGGGCGACCCGGAGGAGCTCGTGAACGCCATCACGCTGCTGTTCGCGACGACGCCCGACCGGCAGACGCGGCTCGCGATGTTCCCGACGAGCCGAGCCTTCAGCCAGCGCGACGACAGCTTCGACGTGTGGCTGCGGGCGGTGCAGCGACGGGCCACCGAGGCCCTCGCGGGCATCCACTCCGACCCGCTCGTGGACCCCGAGGCCGAGTAGGCGCCTGTCCGTCCACGGGCGCTCGGAGGGCCGAGCGGCTCTCGCGGCGCCTTGTCGTGCTGGACGCAGTGGCCAACTGCGCGCGAAGCGCGTGCAGTTGGCCAGGAGCGTGCGGGCACTGCCTCGGCTGGGGGCTTCCGGGGCAGGAGAAGGGCCGCGGCGCCGACCGCCCGGTTGGGGGCGGGCGGTCGGCGCCGCGGCGGTCTACTTGCCCTTGCGGGGCAGGGCGCCGACCTCGTTGGAGGGCGCGCCCGGGCCGTTCGCGTTGCTCGCGACGACCTCGTAGTAGTACGTCGTGCCGGCGGTCACCGTGGTGTCCACGTAGCTCGTCCCGGTCGACAGGGTCTGCACCGGCGACTCGGTGCCCGGGGCGGTGCCGCGCAGGATCGTCCAGAACGTGATGGGGGAGTAGCCGTCCGACGGGAGGGTCCAGGACAGCGAGACCTGGCCCCTGCCGGCGAGCGCGGTCAGGACCGGGGCGCCGGGCACGGTGGTGGCGTACGCCGAGGCCGGGCTGGACGCGGTCCCAGGGCCGTTCGCGTTCACCGCCGCGACCGCGTACGAGTAGGTGGTGCCCGGCACGGCGGTGCTGTCGACGTACGAGGTGACGGTGCCGACGGAGGCGAGCGGGAGGCCGTTGCGCGTGACCTGGTAGCCGGTGATCGGAGCACCGCCGTCGGCGGGCGTCGTCCAGCTCAGCGACACCGCACCCATGCCGCCCGTGGCGGTCAGCGACGGGGCGGCCGGCGCCGTCGTGACGGGGTTGACGTCGTACGCGGAGAGCAGGCCGCGTCCGGTGTCCTGCACCGCGACCGTGGCGTAGGAGGCGGTGGACTGCGCCTCGGTGCCGTTCGGGCCGTTGCAGACGTCGAGGCAGCCGTCGGCGTAGGCGACCGCGACCCGGCCGTCGGTGAGCGTCTGGGCGTCGATGAAGTCGAGCAGGTTGCGCTGGCCGGTGGAGGTGGTGCCGCCGTCGCTGATCGAGCCGCGCTGCACCGGCTCCGTGGTCGCCTGCGCGGTGGTCCAGGTCTTGCCGCCGTCGAGGGTGGTGGAGACGTAGAGGTTCCAGACGCCGTGGTAGCCGGCGTCGAAGGGAGCGACCCCGGGGGTGCCGACCGTGGTGCCGAGGTAGGCGACCGAGACCCGGCCGTCGTCCCCGGAGGTCATGGCCTGGAAGGTGGTGGCCACCAGCGGGGGGCTGACGGTGCTCGCCAGGTCGACCTGCGGCGACCAGGTGGCGCCGTGGTCCTTGGAGAAGGTCACGACCGGGTGGTAGTCGCCGGCGCGCGCCCACGACTCGTAGACCGTGTTGTCCGGCGTGGTCGTGATGCTCGGGTCGAAGCCGCGGGACGGCTCGGTCGCGCCGAGGATGCCGTAGGACTGCCACGTGGCGCCGTTGTCGCGGGTGGAGAACGCGCCGACCGCGAGGTCACCGTTGCTGTCGCTGCAGTTCATCGACGGGACGTACGCCGTGCCGTCGGTGCTCGCCTTGAGGTGCCCGAACAGGCCGAAGCACCCCGTGCTGGGAACACCGGGACCCCACGTGGTGCCGCCGTCGAGGCTGCTCGAGCAGACGTCGACGTCCTGCTGCTGGCAGAAGTACGCGACCCGCCCGTTGCCCGTCGGCAGCGCCGGCACCAGGCCGGTGGCCGTGGGCCCGAAGCCCACCGTCGGGTGGTCGGCCGCCCCGGTGCACGGCACGCTGTTGTCCCAGCTCGCGCCGCCGTCGGTGCTGCGGAACAGCACCCCGCACGGCCCGGTGTCGCCGCCGCCGAGGGTGGTGCCGGTGACCCGGTCGGTGGCGAGGATCGGGTCGAGGTTGACGACCGAGGCCAGCGGCGTGACGTTGCTCCAGCTCACCCCGACCGGCGACGTCGTGCGGTCGACGGCGACCTTGTAGACGTCGGTGCCGGACATGTAGAGCGTCGTGCCGTCCCGGCCGTCGACGCCCAGGCTGGGCTCGCCGGCGTACGGGGCACCGAAGAACGCCGCGGGTGCGGCGCTGTTGGTGAAGGTCATCGCGCCGTAGCCGAAGCTGGCGGTGGCCGTGGCAGGGCTCACCCCGGTGAGGGCGGTGGCCCCCAGGGCGAGGGCCGCGGTCGTGAGGACCGCACGCGCAGATGGACGCATGGCGAAGCGCTCCCGTTGCTGGGTGGTGGGGGGCGAGTGCGGGCAAGGTAGGGCGAACTTGCCCTTCTGGTCAACCTCCGTGTCAGATGGCAGGAAGTCCGTCGGCGACGTCGAAACCTCCCCGCAACGCCCCTGACCCGGAGGTCTGCCGTGGCCCGCCGCCGCACCGCCCTGCTCGCCGCCGCCGTCCTGGTGGCGACCGTGACGCCCGCCGTCGCCGTCGCGGCCAAGCGACCGACGTACGACGTCACGGTCCGCACGACGGAGTACGGCATCCCGCACATCGAGGCCCGCGACTGGGGCTCGCTCGGCTACGGGTACGGCCACGAGCTGGCCAAGAACGCGATCTGCGTGCTGGCCGACACCTACACCACCGTGCGGGCCCAGCGGTCGCGCTTCTTCGGCCCGGACGCCGGCTACGTCTTCCGGGGCAACGGCGCGAGCGTCAACAACCTCAACAGCGACTTCTTCTTCCAGCAGATCAACGACGACAAGCGGGTCGAGAAGCTCATCGCGGCGAAGGGGCCCGGGGCGCCGCGGCCGGAGCTGTTCGAGATCGCGAAGGGCTACGTCGACGGCTACAACCGCTACCTGGCCGACGTCGGCGGTGCGAAGGGCATCACCGACCCGGCCTGCAAGGGCAAGCCGTGGGTCACGCCGATCACCGAGATCGACGTCTTCCGGCGCTTCTACCAGCTGGCGATGCTCGCCAGCAGCGGCGTCGCGATCGACGGCATCGGAGGGGCGCAGCCGCCCACGCCGTCCGTGCCCGTCCCGACGCTCGACACCCGCGCGACGGCCGGCGCGCTGGCGCAGGAGTTCAAGGGCCTGGCCATCGGGTCCAACGCGGTCGCCCTCGGGTCGCAGGCCACGACCACCGGCCGCGGCCTGCTGCTCGGCAACCCGCACTTCCCGTGGATCGGCTCGGAGCGCTTCTTCCAGGCCCAGCTGACGATCCCCGGCAAGCTCGACGTCGAGGGCGGCTCGCTGCTCGGCGTGCCGCTGGTGCTCATCGGCCACACCGCGCACGCGGCCTGGTCGCACACGGTGTCGACGGCCTACCGGTTCACGCCCTTCCAGGAGACGCTCGTCCCCGGCTCACCGACCACCTACCTGTACGACGGGGTGCCGACTGCGATGACGTCGCGGACCGTCACCGTGCAGGCCCTGGTGAACGGCTCGCTGCAGCCCGAGAGCCGCACCCTGTGGTCGACCCGGCACGGCTCGGTCTTCACCTCGCTGCTGGGGATCCCGTTCCCGTGGACGCCGGCGACCGCGTTCGTGATGGGCGACGCGAACGCCCCGAACTTCCGCTACCTCAACCACTTCTTCGAGGTGGACCAGGCGCAGAGCGTCCAGGACGTCCTGTCGGTGCTCAAGCGCAACCAGGGCATCCCGTGGGTCAACACCCTCGCCTCCGACGACCGGGGCGACGCCCTCTACGCCGACATCTCGGTGACCCCGCACGTCACCGACGCGCAGGAGCAGACCTGCGCGACCGCGCTCGGGCAGGCGACCTTCGCGGCGCTGCGGCTGCCGGTGATGGACGGCTCGCGGTCGGCCTGCGAGTGGGGCAGCGACCCCGACGCGATCCAGCCGGGGACCTTCGGGCCCTCGCACATGCCGTACCTGATCCGGCGCGACTACGTCACCAACTCCAACGACTCCTACTGGCTGTCCAACCCCCAGCAGCCGCTCGAGGGCTACGCGACGATCATCGGCGACGAGCGCACCGAGCGCACCACCCGCACCCGCTCCGGGCTGGTCATGGTCGCCGACCAGCTGCGCAAGGGACGCTTCACCCGGCAGGCGATGCAGGACCTGCTGTTCAGCGACCGGCAGTACTCCTGGGAGATCACCAGGCCCGACGTGCTGTCGATGTGCCGCAGCTTCCCCGGTGGCTACGCGCCGTCCTCCTCCGGGCCGGTCCCGGTGGGGAAGGCCTGCGACGTGCTCGCCGCCTGGAACGGTCGCGACGCCCTCGACGCCCGCGGCGCCCTGCTGTTCCGGCGCTTCTGGGAGCGGGTGATCGCGGTGCCGGTCGCGGTGCAGTCCGCGAAGCAGCAGACCCCGGTGTGGACCACGCCGTTCGACGCGAACGACCCGGTCAACACGCCGCGCGGCCTCAACAGCGCCAACCCGCGGGTGCAGCTGGCCTTCGGTGACGCGCTGAACGACCTGGCCGGGGCGCACATCCCGGTCGACGCGCCGCTGGGCCAGTACCAGGCCGACCTGCGCCCGGACGGCACCCGCAACGCGCTGCACGGCGGCCCGGGCACCGACGGGGTCTTCAACGCCCTCTCGGTCGTGTGGGACCCGGTCAAGGCGTACGTCGGCCCGCTGGCCCACGGGTCGTCGTTCATCCAGGTGGTGTCGTTCACCGGCAGCGGCTGCCCGGACACCCGCACGATCCTGACCTACTCACAGTCGCCGGACCCGACCTCGCCGCACTACGACGACCAGACCCGGCTGTTCTCCGCGGGCGGCTGGCTGACCGACCACTTCTGCGCCGCGGACGTGCGCCAGGCGGCCCTGAGCACGGTGCGGCTCACCGGCTGAGCCGTGACCCGACGGGGGGTCAAGTACGGCGCGGCTGGTGTCGACACCAGTGCCATGGCTCTCGTCTGCCCGGTCGATCACCCGCCTGGTGTGGGCACGTCGTTCTGCCGGATCTGCGGCCGCGACTACGTCGACGTCCCCGACCCGGTGCTGGTCGCCGCCGCGGTGCCCGCGGCCGAGCCGCCGGTGGAGCAGCCGGTGGAGCAGCCGGTCGAGCAGGAGCCGCTCCACCACCCGGCGCACCTGCTCGCCGAGCCGCCGCCGGTCGAGGTGCCCGTCCCGCGGGCCGTCGAGGCGGTGCCGGCCGGCGAGCCGGACCAGACCATGTCCCTGCTGCTGCCCGAGCTGCACCCCGAGCTCGCGGAGCAGGTCGTGCCGGAGCAGCCCGGGCCGACGGTCGCCGAGACCGACGAGCACGGGGACGAGCAGGGCGAGGACGCCGTACCGGCTTTGCCGGCTTTGTATGACCGGACCAAGCTGCTGCTGGGCGCGGCAGCCGGGTTCGTCGGTGGCCTCGTCGTCGGCGGCGGAGCGGTCACGCTCCTCGGTTAGGCACGGTGCACGGCGGGACCGCTGCCCTGCACGTGCGCCGACATCCAGGCGAGCATCTCCGGCAGCGCCAGCCGCAGCGTCTTGTAGTTGTGGCCACCGCGCTGCACGAGCAGCCCGAAGGTGCGCAGCGGCGGCCGGGCCACCCGCAGGAACTGCTCGGTCGACCGCCAGGAGTCGCTGTCCTGCCTGCTCGCGAACACCAGCACGTCCACCGCCGGCGGCGTCCGGTGGGTGACGAGCCACAGCGGGCTGTTGTGCTCGCGCAACGTCCGGCTGCCGCCCCAGAGGTCGCCGGTGGTGCTGTCGCGCACCGCGTAGAAGTAGCCGGCCAGCGAGACCGCGGAGGGGTACCAGTCGGGGTGGTGCAGGGCGAGCTTGACGGCGCA
Organism: Mycobacteriales bacterium; assembly: GCA_049694795.1. Lineage (GTDB taxonomy): Bacteria > Actinomycetota > Actinomycetes > Mycobacteriales > SCTD01 > RYN-111. Next base: position 5,873 of record JBAVRG010000032.1, read on the forward strand.
GTAGCCGCCGGTGGAGTAGCCGCCGATGGACCACGAGTGCGGCGTCATGAGGGCCCGGAAGTGGGTGGCCACGTAGTGGCGGACGTCGGTGGTCAGCCAGGTCTCGACCCGGGGGCCGCCGGGCACGTCGGTGCACTCGGTGTCGCGCGGCAGGGCCACGTTGATCATGGGCAGCACGGTGATCACGGGCTGCAGCGCGCCGGTGCTCTCCGCCTTGCGCATCCCGTCCAGCAGGTGCAGGCCGCCGAGCAGCGACTCCGGTCGGGAGTGCCAGCCGCTGAGCAGCTCGAGGACGGGGAAGGAGCGGTGCGCCCAGGCCGGGGAGCCGTACTCCTGCGGGAGGTGCACCAGGATCTCGCCGGTGACGCCGGACCGGGTGCCGCGGATGACGTGCTCCACGAGCCGGCCGCCGTCCGCGGCGTGGGCCGGCCGGACAGCGGCATGGGCCGCGGGGCCGGTCGCGACGATCTGTCCCACCGGTGCCGGGGTGCCCAGCAGGTCCTGCCAGGAGGCGAAGAAGACGTACTGGTCGTTGACGACGACGAAGACCAGCAGCACGGCGCAGGCCTGCGCGAGCCCGACCATCCCGAGTCGCTGGGCGACCCGGACCGGCCGCGGTCCGCGCACGCGCGACCACAGCAGCACCGCCCCCACCGGCAGCCCCAGCGCCAGCAGCGCGAGAGCGGTCTCCGTCGTCCTGCTCGTGAGCCCCACGTCCCGAAGACGCGGAACCGACCCGGGACGTGCCCGGGCAGCGCCCGCAGTCAGGTGATCGTCAGCAAGTGGCAGGCTGTGCGCCCATGAGCACAGTCGCCATCACCGGTGCGGCGCGCGGGATCGGCGCCGCCATCGCCCGTGAGCTCGCCGGCCGCGGCCACACCGTCCTGCTCGGGGACCTGCAGGCGCCGACCGAGCTCGCCGCCTCCCTCGGCGGGGTCGCGGGCCCGCTCGACGTCACCGACGAGGCCTCGTACGTCGCCTGGCTGGCCCTCGTGCCGCAGGTGGACGTGCTGGTCAACAACGCCGGGGTGATGTGGGTCGGGGCGTTCGACGCCGAGCCCGAGGCGGTGGCGCGCCGGCAGTTCGACGTCAACTTCCACGGCGTGGTCCGCGGCACCCGGCTCGTGCTGCCCGCGATGCGGGCCCGCGGCTCCGGCCAGGTCGTGACGGTGGCGTCGGCCGCCTCGCACGTCGCGCCGGCGGGGGAGGCCACCTACGCCGCGACCAAGCACGCGGTCCTGGGCTGGATGAAGGCGGCACGGCTGGAGCTGCAGGGCAGCGGGGTCGCGCTGTCCCTGGTGATGCCGACCGTCGTCGAGACCGAGCTGGCGGCCGGTACGGCGTCGGGCGGCGTCCCGCGGCTGGCGCCCGAGGACGTCGCGGCCGCGGTCGCGCGGGTGATCGAGCGGCCGCGGTTCGAGACGTTCGTGCCGTCGCGGGTCGCCGCCCTCGCGCGGGTCCTCGCGGTGCTGCCGCAGCGCGGCCGCGACCTGATGTACGCCCGGCTGGTGCCGGACCAGGTGGCCGCGACCGACCCGGCGGTGCGGGCGGCGTACGAGGCCCGGCACCTCTGAGCCGTCGAGGGCTCAGCCCTCCTGGGCCTGCAGCGGGGTCCGATGGGCCGCTTCCCGGGACTGCGCGACGTCGGGCATCACGATGGTCTGGTCCGGCGGCAGGTCCTCGCTCGCCGGGTACATGTACTCGTGCGCCAGCGCGGCGATCGCGCCGCCCACCATGGGCGCCAGGATGAAGATCCACAGCTGGCTCAGCGCCAGGCCGCCCACGAACAGCGCGGGGCCGATGCTGCGCGCGGGGTTGACCGACGTACCGGTGAAGGGGATGCCGATCAGGTGCACCGCGGTCAGCGCGAAGCCGATCGCGATGCCGGCGTTCAGGGGTGAGGCGGCCTTCCTGGTGACGCTGAGGACGGTGAGGACGAACAGGAAGGTCAGCAGCGTCTCGACGAGCAGCGCGCCCCAGGAGTTGATGCCGGTCATCGACTTCTTGCCGATGCCGTCGGCCCCCAGGCCCATGCTGCTGCGGTAGGCGTCCGTGGAGTGCACCAGGCCGTACAGGCCGAGCGCGCCGACGATGCCGCCGAGGACCTGCGCGCCCCAGTAGCCGAGGGCCTCAGCCAGGGTCATGCGGCGCGCCACCAGGAAGCCCATGGTGACGGCCGGGTTGACGTGGCAGCCCGAGATCGGTCCCAGGCCGTACGCGAGCACGAGCAGCACCAGGCCGAAGGCGAGCGCCGTGGCCACCACGCCGGCGGAGATGCTGCTCCCCGTCGCCCCGAAGCCGAACGACAGCGTCGCGACCCCGACCGCGACGAACACCAGGAACGCGGTGCCCACGGCCTCCGCGACCAGCCTTCTCGGACCGACAGACATGACAGCCTCCCCCACCGCTGCGCCCTGCCTTCAGGAGGCCCACGAGCGCGCCGTGATACCGCTACGGTGCACCGCATGAGCGGCCTGCACCTCGAGGTGGTCCGGGGCGACATCACCGCCCAGGACGTCGACGCGGTCGTCACGGCCGCGAACTCCGGCCTGCACGGCGGCGGCGGCGTCGACGGTGCCGTGCACGCGGCCGCGGGCGCCGAGCTGCTCGCGGCCTGCCGTCAGCTCGCGCCGTGCCCGCCGGGGTCGGCGGTGGTGACCCCGGCGTTCGGGCTGGCCCCGATCCGCTGGGTGATCCACGCGGTCGGACCGGTCTACTCGGGGCCGTCGTCGGCCGCCGTGCTGGCCTCGGCGTACAGGTCGGCGCTGGCGCGGGCCGACGAGGTGGGTGCGCGGTCGGTGGCGTTCCCGGCGATCTCGACGGGGGCCTACGGCTACCCGCGCGAAGAGGCGGCGCGGGTGTCGGTCGCGGCGCTGCGGTCGGCGGACACGTCCGTCGAGCGGGCCCTGCTGGTGGCCTTCGACGAGCGCACCGCCGCGCTGTGGAAGGTCGCCCTCAGCTCGTCCTGACCGCGTGCGCGGGCGCGGCCGGGCGGGGGCGTCGGCAGCGGCAGGGCGCGGCCGGCGTGCAGGACTCCCCACGAGTGGGAGGTGCTGAGCGCTGCTCGCAAGACCGCCTGCACGACACGCCCACCCTCGCAAGCGGCTCTGCACGCCGTCGCCACCGCTGCTCGAGCGGCGCGGGTGTGCACAGGGGGTTCTGTCGGACCCCCGCGGCACCCTGGCACGTGTGGAGAACCAGCCACCCCTCACCCGCGACCAGGAGCTGTCGCGCGCCCTCGCCAGGCACCCGGCCGGCCGCCGGCGCCTTGTGACCGCGGTCACAAACCCGCGACACGCCGAGGGAATCGGACACCTGGCCCTCGTCCCACGCTCAACCGGCCCGGATCCCGAAACTTTGCCCCCGAAGTCCTTGCAGAGCGCCCTGGTGCCCCCTAACTTCTCGAGCACAACATCTAGTACTTACACCGGTGTAGTTCTCCACATGCTGTGGAGTGACGCACCCACAGGCTGTGGAGGAACACCCCCGATGCGCTGCCCCTACTGCCGCCACGCGGACACCCGCGTCGTCGACAGCAGGGACGCCAACGACGGGGACGCGATCCGCCGCCGGCGCTCCTGCCCGGAGTGCGGCAAGCGGTTCACCACGGTCGAGGAGACCAGCCTCGCGGTGGTCAAGCGGTGCGGCGTGACCGAGCCGTTCAGCCGCGCGAAGGTCATCAGCGGCGTCCGGAAGGCCTGCCAGGGCCGCCCGGTCGACGAGGACGCCCTCACCCTGCTCGCGCAGAAGGTCGAGGAGACGATCCGCGAGGGCGGCGCCGCCGAGGTGCCCGCCCACGAGGTCGGGCTCGCGATCCTCGAGCCCCTCCGGGAGCTCGACGAGGTCGCGTACCTGCGCTTCGCCAGCGTGTACCGCAGCTTCGAGTCCCTCGCGGACTTCGAGGCCGAGATCACCGCCCTGCGCGCCGGCCGCGCAGCCCACGGCCCGCCCCCGGTCCTCGTGACCGCCGGCTGAGCGCCGTACCGGAGGAACACCCACGAGCAATGCCGTGCCAGGCGCGGTTGTTGGACCTAATCAGGACGAGAAGAGGACGAGCATGACGGAGACGATCGGCGCCGCTCCCAAGACCGCGCGCAAGGGCGGCAAGCTGCGGGTGGAGCGGGTCTACACGACCGCGGGGACGCACCCGTACGACGCGGTCGCGTGGGAGCGCCGCGACGTCGTCATGACGAACTGGCGGGACGGCTCGATCAACTTCGAGCAGCGCGGCGTGGAGTTCCCCGACTTCTGGTCGGTCAACGCGGCGAACATCGTCACCACCAAGTACTTCCGCGGCGCCGTCGGCCACGACAACCGCGAGTGGAGCCTGCGCCAGCTCATCGACCGGGTCGTGGGCAAGTACGTCGCCGCGGGCCTGGAGTTCGACTACTTCGCGACCCCCGCGGACGCCGAGGTCTTCGAGCACGAGCTCACCTACATGCTCCTGCACCAGGTCTTCTCGTTCAACAGCCCGGTGTGGTTCAACGTCGGCACCAGCGCGCCGCAGCAGGTCAGCGCCTGCTTCATCCTGGCCGTCGACGACACCATGGACTCGATCCTCAACTGGTACCGCGAGGAGGGGATGATCTTCAAGGGCGGCTCGGGCGCGGGCCTGAACCTCTCCCGCATCCGCTCCTCCAAGGAGCTGCTCTCCAGCGGCGGTACGGCGAGCGGCCCCGTGTCGTTCATGCGTGGCGCCGACGCCTCCGCCGGGACCATCAAGTCCGGTGGCGCCACCCGCCGCGCGGCGAAGATGGTCGTGCTCGACGTCGACCACCCGGACATCGAGGAGTTCATCGAGACCAAGGCGCGCGAGGAGGACAAGATCCGCGCGCTGCGCGACGCCGGCTTCGACATGGACCTCGGCGGCAAGGACATCGTCAGCGTCCAGTACCAGAACGCCAACAACTCGGT
>JBAVRG010000033.1:0-7777 GCA_049694795.1 Mycobacteriales bacterium
CGCGTAGACCTCGCGGGTGTAGCGGCCGGACAGCCAGAGCACCTTGCCGTCCGCGGAGACGCCGCCCATGTCGGGCGAGCCGCCGGGGATGCGCCAGATCGCGCGCACCGCACCGGTCGCGAAGGACAGCACCGACACGGACGCGCCCTTGCGGTTGGTGATGTAGAGGTCCTTGCTGTCACGGCTGACGTACAGGCCGTGCGCGCCGAGCCCGGTGGGCAGGAAGCGCAGCACCTTGAGCGTGCGCGCGTCGAGGAGGAACACGCCGTTGCTGTTCTCGTCCGCCACGAAGAAGGTCGAGCCGTCCGGGCTGGTCTTCACGTCCTGCGGCTTGGGGCGCTGCGCGGTCTGGTACGGCAGCGTGATCGTCTTCTCCACCCGCTGGCGCACCATGTCCACCCACAGCATCTGGCCGCTGAACTCGCAGGAGAACAGCGCGTGCGTGCCGTCGCGGCTGAAGTCGGCGTGGTCCACCCCTGAGCACGGGACGTGCAGCGAGTGCTGCAGCGCCATGGTGTGCGGGTCGCGGAAGTCGAGCCGGTGCAGCCGCTCCGCGACCACCACCGCGTGCCTGCCGTCAGCGGTGAAGTACAGGTTGTAGGGGTCCGCGACGGGCACCGGCGTGCCGAACCGGCCGGTCCGCGGGTCGATCGGGGTGAGGCTGTCGCCCATGTCGTTGTCGACCCACAGGGTGCGCAGGTCCCACGAGGGCGTCACGTGCTGCGGCAGCCGCCCCACCTTCTCGACCCGCACCACCTTGTACGTCGCAGGGTCGATCACGTGGACGGTCGCGTCGTCGTCGTCCGGGACGTAGATCAGCGGGAGGGCCCGCCTGGCCTGGGCCGAGAGCTGGTTCGGGCGGTCTGCGGCGTAGACGTCACGGGGGTCCAGCAGCGGCGGGATCGCGCCGGCCGACGGCGCGGTGGGGGAGGGGGTGAGCGTGGGGGTGCCGGCCCTGGTGGCAGTGGGGCTGCTCGCCGGGTTGGTGGTCGCGGGGTCACTGACCGTGCTGCGGCTGGAGCCCCCGCTGCTGCAGGCGGTCAGCACCGCCGCGAGGACCGGGAGGAGGACGAGGGCACGAGAGCGGTTCTGCACCGGAGGACTATGCCCACAGCGTGCTGTCTCCCACCTGAACGACACAGGTGACAGGATGAGGGCAGTCCGCCTTCAGGAGGAGCACGCGTGGCAGCGAACCCGTTCGTCAAGGCCTGGAAGTACCTCATGGCCGCCTTCGGCGCGAAGATCGACGAGAAGGCCGACCCCAGGATCCAGATCCAGCAGGCCACCGAGGAGGCGCAGCGCCAGCACCAGGCGCTGACGCAGCAGGCTGCCGCCGTCATCGGCAACCAGCGCCAGCTGGAGATGAAGCTCGCGCGTCAGATGAGCGAGGTCGAGAAGCTGCAGGGCTCGGCCCGGCAGGCGCTCGTGCTCGCCGACCAGGTGCGCGCCTCCGACCCGGCGAAGGCGGCGGAGTACGAGCAGACTGCCCTGCAGTTCTCCAACCAGCTGGTCTCCGCCGAGAAGTCGATGGAGGACCTCAAGACCCTCCACGACCAGGCGCTGCAGGCGGCCGAGCAGGCCAAGAAGGCCGTCGAGACCAACGCCACGATCGTCCAGAAGAAGCTCGCGGAGCGCACCCAGCTGCTCAGCCAGCTCGAGCAGGCCAAGATGCAGGAGCAGGTCACCAGGAGCCTGCAGTCGATGTCCGAGCTGTCGGCCCCGGGCAACGTGCCGTCGCTTGACGAGGTGCGCGACAAGATCGAGGCCCGCTACGCCAAGGCGCTCGGCGGTGCCGAGCTCGCCGGCAGCAGCGTCGAGGGCCGCATGCTGGAGGTCGAGAAGTCCACGCTCGACATGGCCGGCCAGGCCCGCCTCGATCAGATCCGGGCCAGCATGAGCGGCCAGCTGCCCCCCGCAGCGACCCCCGCCGCGCCGCCGCCGCTCACCACCGGCACGCCGCAGGCCGACGCCTCCGCCGAGGGCTCCACGAGCTGACCGGCCCTACCCGAGGCGCACCGGGCGGTCACGGCCGGTAGCGGGTCCGCCCCCTCGGCGCGGGCGGCCGCCGGGCCATCGGCACCGGAGCCGGACCGCGCTGGCACGCGCCGCACCAGTAGGTGAGCCGGGCGTACGGCGCCTCGCCCTGCTCGGCGAGCAGCACCCGCGCTCCGCAGCGGCGGCACGGCAGCCCGCTCCGCTCGAACACCCAGTGGTCCTCGCCGGGCCGCAGCGAGCCGGTGGTGGTCTGCTGCCAGTGCTCGCGGTTGGCCCGCATCAGCCGGACAGCGCGGCGCACGACCGCCGGGACGTCCACGTCGTAGACCCGCGCCCAGGGCGTCACCCCGGACAGGAACAGGACCTCAGTGCGGTAGAGGTTGCCGATCCCGGCCAGGTTGCGCTGGTCCAGCAGTGCCGGCCCGATCTCGCGGTCCGGTGCCGCGCCGATGCGCCGTACCGCCTCGTCGAGGTCGAAGGCGTCGTCGAGCACGTCCGGACCGAGGTGACCCACCACGGTTGCCTCGTCGCTGACGAGCTCGACCACCGGCAGCCGGTACCCGACGGCGACGGCGGAGGCGTTGGCGAGCACCACCCGCACCTGCCAGTCGGGGCCGCCGGTCCAGCGAGCGCCGGGGACGTACAGGTGCCAGCTGCCGTCCATCCGCAGGTGCGTGTGCAGCGTCAGCCCCGACGACAGGCGGGTGAGCAGGTGCTTGCCGCGTGGGAGCACCTCGAGCACCGTCTGGCCGACGAGGGAGGTGGTCGCGAGCTGCGGCACCCGGAAGTCGGACAGCGTCAGCGGCTGCCCGGCGAGGGCGGCGTGCAGGCGCCGGGCCGCGAGCCAGACGGTGTCGCCTTCGGGCATGGGCTCATCCTTCCCAGCCGGACCGTCCACCGCACCACGGGCCAGGTGCGTCCCAACACACGCCGAGCCGCGGCAGGACCTCGCGGGGTGGCGTCGAACGTGACAGGTACCTGAAAGCCCCCTCTGGAGGTCCCGCTCGTGACGCGTCGCCGCGCCACCCTCGTCCTCACCGCCTGCGTGGCGCTGTCCGGTCTCGCCGCCGGGCTGCCCGCCTCGCAGGCGGCGACGACCCCGTCCGCCCACCTCCAGCGCCTGCTGGCCGGTCCCGACTCGGGCGCGTTCCCGGGCTCGGAGGTCCCGGTCGGTGACGTCGACCGCCGCGGCCCGGCCCTGCCGCCGCTGGCATCGGCCCAGCGCGAGCTCGCGCGGCTCGGCGGTGACCTGCACGTCTCGTGGACCCAGTACGGCACCCCGCTGACCCTGACCCGCGAGGGCGACTTCCTCGCGACCGGGCTGCACGGGTCACCGGTCCAGGTGGCGCGCGCCTTCCTGGCGCAGCACTCCGGGCTCCTCGGGCTGTCCACCGCCGCCATCGGCGCGCTCGAGGTGGTCAGCGCCGACCCGCTGCCGCAGAGCAGGACCGCCTGGGTGGTGCTGCTCCGGCAGCGGATGAACGGCATCCCGCTGGCAGAGGACGGCCTGGTGGCCGTCGGCGTCGGCGCCGGCGGCAAGGTCGCCTACCTCACGAGCTCGGTCGTCCCCACCGCCGTGCTCGGCGAGCTCCCCACCACCACCCCCACGCTCACCCCGCTCGAGGCGGTGCGCGCGGCGGCCAAGGACGCGGGCGTCACCAAGCTCGGCGCGCTCAGCGTCGGCAAGGTCGACGGGGCCGGGTTCCAGCTCGTCCGGGCCGGTGCGCTGCACCAGCCGCAGCGCACCCGGCTGCGCGTGCTGCCCACCACCAGCAACGGCGCCCGCCTGGTCTACGAGACCGACGTCACCGACGTGGCCGGGGGCCGCGCCCTCGCCACCATCGGGTTCGTCGACGCAGCCACCGGCAAGGTGCTGCTGCGCCGCGACGCCGTCGACACGCTCGCCGAGGGCACGGGCGGGCCGCGGTACGTCGCCACCGCCGCGGCCGGGACCCCGGGCGTCTTCACCGGCACGTACACCGCGACCCACTGCTCGGCACCGATCGCGCTCACCGGCGTGAGCGCCGGTGACGTGACGATGGCGATCAGCGCCGCCGCGCTGAACCCCGCCAACGACATCACCATCAAGGTGCAGCGCAACGGCGTGGAGATCACCAGCATCGACACGCTGACGTCGCCCGAGGCCGGTGCCGTCACCTTCTCGCCGGCGATCACGTCGACCGACCACGTCACGGCGACGGTCTGCCCGTTCGACAGCACGGTGACCGCGCCCTTCGACTTCGTGGGCAACTACCTGTCCACCGACCAGGCGACGACCGCGCCCCCGCTCCCCGGCCCTCTCAGCGACGGTACGGCGACCGGACCCGCGACCTGGAGGGCCTTCGCCTCCAACCCGCAGCTGCCCCACGGCACGACGGCGAGCGCCGACGACCGCTACCAGGTCTGCTCCGGCAAGGCCGGCGGACCGAACCCGCTGTCGAAGGACCTCTCGGCCTGCAACTACGTCTACACCGACGGCAGCCCGCTGCCCTACGACAGCGACCCGCTGACCGGCCTGTCGACGCTCACCAGCCTCGGCAACAACGCCCTCACCTCGGACGCGCGCGCCTCGAGCTCGCTCACGCCGGGCGGCCCGTTCCTGCCGCCGGCGTCGCCGACCCGCGACTACGCGCCCGCCTTCAACGACATCTGGCACACCTCGCAGTGCGACCCCGCCAGCATCGTCGGCCCGGACCAGTCCAACGTGCAGGCCGCCATCATCAACCTGTTCGTCGGGCACAACCGGGTGCACGACTTCGCCTACCGGCTCGGCCTCACCGAGCCCCGGGGCGCCCTGCAGACCAGCAACTTCGGCAAGGGCGGCGCCGAGCTGGACCCCGAGCTCGGCAACGCCCAGAACGCCGCGCTGTCCAACAACGCGTTCGCGGTCAGCAACCAGGTGACCGGGCCGGCCGCCGGCGTCGGCCTGACGGGACGCGACAACGCCAACCAGATCACGCTGCAGGACGGCGTCCCCGGCATCACCAACCAGTATCTGTTCCAGCCGATCGTCGGCTTCTCCAGCCCCTGCACGGACGGTGACCTGGACGCGTCGGTGTTCCTGCACGAGTACACCCACGCGATCAGCAACCGCCTCATCGCCGGCCCCGACACCGGCCTGTCCGGCCAGCAGGGCGGCTCGATGGGCGAGAGCTGGAGCGACCTGGTCGCGATCGAGTACCTCAACGAGTTCGGCCTGGCCGGCAGCCGCGGGGAGGACCCCTTCGCCGAGGGCGCCTACGCCACCGGGAACCCGAAGGTCGGGATCCGCGACTACAACCTGGCGCCGGCCAAGAACCCGCTCAACTACAGCGACTTCGGCTTCGACACCACCGGCCCGGAGGTGCACGCCGACGGCGAGATCTGGAACGCCATTCAGATGACGGTCCGTCAGGCGCTGGTGGCCAAGTACGACGCGAAGTACCCGCACACCGACAAGGCGCTGCAGAAGGCGTGCGCGGTCGGCCGGACCAGCACCGGTGCCCCCGGCCCGACCTGGGACAAGTGCCCCGGCAACCGCCGCTACATCACCTACCTGTTCGACGCGATGATCGGGCAGGCCAACGGCGCGCCGTCGATGGTCGACATGAAGGACGTCGAGCTGGCGTCGATCCTGCTGCGCGACAAGCGGGACTACAGCACGGTCGCGGACGCCTTCGCGAGCCGCGGTCTCGGCAAGGGCGCCAGCTCGAAGACCAGCGCCGACACCGACCCGGTGCCGAGCTTCGCCTCGCCGACCGCGGCCAGGAACGCGACGGTCACCTTCCACCTGGTCGACGCGAGCACCGGCCGCCCGGTCAAGGGCTCGGTCTACGTCGGCATGTACAGCGCCCGCTGCACGCCGGTTGCCACCACCCTCGGCGGCGGCCAGCCCGGCCCCAAGGCGACGCTCCTCGCCGGTGCCTACACGTTGACCGTGCAGGCCCGCGGCTACGGGATCCAGCGCTTCACCGCGGCCTATCAGCCGGGGCAGAGGACCCAGGTCCTCAGGCTCGCGCAGAACCTCGCGTCCAGCGCCTACGGCCCGAAGGTCACCGGCAACGCCGGCGCCCTGCGGCTCGCGGGGGTCGTCGACGACACCGAGACGACCAACGCCGCGTTCGACGGCCAGCCGGTCGCCGGCCGGACCATCACGGTGCGGTTCGGCGGCGGCCGAGCGACCTTCGACAAGCTCGCGGTCAGCTCGCTGCACCACCCGGCGCTGACCCTGCCCGAGGGCGGTACCGAGTTCGAGGGCCGGCTGCTGGGCATCCGCGCCTTCGACGTGCAGGCCAGCGACGACGGCGGTCGGACCTTCCGCACCGTCTACCGCAGCCCGGACGACTTCTTCCCCGGCTACCGGCCGCGGGCGACGGCGCCGAACCTGCTGCTGCGCACCATCACCCTGCCGCGGGCCGTCACGGCCGACACGGTCCGCCTCGTCGTGCGCAGCAACACCTGCACCGGCGGCACGGACTTCAACCACGAGCAGGAGAACGACCCGACCAACCCGTCCGACTGCCGCAGCACGGCGACCAACACGACCCGGGTCACGATCACCGAGCTCGAGGTCTTCCGCGGCAACGGCACCGCGGCTGCGGTCGTGGTCCCCGCGCCCCGCGCCGCCCGTGCCGTCGGCAGCCTCGCCGCCACCGGCGCGAGCACCGCGGGTGCGCTCGGCGGCGCGCTCCTGCTCGGCGCGGCCGGCGTCGTCTGGGCCCTGCGACGCCGTACGGCGTAGCCCGGCGCGCCGCAGCGGCGCGTCACCTCTGGTGGCGCGCCGCTCGTGCAGTCCGTCGCACGAGCTGAAGGCGGTGGGCGTCCCTCGTGGGGACCTCTGCACGACACGCCGCGGCTCACAAGACCTCGTGCACTCAGGCGGCAGCCATCCAGCCCCTCAGGCACTCCCGGACGTGGTGCAGGACGTACTGCTCCTGGTGCAGCACGTCCGCCCAGGTGAAGCGCAGCACCCGCCAGCTGAGCCGCTCGAGGGCGTTGTCGCGCCGCCGGTCCCGGCTGCGGGCGTCCTCAGGGTCGTGCCACCGCCGCCCATCGCACTCGACCACCAGCCGCAGCTGCGGCCAGCAGAAGTCGACCCGCGCCAGGAAGCTGCCGTCGCGGATGAGGTACTGCGACTCAGGTCTCGGGATGCCGGCCTGCACGAGCAGGACCCGCAGCAGCGACTCGAGCACCGACCCGCTGCGGGGGTCGGAGAGCGCGAGGACGCGCCGGACCCGACGGGCGCCGGGGGTCCCTCGGAGCGCGGCGGCGGCCTGCACCAGCTGCCGCTTCGTGACCCTCCGGCTGCGTAGCGCGCTGTCGGCCACTACGACCGCTTCCTGCAGCGGCAGGCTCAGCGCGCAGTGCAGGACGGTCTGGGTGGGGCTCGTGAGGGGGAGGGGGTCCAGGCCGAGCACGCGGTGCTCGCAGACCTCGAGGTGCGCGTGCTGGGTGGTGACCACACCCGCCCTGGACCGGGGGCCCCCGAGCGGCACCGCGAGCTCCACGTCGGTCGGCTCGACAGCCAGGTCGAACCCCCAGAGGACGGCGGCGGTGCGCTCTGCCGCCACGGCGTCCGGCCCGAGCTCGAGCAGGACCGCCCGGACCTCGGCGACGTACCCGGGGTCGATCCCACCGCTGAGCAGGTGGCAGGCGCGTGGCGGCAGCGGAGCAGGCGCGTAGACACCGCGGCGCACCCGCAGGAGCTCGCCGCGGGCCACGGCGTCCTGAAGACCCCGGCGCGTCACCCCCGCCGCAGCGAGCTGGGAGCGGGTGGAGAGCCTCTGACGGCTGGGCGGGCAGG
>JBAVRG010000034.1:0-11616 GCA_049694795.1 Mycobacteriales bacterium
CGGCTGGAGTTGTTCATGCCCCACGGGTTGCCCTTGTTCTCGAGGTTGCGCAGCATCACGCCGGCCTCGCTCGGGAACGCGGACTCGATGAGCACCTGGTAGCGGCGCATGTCGAGGATGTGGTCGACGTGCTCGATGTCGACCGGGCACTGCTCGACGCAGGCGCCGCACGTGGTGCAGCTCCACAGGACGTCCGGGTCGATGACGCCGCCGGAGGCCTCGTCACCGACGAGCGGGCGCTCGTACTGCTCCTTGTTGGAGCCGAGGACGCGGCCGAACCCGTTCTCGGGGACCTCGTGGTTGTGCTGCTCCTGGTCGGCGACGGACGGCGCCGCGGCGAGCGCGGCGTCCTTGTCGGCCGCCAGGAGGTACGGCGCCTTCGCGAACAGGTGGTCGCGCAGGCCCATGATGAGCAGCTTGGGGCTGAGCGGCTTGCCGGTGTTCCAGGCCGGGCACTGCGACTGGCAGCGTCCGCACTCGGTGCAGGTGGCCATGTCGAGCATCGCGGACCACGTGAAGTCCTCGACCTTGCCGACGCCGAACAGGTCGGTCTCGGGGTCGGCCTGCTCGAAGTCGAGCGGCTTGCCGTGGCTCATCATCGGCAGCGCGGCGCCGAGGCTGGGGGTGTCCGGGTCGGGGCTGCGCTTGGTGCTGACGTTGATGGGCGCCAGGAAGATGTGCAGGTGCTTGCTGTAGACCACGATCACCAGGAACCCGAAGATCACGGCGACCTGGGCGAGGATGAAGAAGGTCTCGAGCACGACGTTCGCGTTGTGGCCCAGCGGGTCGAGCGCCTTGGCGACGACGTTCGAGGTGAAGGTCCACCAGGGGTGGTCCTGGTAGGGGAACGTGCCGTTGTTGATCTGCGGGCCGCGGTAGCCGAACAGCGTGATGGCCACCATCGAGATCATGAAGAGCACCAGCCACGCGGGGCCGGTGTGCGAGCCGTAGAAGCGGCTGTCGCGCTCGATCTTCTTCGGGTCGTTGCGCCGGCGGATGACGGCGAAGGTCGCGAGGCTGATCAGCAGGAGGGTGCCGATCAGGTCCTCGGCGAGGCCGACCACGCGCCACTTGCCGATGATCGGGATGAAGAAGTGCGGGTCGAACAGCGCGCCGATCGCCTCGATGATCGTGAGCGTCAGGATGACGAACGCCCAGAAGGTCACGAGGTGGGCGACACCGGGGACGCTCCACTTGAGGAGGCGCCTCTGGCCGAAGACCTCGACCGCCTGGATCCACAGCCGCTTGGGCAGGCCGGTGAGGCGGCCCGGGCTGGGCTGCCCGCTGCTGATGAGCTTGTACAGGAACAGCACCCGCCGCCCGGCGATGGCCAGGCTGATGCCCATGATCCCCAGGCCGACGACGAGCCGGATGATCTGGTCGGTGTCCACGCTTCCTCCAGTCGTGGGGTGGCCCGGGTCGTCCCCGGGCGCGCCTCGCGGCACGCGCGAGCCTACGCGCGCGCGTTTCACACCGTACGACCGGGGCGGCCGTCCTGCTACTCGCGGGTAACTTCCCGGGTTCTCAGAGCAGGGCGCGGAGCAGGTAGCCGGCGACCCGCCAGAGCAGCAGGGTCAGGGGCGCGGCGAGCAGCAGCGCGAGGACGAGAGCCAGCAGGCGGGTGCCGACATGGGGACCGCCGTGGTGGGCGCGCAGCTCGCGGAGCACCCCACGAGGGTGGCACGCGCGAGGCCTGCGCGCTCGCGGGTGCGCCCCCGGAGGCTATCTTGAGCCGGGAAGACTCAAGCCCGGTTGACAGTTGCACCAGCCGGAAGGCAACCTGAGCCCGCACCACTCAACTCACGAAGGAAGAACACACCATGGCACGAGCGGTCGGCATCGACCTCGGCACCACCAACAGCGTCGTCAGCGTCCTCGAGGGCGGCGAGCCCACGGTCATCGCCAACGCCGAGGGCTCGCGCACGACCCCGTCCATCGTCGCCTTCGCCAAGAACGGCGAGGTGCTCGTGGGTGAGGTCGCCAAGCGCCAGGCGGTCACCAACGTCGAGCGGACGATCCGGTCGGTCAAGCGCCACATGGGCACCGACTGGACGACCGAGATCGACGGCAAGAGCTTCACCCCCCAGCAGATCAGCGCGTTCGTGCTGCAGAAGCTCAAGCGCGATGCGGAGGCCTACCTCGGCGAGACGGTGACCGACGCGGTCATCACCGTCCCTGCCTACTTCAGCGACCACGAGCGGCAGGCCACCAAGGAGGCCGGCGAGATCGCGGGCCTGAACGTCCTGCGCATCGTCAACGAGCCCACCGCGGCCGCGCTGGCCTACGGCCTCGACAAGGGCGACAAGGAGCAGACCATCTTGGTCTTCGACCTAGGTGGCGGCACCTTCGACGTCAGCCTGCTGGAGATCGGTGACGGCGTCATCGAGGTCAAGGCGACCTCCGGTGACAACAAGCTCGGTGGTGACGACTGGGACAACAAGCTCGTCGACCACCTCGTCAAGCAGTTCCAGAACCAGAACGGCATCGACCTGTCCAAGGACAAGATGGCGATGCAGCGGCTGCGCGAGGCTGCCGAGAAGGCCAAGATCGAGCTGTCGAGCAGCCAGGCGACCTCCATCAACCTGCCGTACATCACGGCCGGGGCGGAGGGCCCGCTGCACCTCGACATGCAGCTCACCCGGGCGGAGTTCCAGAAGCTCACGCAGGACCTGCTCGACCGCTGCAAGGCGCCCTTCCACCAGGCGATCAAGGACGCCGGCATCCCGCTCGGCGAGATCCACCACGTCGTGCTCGTCGGTGGCTCGACGCGGATGCCCGCCGTCACCGACCTGGTGCGCGAGCTCACCGGCGGCAAGGAGCCCAACAAGGGCGTCAACCCGGACGAGGTCGTGGCCATCGGCGCGGCGCTTCAGGCCGGTGTCCTCAAGGGCGAGGTCAAGGACGTCCTGCTCCTCGACGTCACCCCGCTGTCCCTCGGCATCGAGACCAAGGGCGGCATCATGACCAAGCTCATCGAGCGCAACACGACCATCCCGACCAAGCGGTCGGAGGTCTTCACCACGGCCGACGACAACCAGCCGTCCGTGCAGATCCAGGTCTACCAGGGCGAGCGCGAGATGGCCGCCTACAACAAGCGGCTCGGGATGTTCGAGCTGACCGGTCTGCCGCCGGCGCCGCGTGGTGTCCCGCAGATCGAGGTCACCTTCGACATCGACGCGAACGGCATCGTGCACGTCTCCGCCAAGGACCTCGGGACGGGCAAGGAGCAGTCGATGACCATCACCGGCGGCTCGGCCCTGCCCAAGGAGGACATCGAGCGGATGATGAAGGAGGCCGAGCAGTACGCGGAGGAGGACCACAAGCGCCGCGAAGAGGCCGAGACCCGCAACCAGGCGGAGGCGCTCGTCCACCAGACGCAGAAGTTCCTCGCCGAGAACGGCGACAAGCTCCCGGCCGAGGGCAAGGCCGACGTCGAGGCGGCGCTGACCGACCTGAGCGGCGTGCTCGGTGGCAGCGACATCGCCGTGATCCGCGAGAAGTCCGAGGTGCTCGCGGCGAAGAGCCAGGAGCTCGGCGGTGCCCTCTACGCCCAGCAGCAGGCCGCCGGTGAGGCCGGTGCTGCCGGTGCAGCGCACGAGGCCGCTGACGAGGGTGTCGTCGACGCGGAGATCGTGGACGAGGACAAGTGAGCTCGTCGGACCAGGACCAGCGGCAGGACGAGCCGGTGGTGATCCGCGACAAGCGGCGCCTCGACCCGGACAGCGGTGAGGTCCGCCCCGAGGCTGCAGCCTCGGAGGCGGCCCCCGCCGAGGGCTCCGACGAGCTGTCGGCCGACCTCGCCGCGGTCCAGGCCGAGCTCACCGCCGACCTGCAGCGGCTGTCGGCCGAGTACGCCAACTACCGCAAGCGGGTGGAGCGCGACCGGGTGGTGGTCGTCGAGATGGCCACGGCGGCCGTGCTCGAGAGCCTGCTGCCGCTGCTCGACAGCATCGAGCTGGCGCGCCGGCACGGTGACCTCGACGGCGCGTTCAAGAGCGTCGGCGAGGGTCTGGAGCAGGTGGCGGACAAGCACGGCCTCGAGCGGTACGGCGTCGCGGGCGACCCGTTCGACCCGGCCGTGCACCACGCGCTGGTGCAGGCCCCGCCCGTGGACGGCGTCCCGGAGGCCGTTGTCGCCGAGGTCCTGCAGCCGGGCTGGCGGTTGAAGAGCGGCCGGGTGATCCGGCCGGCCGGCGTGGCCGTCGCCGAGCCCGGCACGCCCGCGCCCGTCGTACCGGAGAACGAGTAGCAGGAGGGAGGGGACGCCGATGAGCGCGCGTGACTACGTGGAGAAGGACTACTACGCCGCTCTCGGCGTTCCCAAGGACGCCAAGCCGGCGGAGATCAAGAAGGCCTACCGCAAGCTGGCCGCCGAGCTGCACCCGGACCGCAACCCGGGCGGGGAGGAGCGGTTCAAGGAGGTCAGCGAGGCCTACGACGTCCTGTCGGACGAGACCAAGCGCCGCGAGTACGACGAGGCGCGGACGCTGTTCGCGAGCGGCGGATCCCCTGGCTTCCAAGGGGGTTTCGACGTCGGCGACCTGTTCGGTCAGGGCGGCGGCGGGGGGTTCTCCGACGTCTTCTCGAACCTCTTCGGTGGCGGCGGCCGGCGTGCTGCGCCCCGCCGGGGGGCGGACGTCGAGACGGCCATCACTTTGCCCTTCGTCGACGCGCTGCGCGGCAGCACCGTCCCGCTGCGGCTGACCTCCACCGGTGCCTGCGACACCTGCCACGGCTCGGGCGCGGCGCCGGGGACGAGCCCGAAGACCTGCTCGGTCTGCCGTGGACAGGGGGTCGTCTCACGCAACCAGGGTTCGTTCT
The DNA here is from genome assembly GCA_049694795.1 of Mycobacteriales bacterium. Classification (GTDB taxonomy): domain Bacteria; phylum Actinomycetota; class Actinomycetes; order Mycobacteriales; family SCTD01; genus RYN-111. The sequence goes on from JBAVRG010000034.1 coordinate 4,822, forward strand.
CCTTCGCCGAGCCCTGCACCACCTGCCGGGGCACCGGGCACGTCGTCGAGACGCCCTGCAAGACCTGTGCCGGCTCCGGCCGGCAGACCAAGGAGCGCACGCTGACCGTGCGCATCCCCGCCGGCGTGGCCGACGGGCAGCGGATCCGCCTGGCGGGCAAGGGATCTCCGGGCGAGCGGGGAGCTCCCGCCGGTGACCTGCTGGTGCAGGTGACGGTCACGCCGCACAAGCTGTTCGGCCGCAAGGGCAACCACCTCACGCTCACCGTGCCGGTCACGTTCCCCGAGGCGGCGCTCGGTGCCAACGTCGCTGTCCCGACGCCCGACGGCCCGGTGACGCTCAAGGTCCCGGCGGGGACGAAGTCGGGCCGCACGTTCCGGGTCAAGGGCAAGGGCTTCCCCTCCAAGAGCGGCCACGGCGACCTGCTCGTCACGGTGGAGGTCGACGTCCCGGCCACGCTCACCGACGCGCAGCGGGAGGCGCTGGAGGCCTACGCCGCGGCGGCCGACGTCGCGCCGCGCCAGCACCTGAAGGAGGCGACGCTGTGAGCGAGCAGGTGTTCGTCATCTCGGTCGCGGCCCAGCTGGCCGGCATGCACCCGCAGACGCTGCGGCAGTACGACCGGCTCGGGCTCGTGTCGCCCGGGCGCACCGGCGGTGGCGGTCGGCGCTACTCCACGCGCGACATCGAGCTCCTGCGCGAGGTGCAGCGGCTGTCGCAGGAGGAGGGCGTCAACCTCGCCGGCATCAAGCGGGTCATCGAGCTGGAGAACCAGGTCGCCGCCTTGCAGCAGCGCGTGGCGGAGCTGTCCCACCAGCTCGACGAGGCCCGCACGGCGACCTCCCTTGCGCACGAGACCGTGGTGGCGTCGCTGCGGCGAGACCTGGTGCCGGTGCCCCCGAACGCCCTGGTGGTGTGGCGCCCGCGGTCGTAGCTGAAGACCTAGCCGTCCGTGCCCCGGTCGCCCGGCTCGGGCGTCTCGCTGGGCTCGGGCTGCTGGCTCGGCTCGGGGCGCTCGCGGGGCTCGGGGCTGGGTGACTCGGGGGCCGGCACCGGGACGGTCGTGGCAGGCGGCGGTGAGGTCCGCGTCGTCCCCACCGGCTCGGTCCGGGTGGCGGCAAGCAGGTCCTCCCCGCGGCACGACAGCGTCAGCGTGACCTGGCTGCTGCTGCCGACGAACTGGACGACGACCGCCGACCGGGTGCCGCGCCGCTGGGTCCGGTAGCCGTCTCCCGGCGTCGCGTAGAGCAGCGCCGGCACCTGGTCGCGGCACCGCGCGCTGACGACGCCCCCGGCCGTGCTGACCGTGCGCACGTCGCCCTCCTCGGAGGACTGCGACGGCGGGCCTTCCGGCACCTCCGAGGGGGCTCCGGCGGGCGCGGCCGAGCTCAGCGCCTGCTGGACCGCCTTGGTGGTGAGCGGGGCGGACACCTGGTCGCCCACCGCGTTGCCGACCAGGCGGACAGCGACCAGCCCGACGCTGGTGGCGGCGGTCGCGCCGGCCACCCAGAGGGCACCGATCACGAGCACGCCGCGGGAGGCCATGAGCACCAGTCTGCGGGCACGATCCCTAAGGAACCCCCAAGACCAGGCCATCCTTCGTGGCGGCGCCCTCGTCCTGACAGCTCGTCGCTACGGTGCGGACATGCCCCAGCTGCTGCTGGTCGAGGACGACCCGGCGATCCGCTCCGCGCTCGTGCGCGCGCTCGCCGAGCGCGGTCACGGCGTCCGGACCGCGGCCACCGGCATGGCCGGGCTGCAGGAGGCCGTCGAGCACCGGCCCGACCTGGTCGTGCTCGACCTCGGGCTGCCGGACATCGACGGCTGCACCTTGCTCACCATGCTCCGCTCGGTGAGCAAGGTCCCGGTCATCGTGGCGACCGCGCGCGACGACGAGGCCGAGACGGTACGAGCCCTCGACGCCGGTGCCGACGACTACGTCGTGAAGCCGTTCGCGGCCGACCACCTGGACGCGCGCATCCGTGCCGTCCTTCGTCGTGCGAGCCCGTCGGAGGGCGCCGGTCGGGTGCTGACGGTGGGCGAGCTCGTCATCGACGTGCGGGCGCACGTCGCCACCCTTGCCGGTCGACCCCTCGACCTGTCGCGCAAGGAGTTCGACCTGCTGGCGCACCTGGCGGCCCGGCCGGGGGTCGTCGTGAGCAAGCGCGAGCTGATGGCACAGGTCTGGGGGCAGCCCTACGGAGGGGCGGACAAGACCGTCGACGTGCACCTGTCCTGGCTGCGTCGCAAGCTCGGGGAGACGGCAGGCTCTCCGCGCTACCTGCAGTCGGTGCGGGGCGTCGGGGTGAAGCTGGTCGACCCCACGTGAGACGGCAGGTGGTGCTGCTGGTGACGGCGACGACCCTGCTCGTGCTGGTGGCGTTCCTGCTACCGCTCACCCTGCTCCTGCACACGCTCGCGACCGACCGGGCCGTCGCGGAGGCCACCAAGGAGGCGCAGGGCATCGCCGTGCTCGTCGCCGTCACCGACAGGGCGCAGCTGGAGTCGGCGATCACCCTCGTCAACCAGAGGGGCGACCGGCGGGTCGGACTGGTGCTGCCCGACGGCCGGACGCTCGGTCCCGCCGACCGTGGGACCGCGGCCTCCCTGGACCTCGCGCGCGCCGGCCGCTCCTTCACCACCGCCGTGCCGGGCGGCCGGCAGGTCTACGTCCCGGTGGACACCGCCGGCGGCCGTGCCGTCGTGCGCAGCTTCGTGCCGAACCGGTTGCTGCGTCGTGGGGTCGTGGCCGCGGTGTCGGTGCTGGTCACGCTGGGCGCCGCCCTGCTGCTCCTCACGGTGTTCCTCGCCGACCGGTTCGCGGCCGGGACGGTGCGCCCCATGAAGGACCTCGAGAGCACCGCTTTGGCGCTCGGTCACGGCGACCTCGCGGCCCGGGCGACCGTGGGTGGTCCGCACGAGGTGCGGGAGGTCGGGCACGCCGTCAACGTCCTCGCGCAGCGCATCGGCGAGCTGCTGGCGGCCGAGCGCGAAGCCGTCGCCGACCTGTCGCACCGGTTGCGCACTCCTCTGACAGCGCTGCGCCTCGACGCGGAGGCGGTGCAGGACAGCAGTCACCGGGAGCGGCTGCTGGGCCACCTCGACGCGCTGCAGAGGACCGTCGACGAGGTGATCCGCGAGGCCAGGAGGCCGGTGCGGGAGGGCGTGCAGGCGAGCTGCGACGCCGCGCAGGTCGTCGGCGTGCGCGCGGCCTTCTGGGGCGTGCTCATGGAGGACCAGGGTCGGCCGTTCGCCGTGGACGTGCAGCCGGCGCCCGACCTCGTGCGGGTCACCCCCGACGACCTCGGCGCTGCGGTCGACGCGCTGCTCCAGAACGCCCTGCTGCACACGCCTGAGGGGACGGCGGTGCGGGTGGTGGTGCGACCGGGCCGGGGGCGGTGCACGGAGGTCGTCGTGTCGGACAGCGGCCCCGGCTACCCGCCCAGTGCCATGGACCGCGGTCGCAGCACGGCCGGGTCGACCGGGCTCGGCCTGGACATCGCCCGCCGCACCGCGGAGGCCTCCGGCGGCCAGGTGGTGCTCGGCACCGCCCCCGAGGGCGGGGCCAGCGTCACGCTGGTGCTCGGGCCGGCGCTCTGACCGGGCCCCTGCAGGCGGGACGCCGCGCTCCCGGTCAGCTCAGTGGTCGGTCTCGCCCTCGTGCTCGTCCTGGTGCTCCGGCTCCTGCGAGTCCTCCACGTGCGGCGGCTCGGTCGGCGTCGCGTGCTCGGTCTCCGTGGCGCGGACGGGCTCCGGCGGAGCCGGCTGGGTGGTCGCCACCCGCGTGACCTGGGGAACCGACGCGGGCCGGCTGACCGGTGCCGGCGGCGCCGCCGGCATCGCAGGCGCCGGCACGACCTTGACCACCTTCTTCACGCAGGCGTCCGGGCGCTCGACCGTGCCCGCCGGGCACGGTGCGGTCTGCTCGGCCTGCTGCTGGGGCGCGGTGGCGTTGCTGTCCCCGCTCGGGGTGACCTGCGCGCTCGTCGTGCTGGTCAGCGTCACGAGCCCTGCGACTGCGCACATGCCGCCCACGAGCAGCGAGCCGGCGAGCTTGAGGTGCAGTGCGGGCATGTCGTCCTCCGGGATCGGTCGGTCGCTCAGATCTTCGGAGCCGGCGACCCCGCGCTGAACCATGGGCGGCACAAGGGTGGCTTAAGCCTTTGTCACGATCCTTGTGCCGCTCTTAGGGCTGCGATGGTGAAGCCCTGGGAGCGGCCTGCCGAGACTCCAGGACATGGACCTGCTCCCGCACGCCGCCCCCCCCGCGGCCCTTCCGCACCGGCGCAACGCCCGTGACCGCCTGGTCAACAAGGTGTCGGTGATGGGGCAGCTGACCGCCCTGCTGGCGATGACGTCCACCGGCATCACTGCCGGTGTCCTCGCCCACGACGCCCAGGTCAAGGACCTGCAGGCCGCTCAGGCCCGCGAGCGCGCGGCGAAGCCGGCGCCCGCGCCTGCACCACGGCTGGTCCACAAGCCGATCCGCACCGTCGTGGTCAAGGTGCCGGCCCCGACGGTGCGGAGGAGTGCGTCGTCCCGGACGTCGACGAGGAGCACCACCTCCGTGCGGCGCACGACGACCTACTCGGCGCCTGCCCCGGTCGTCCGCAAGGCCCCCGCTCGGGTCAGCCAGCCGGCTCCCCAGCCGGCTCAGCAGCCGCCCGCCACCACCACGAGTGGGTCGTGACGTCGGTCGCTCAGCAGCCGTGGGCGGCCCTGGAGCGACGCGCCATCGGGACGTACGTCCACGTGCTCGTGACCGACCCCAGCACCCTGCCTGCCGCGGACGCCCTGGTGGTCGCCGACCTCGACGCCCTGGACCGGGCCTGCAGTCGCTTCCGCGACGACTCCGAGCTGGTCCGCCTCGCCGGCGCGACCGGCCCGGTCGCGGTCAGCACGGTGCTGGCCGGCGCGCTCGCTGCCGCGCTCGCGGTGGCCGCCGACACCGATGGGTTGGTGCAGCCCACCCTCGGCCGCGCGCTGCGGTCCGTGGGCTACGACCGCACCTTCAGCACCCTTCCGGAGGACGGTCCAGCGGCGGTGCGGCTCCCTCTGCGCCCGGACCTGTGGCGCGACATCGTCGTGGACGGGTGCGAGGTGACACTGCCCGCGGGAGCCGACCTCGACCTGGGCGCCACCGCCAAGGCCTGGGCCGCCGACGGGCTGGCCGACCGGATCGCCGCCCTGGGGACGGGAGTGCTCGTCAACCTCGGCGGCGACATCGCGGTCGTCGGCCCCGCTCCCGAGGGCGGCTGGCCGGTCGCGGTCACCGACCGCCCCGGCGGCGCGGTCCTGCAGACCGTCGCCCTCGCGTCGGGCGGACTGGCCACCTCCAGCACGACCGCTCGCACCTGGCGCCGAGGCGGCCAGGTGATGCACCACATCCTCGACCCCGCCACCGGCCTGCCGGTGCCTCCGGTGTGGGAGTGCGTGACCGTGTGCGCCCCGACCTGCCTGGCAGCGAACGCCGCGTCCACGGCGGCCGTGGTCCTCGGGGCCGAGGCCCCCGCCTGGCTCGAGGCCGCCGGGCTGCCCGCCCTTCTGCGGGCCCGCACCGGCGAGGGCGTGCGGGTCAACGGCTGGCCCGAAGACGGGGCCCTGCGATGAACGACCCGAGGCTGCTCTGGTGGATCGACCGCAGCTCCGGCCTGGTCAGCCTGGTGCTGCTCACCATCGTGATGGTGCTGGGCGTCCTGTCGACCGGCCGTCCCGGTGAGCCGACCTCCTGGCGCGCCGTCGTGCAGGGACTGCACCGCCAGCTACCCCTCGTTGCGAGCGTGCTGCTCGCGGTGCACATCGGCACGGCGGTCGCCGACTCCTACGTCCCCCTTCACCTGCTCGACGTGGTGGTGCCGTTCGCCGCCGGCTACAGACCGGTCTGGATCGGCCTCGGCACGCTGGCGCTGGACCTGCTCGTGGCGGTGGTGGTGACGAGCGTGCTGCGGACCCGGCTCGGCCATCGCGGCTGGCGGGTCGTGCACTGGGGCGCCTACGCGCTGTGGCCGCTGGCCGTCGTGCACGCTCTGGGCAGCGGCAGCGACATGCACGCGCAGACCGTGCACCGGCTCGGCCTGGTCTGCATCGCCCTCGTCGTGTGGGCCGCCGGCTGGCGCCTCATCTCCGGCAGCGCCCCACCGGTGGCGCGGATGGCGGGCCTGGTCGTGCTGCTGCTCACCACGTCCGTGGGGGCGAGCTGGGCCGCCCACGGTCCCCTGGCGCCGGGCTGGTCGAAGAAGGCCCTGCCCCCTGTGACGGCGCTGCCATGACGGCTGGTTTGACCAACCCGGCGCCGGAGGTCACCCGGCTCCAGCGGCTGTCCGCAGGCTGCCGGCAGGACGGCCGTCCCCTCACCCTCGCTGAGCACCGCGCCCTGCACGGAGACCTGCCTGCACCTGGCAGGCACGACGCCAGGCACCTGCAGCAGGCCCTGGCGGGTGCGGGCCTGCGGGGCCGCGGCGGGGCGGGTTTCCCGGCTGCGCGCAAGCTGGCAGCGGCCTGGGAGTCCGGCAAGCGGGGGCTGCTGATCGCCAACGGCGCGGAGGGAGAGCCGGCCAGCCTCAAGGACCGCACGCTGCTCGGTCTGACGCCCCACCTCGTGCTCGACGGGGCGCAGCTGGCGGCGAGGGCGATCCACGCACGCGAGGTCGTGCTCGCGGTGCACGGTGAGGGCCGGCTGCCCGCCGTACTGGCGCAGGCGATGGGCGAGCGGTCGGGCCGCGATGCGGTGCCGGCCCGCCTGCTCGAGGTCCCGGCCCGTTACGTCGCCGGTGAGGCCTCGGCGCTCGCCGGCGC
>JBAVRG010000035.1:0-7201 GCA_049694795.1 Mycobacteriales bacterium
CGATCTGCATGGGCTGCCCGGTGCGCACCGAGTGCCTCGCGGACGCCCTCGACAACCAGGTGGAGTTCGGGGTCTGGGGCGGGATGACCGAGCGTGAGCGCCGGGCCCTGCTGCGGCGGCGTCCCGATGTGCAGTCCTGGAAGCAGCTGTTCGTTGCGGCCCGGGCCTCGTCGCTGGTCTCGGAGAGCACCGCCTCGTAGGCCGCGCCGGCGGTCAAAGTCCGGCCCCGTCGCCGATCTACCTCTCGTGGTGTCCGACCCGCCGGCCCTGAGACCCGTGAGCGGTAGATCACGCCGGAGGGGCAGAGGATCTACCTCTCGTGGTGCCCGACCCGCCGTCCCAGACCCCCGTGAGCGGTAGATCGTTTGCGGAGGGCCACTCAGCTGCAGGCGAGCTCTGCGCCGACCGCGCGCAGGCCGTCCAGGTCGTGCACGTCGCCCGGCTGGGCCGCCACCTCGACCACCGGCACCGCCGGGTGCGCCATCGTGAACCGCTCCTGCAGGTGGCTCTCGCGCTGCGCGAGGGCGAGCCGGTCGGCGTGCAGCCGCAGCACCCCGGCGGTCAGTGACGTCGGGTCGAGCCCCTCGGCGGCGGCCAGCGACCGCTCGGCGGTCAGGCCGGACGCTGCGGAGCGGTGCACCCGGTTCACGACCAGCCCCGCGAGCGGCATCTTCTCGGTCTCGAGGCGCTCGACGAAGTACGACGCCTCACGCAGCGCGTCCCGCTCGGGGGTGGCGACGACGACGAACGCCGTCCCGGGGTCCTTGAGCAGGTCGTAGGTGGCCTGCGCCCGCTCCCGGAAGCCGCCGAACATGGTCTCGAGCGCGGCCACGAACTGCGACACGTCCTGCAGCACGGAGGCCCCGATGATGCGGGTGATGGCGCTCGTGAAGACGTTGAAGCCGACCGTGACGACCTTCAGGTAGGCCTTGCCGCCGGCCTTCGCGGGCGCCAGCAGCACCTTGACGAGCCGGCCGTCGAGGAAGGTCGTGAGGCGGTCCGGGGCGTCGAGGAAGTCGAGGGCGGACCGGGTCGGGGGGGTGTCGACGACGATGAGGTCGTAGCTGCCCAGGGCCTTCAGCTGACCGAGCTTCTCCATCGCCATGTACTCCTGCGTCCCGGCGAACGAGCTCGAGAGCGCCTGGTAGAAGGGGTTGGCGAGGATCTGGTCCGCCTTCTCGGGCTCCGCGTGGGTGAGGACGATCTCGTCGAACGTCCGCTTCATGTCGAGCATCATCGCGTCGAGGTCGCCGTCGACCCCCTTCACCTCGCGGGGGGTGTTGTCGAGCTCGGTCAGCCCCATGGCCTGCGCGAGCCGGCGGGCCGGGTCGATGGTCAGCACGACCGTCTTGCGGCCGCGCTCGGCAGCGCGCAGCGCCAGCGACGCCGCGGTCGTGGTCTTGCCGACGCCGCCGGACCCGCAGCAGACGACGATCTCGGCGGTGTCGAGGACGTGGTCGAGGTCGAGGCGGGTCATGCCATGCCCTGCGCCTTCAGCATCGCGGCCAGCTCGTACAGGCAGCCCAGGTCGATCCCGTCCGACAGCTGCGGCAGCTCGTACGACGGGCGGTGCAGCTCGGCGAGCGCGTCCCGGCCGCGTTCCTCCAGCGCCACCCGCGCGGCGTGGTCGGCGGCCTCCTCGGCGAGGACCGGGGCGAGCGCCACGTCCAGCCCGACGCTCTGCAGGCCCGCGGCGAGAGCAGCGGTGTCCAGCTGCCCGCGCTCCGCGGCCTGCAGGTCGGCCGAGGACAGCATCGGGGTCCGGACGCCGTTGACGACCACGCCGCCGACCGGCAGCCCGAGCGAGGTGAGCTCCTCGACCGCGTCGAGCGTCTCCTGCACCGGCATCTCCTCGAGCAGGGTGACGAGGTGCACCGCGGTCTGCGGGCTCTTGAAGACGGCCATCACGCCGTCGCTCTGGTTCTTGAGGGGGCCGACCTTCGCCAGACCGCCGATCTCGTGGCTGATGTTGAGGAACCGCGGCACCCGTCCGGTGGGCGGGGCGTCCAGGACCACGGCGTCGTACCAGGGCTGTCCGCGGTCCTGGCGGACGACCGCCTCCTTGACCTTGCCGGTGAGCAGCACGTCCCGCAGGCCCGGGGCGATGGTGGTCGCGAAGTCGATGGCCCCGATCCGCCGCAGCGTGCGGGCCGGCAGCCCGGTCGGGCTGAGCTTGTAGAACATGTGCAGGTAGTCGAGCAGCGCCTGCTCGGGGTCGACGGCCAGCGCGTAGACATCCCCGCCGCCGGGCGCGACCGCGACCTTGCGCTCCTCGTACGGCAGCGGGGGCGTGTCGAACAGCTGGGCGATGCCCTGCCGTCCCTCGACCTCGACCAGCAGGACCTTCCTGCCGCCGCCGGCCAGCGCCAGCGCGAGCGCAGCAGCCACCGTGGTCTTGCCGGTGCCGCCCTTGCCCGAGACGACGTGCAGGCGCACGGACCGGAAGTCGGACATGTGCCGAGCCTAGGCGCGCGGCCGCGACCCTGCGATCCGGCCGGGCGCAGATCCGTCGCAGATCCTTCTCGGCTGTCAGCAGGAAGTCGGCGCCGGAGCGCGAATCAGGGATCTGTGTGATGCAGGCCACACCCTGCGTTTGACGGAGGAACAGCACCTATGCACACCCCAGCGATCGAGCCGACGTGGCGCGGGTCCGCCGAGTGCCGCCGCGACAACGCGGTGCACTTCTTCCCCCCGCCGCACTTCGAGCACAAGGAGGAGAAGGACCTGCGCGAGGGCTACGCCCGTGCCCTGTGCCGGGCCTGCCCGGTCCAGCAGGCCTGCCTCGACTACTCCCTGGCCGTCCAGGAGCCGCACGGCATCTGGGGCGGGCTCAACGAGCTCGAGCGCCGTCGGCTGATCCGCAAGCGCGCCGCCGAGTCGGAGCAGCGCTCCGCCTGACCGGTACGGCGTCGCCGGCCCACCGGAGGACCTCCGGCGGCCCGTTACGCTCCCGTGCATGCAGAAGTGGGAGTACATGACGGCGCCGCTGCTCATCCATGCGACCAAGCAGATCCTCGACAACTTCGGCGAGGACGGCTGGGAGCTGGTGCAGGTGGTCCCGGGCCCCAACGCCGAGCAGCTGGTGGCCTACTTCAAGCGCCCCAAGAGCGCATGAGCGCCCTCACGCGGCTGCGCGAGCTCGGCCTGGAGCTGCCGTCGGTGGTGCCGCCGCTGGCGTCGTACGTGCCGGCGGTGCGCACCGGCGACCTGGTGTTCACCAGCGGCCAGCTGCCCATGGTCGAGGGCGCGATGGCCCAGACCGGTCTGGTCGGCGGCCCGGTCACGCCGGAGCAGGCCAGGGAGCTGGCCCGCACCTGCGCGCTCAACGCGCTGGCGGCCGTGCACGCCCTCGTCGGCCTCGACAGCGTGGTGCGGGTGGTGAAGGTGGTCGGGTTCGTGGCGAGCGCACCCGGGTTCACGGGGCAGCCGGCGGTCGTCAACGGCGCCTCCGAGCTGATCGGCGAGGTCTTCGGCGACGCGGGCCGGCACGCGCGCTCCGCGGTCGGCGTCGCGGCGCTGCCGCTGGACGCGTCGGTGGAGGTGGAGATCATCGTCGAGGTCACCCCCTAGGCTCCGGGCATGTCGCGTCCCGCAGGACTGGAGCAGCTCGAGGAGCTCGCCCGCGCCTTCCACCGTGGCGAGAAGACACCGACCGTCCCTCGGGACGCGTCGACGGTGGTGCTGCTGCGCGACGCACCAGGTGGTCCGGAGGCCTACCTGCTGCGGCGCGTGAAGGGCATGGCGTTCGCCGGCGGCATGCACGTGTTCCCCGGCGGTTCGGTCGACGTCGACGACGAGCAGGCCGACATCGGCTGGGCCGGCCCGCCCCCGGCGCAGTGGGCTGCGTGGTTCCGCGCCGACGAGCCGCTCGCGCGCGCACTGGTGTGCGCAGCCGTGCGGGAGACGTTCGAGGAGTGCGGCGTCCTGCTCGCCGGGCCGTCCGAGAACGAGCTGCTCGCCGACGTGAGCAGCGACGAGTGGGAGGCCGAGCGGGTCGCGCTCGAGTCCCGCGAGCAGTCGATGTCGGAGCTGCTCGCGCGCCGAGGCCTGGTGCTGCGCACCGACCTGCTGCGGCCGTTCGCCCAGTGGATCACCCCGGAGGTCGAGCCCAAGCGCTTCGACACCCGCTTCTTCCTGGCCGAGATGCCCGCAGGGCAGGTCTGCCGGCACGTCGGCGGCGAGGCCGACCAGCGGCTGTGGATCCGGCCCGCGGACGCCCTGGAGCAAGGGCTCGAGCTGCTGCCACCGACCTTCAGCAGCCTCCAGGACCTGTCCGGCTTCCCCGACGTGCGCAGCGCGCTGGACGCCGAGCGCACGGTCACCTTGGTGGCGCCGAAGCTGGTCGTGCAGCCCGACGACACGGTGAAGTTCGTCGTACCGGGGGACGTCGACTACCCGACCACGGTCCTTCGGCACTGATGCGCCAGGTCACGGCGAGCGCCGCGGTGGTGCTCGCTCCGAACCCGGGTCCGATGACCCTCGAGGGCACCAACACCTGGGTGCTGCGCGCGCCCGGCGAGGAGCGCTGCATCGTCGTCGACCCTGGTCCGCTCATCGAGGAGCACCTGGTCGAGGTCGCCGCGCAAGGCCCGGTCGAGGTGGTGCTGCTCACGCACGGCCATCACGACCACAGCGCCGGCGCCCGGAGGCTCGCCGAGCTCACCGGAGCCCCGGTGCGGGCGCTCGACCCGGCGCACCGGCTCGGCGACGAGGGCCTCGCCGAGGGCGATGTGGTGGTCGCTGCCGGGCTGGAGGTCCGGGTGCACCACACGCCGGGGCACTCCAGCGACTCGCTGTCGTTCGCGCTGGAGGACGCCGTGCTGACCGGCGACACCATCCTCGGGCGCGGGACCACCGTGGTCGCGCACCCGGACGGCGTGCTGGCGGCGTACCTCGACTCGCTGCAGCGGCTGCGCGACCTGGGGGACCGCACCGTGCTCCCGGGACACGGACCGGAGCTGCCGCACGCGGGTCGGGCGGCGCAGCACTACCTCGACCACCGCGAGCAGCGGCTGGAGCAGGTGCGGGCTGTGGTTGCCGCGGGGGCGAGCACGCCCCGCGAGGTCGTGGAGGTCGTCTACGCCGACGTCGACCGCGTGCTCTGGCACGCCGCGGAGATGTCCGTGCGCGCGCAGCTCGACTACCTGCGCGGATGACGTCGATGACCTGCGCGGTGTGCAGCACCCCCACGGTGCCTGGCGCCCGCTTCTGCTTCTCCTGCGGCTCGCCGCTGCCCGGTGGCCCCAGCGCCGACCTCGAGAACGAGCGCCGCGTCGTCACCGTGCTGTTCGGTGACCTGTCGGACTTCACCAGCTGGGCGGAGGACCTCGACCCGGAGCGGGTGGGGGTGGTCACCGACCGGGTGCTCGCGTCCCTGGCAGGCATCGTCACCGAGTACGGCGGCCACGTCGACAAGCTGGTGGGTGACGGCCTGATGGCGGTCTTCGGCGCTCCCACCGCGCACGAGGACGACGCCGAGCGGGCGGTCCGGGCGGCCGCGAAGATGCAGGCCGCGGTACGCCGGCTGGTCGCCGAGGAGAGCGGCGGTGGGCGCCAGCTCGGCCTGCGGGTCGGGCTGAACACCGGCGAGGTGGTGGCGGGGGTGCAGGCGCACCTGGCCTACACGGTGGTCGGCGACACCGTGAACACCGCGAGCCGGCTCTCCGACGCCGCGGGCATCGGGGCGGTCGTCGCCGGGCGGGACACCGCGCTCGCGACGATGTCGATCGCGAGCTGGCGCGCCCTGCAGCCGTTGCGGCTGAAGGGCAAGCGCGAGCCGGTCGAGGCGTTCGAGCTGGTCGGCCTCCGGCCGGCAGGGGCCACCCGGCTCGGCCTGGGTGACGAGGCGCCGTTCCTCGGGCGCGACGCCGAGCTGGGGCTGCTCATCGGCCGGCTCTTCGACGCGGTCGAGCGCGAGACGCCGCGCACCGTGCTGGTCACCGGCGAGGCCGGGGTCGGCAAGACCCGGATCGCCCAGGAGCTCAGCCGGTTCGCCGGCGAGCTGCCCGAGGCCCGGGTGCTGTGGGGACGCAGCGCACCGTACGGCGAGGGCAGGGACCTCGCGGCGGTGGCCGAGATGATCCGCACCGCCTGCGGCATCGAGGAGAGCGACGACGTCGACACCGCCCGGGAGCGGGTCGACCGCATGGTGGCCCGCCTCGAGCACCCCGCGTACGCCGGCGCGGTGCCGGACCGGATGGCCGAGCGGCTCCGACAGCTGCTCGGCCTGGAGGAACCCGCCCAGTCCGCGCCCCGGGAGGGCGTCACCCCTGGCGCGATGGTGGGTGGCGACAAGGTCCGTGAGGCCGTGGCCGCCCTCTTCAGCGCGCTCGCGTCCGAGGGCCCGCTGGTGCTCGTGCTCGACGACCTGCACTGGGCCACCCCGACGATGGTGGACGGCCTGCTGCACGTGGCCCGTGAGGTGCGCGGCCGGGTGCTGCTGCTCGCCCTCGGCCGCATGGACATGCTCGACGTCCCGGGACGCCCCGAGTGGTGGCTGCAGCTGCCGGAGTGCGAGCTGCTGCCGCTGCTCCCGCTGGAGGAGAGCGCGGCCGAGCGGCTGCTGCGGGCCTATCTCGGGTCCAGCGACATCGACGACTCGGTGCGCGACTCCCTGCTGTCGCGTGCCCAGGGCAACCCCTTCTTCCTCGCCGAACTGCTCCACCTGCTCGTCGACCGCGGCATGCTGCGTCGTGGGGAGGACCGGTGGGTGCTGGCGGGCGAGCTCCCCGACGAGGTGCTCCCGGCCGGGGTGCAGGCGGTTCTCGCCGCCCGCATCGACGACCTCACCGGCGCGGCCAAGGGCGTGCTCCGGGACGCCAGCGTGGTCGGGCAGCGGGCCACCCTCGGGGCCCTCGAAGCGGTGGGCAGGGCCTCGGGCCACGGCGAGCCCGGGGTGGTGAGCGCCGCCGTGGCCGACCTCGTCGAGCGGCGGCTGCTGGAGCCGTGCGAGGAGGGTGGCTACCGGTTCGCGCACACCCTGGTGCGGGACGTCGCCTACGCCGGGCTGACCAAGGCCGAGCGGGCCCGTCGGCACGCGGCGGTCGCGGCCTGGGCGCAGGACGCTGCCGGACGCACCGCCGAGACCGACCTGGTGAGCGCGGCCCAGGGGGAGCGGGCGGTGCGCCTGGCCGCCGAGATGGGGCTGGCCCCCGACGACCCGGCGTGGGCGGCCCGCGGCACCGCCTTCGCGGACCTCGCC